>DJEN01000088.1:23838-25644 GCA_002431345.1 Megasphaera sp. UBA5897 | reverse complement strand
GGAGGATAGGAAGCCGCTGATTTAGTTGAAGACACATACAGAAATGTATGTGTCTTTTTTTATGAAGTAGTTACAGAATCCATACTTAAATGTAGGGGTTCTTTTTTTATATTCAAAATCATAAATAATATGTAAAGATAATATCAAATTTTACTTTTCATGAAATATAATGATAGTTTCGTTGACTTTTCAAAAGAAATAGGAATGCGCAATGTTATTATACAAAACGTTAAGCACTGCATAACATTATATATTTGTATTAGAAGAAAAGGAGCGAAAAAGATGAATAGAGTATATAAAGTTATTTGGAGTAAAGCAAAGCAAGGTTATGTTGTTGTTTCTGAGTTAGCAAAAACACATAGTAAGAGTAATGCAATAAAATGTGCTCAGACAAGTGCAACGATACTGCTGCTAGTAATAACGTTTATATCTGGAAGTGGATATGTTGGCATTAATGGTATATATGCTGCGGGAGATTCACAATGGGGAGGTACTGTTGATGGTTATGGGGGTGTTGTTATTGGACCGTCAAGTAAGGGAAGTGGCGAAAATACAACAGTGTATGGATATTATAATACTGCAAACGGAGAACGTACTACTGTAATAGGTAATAATAATCATGCATCAAAAAAAGATGGCGGTACTGCTGCTGAAGATATAGTATCTTGGGCAACTATATTAGGAAATAATAATCGTGTCAGGGCTAATGATGGCATTGCAATTGGAGATAATGTGCATACAGAAGGAGCAGCTGCCATTGGAATAGGGCTTTATACCAGGGCGACAGGTGCTCACAGTGTGGCTATTGGCAGTAGTGCTGATGATTGGAATACTAATAATACGGCTGCAAAATCCTTGGGCGATTATAGTGTGGCAATTGGGACAGCGAGTATATCAGAAGGTAATCATTCTATTGCCTTTGGTTATCAAAATTATGCCAAAAGAAACAATGCGATTAGCATAGGCAACGAAAATAATGCATATGGAGAAAATGGCATTGCTATTGGAATTAACACTTCATCAGGCAATAATAGCGATAGTAATGTAAAAGATACGATTGCTGTAGGGAATGATAGTAAAGCTACAGGAAATCAAAGTACGGCTTTGGGAAAAGGAAGTCGGGCAATGGGAGCGAATGCAGTTGCTATTGGATCCAATGCGTAGGCTAATGAGGAACAAGGCGTTGCAATCGGGATGAATGCAAAAACAGTTGCGAATGCAGTGGCTCTCGGTGCCAACGCAGCTGCAACGGAATCGAATACGGTTTCTGTTGGAACAGCAGGCGGCACGATGTCTAGACTTGTGAATATGGCAAATGCGACAGATGATCATGATGCAGCAGCATACAATCAATTAATAACCAACGTTCAATATAAAGATGGCAAAATTGCTTTTTATAAAGGTAAAGCAGGCGAAACAGCTACAGATCCGGCTAAAGCTGCTTGGTCTTTTGATATTAATGGCACAGCTCTTACGACAGAAGATAAGGCACCGCAAGATACGACATATACAGATGGCAATATTCAAATTAATAAAACAACGCTTCATGGACAAAATACTTATGATGTAAAACTAAATAATAAATTAAATCTTACAGAACAAGGAAGTCTGACTGCAGGAAATACAAAATTAGATACTACAGGATTAGTTATTACAGATGGTCCTAAAGTTACTAAAGCAGGTATAGATGCTGGTAATCAAGTTATTAACAATGTAACTGACGGCAAAATCTCAACAAATAGTAAAGAGGCTATTAATGGGTCTCAGCTTTATAAGGTAGAACAAAAATCAACAAAAAATGAAAAA
>DJEN01000088.1:4976-23690 GCA_002431345.1 Megasphaera sp. UBA5897 | reverse complement strand
AACGCCCATTTGGTAACGGGCGGAACGATTTATACGGAAGTGCGCCCGACAAATGGCACGTATGTGAAAACATCGAACACGACGGCTGGTAACTTGAGTGCCTTGGATACACAGATAAAGACGAATACCGATGCTATCGCTAACAATACGAATGACATTGCTAAGAATGCGGACAGTATTGCCAGTATCAAAAATGGAGATTTCTTTGACAACACGACGATAACCAACATCACAAAGAAACTGACAGACGGCGGAGAAATTGTCAAAGATAATGCCCATTTGGTAAACGGTGGCACGATTTATACAGAAGTGCGCCCGACAAATGGCACGTATGTGAAAACATCGAACACGACGGCTGGAAATTTGAGTGCCTTGGATACACAGATAAAGACGAATACCGATGCTATTGCTAACAATACGAATGACATTGCTAAGAATGCGGACAGTATTGCCAGCATTAAAAATGGAGATTTCTTTGACAACACGACGATAACCAACATCACAAAGAAACTAACAGACGGCGGAAAAATTGTCAAAGACAATGCCCATTTGGTAACGGGCGGAACGATTTACACAGAAGTGCGCCCGACTGACGGTACGTATGTGAAGACAGATAATACGACAGCAGCTAATCTAAATGCCCTGGATAGGCAGATTAAGAACAATACCGATGCGATTGCCAATATCCAAACAGGCAGCTTCTTTGATCAAGCTACTGTTGAAAAATGGACTGAAAAATTGGATGTGGGACAGATTGAAGCGGGTAATACAGGATTAGTCAGCGGCGGCAAGGTATATGAGAAAATAGGCTCGTTAGATGATAATGCAAAATATAACTATATTAAAGCCGCAAACAACTTATCTGAAAATTTGGTACAGCTAGATACTGCTATTGCCAGCGGCAGCATGTTAAATAATGAAACAACAGTCAATAACTATATTCATAAACTGAGTGATGGAGGCAAAGTCGAAGCTGGCAATACCAAACTGGTAACTGGTGGCACTGTATATGAAGCGATGCAGCGAGCTTCTTTCTTGGACGATGAAAAAGCAGTCCAGCATTTTACCAACAAACTGGTGAACGGGGCGAAGGTGGAAAAAGACAACACCAAACTAGTTACTGGCGGCATGGTACACCAAGCTGTGCAAGAAGAAGCTGCTGCCCGTGAAAATGCGGATATGGCATTGGCGAAAGGGATTCATGACATAGGCCGTCAGATCGGCAATATTGACAAACGCATTCACAAAGTTGGTGCCGGGGCTGCTGCGTTGGCAGCACTTCATACACAGGCATTTGATCCGAATGATAAATGGGATTTTGCTGTAGGATACGGTCATTACAAGAATGCCAATGCGGGTGCCTTGGGTGCATTCTATAAACCGAATGCGAATGTGATCGTATCGGCAGCAAGTACATTTGGAAATGGAGATCCGATGGTCAATGCAGGCATATCGGTAAAAATCGGTGCCGGCGGCGCAAAAGAAAACGCAGTTGTCAAACAGGCTGATTATGATGTGCTGCAGCAAAAAATTAGCCGACAAGAAAAACAACTTGCTTTACAGGAAGAGCAGCTCAAAGAATTGAGAAACTTGATAGAGACTCTGACTGAAAAACAATGATATACATATATGCGTGTCTGCCAGTGTGTTGTGCAGTATAGATGAAAATATAAGTACATTATGTGGATACAAGCCGCCTTTTTTTCAAGAGGCGGTTTTTGTGTTGGGCGCAAAAGTCATATGCAGAGAATCAAGATAAAAAATTAAACGATAGTTTAGGTTAAATACGCATAAAAAAATAGCTGTTACGTAAAGGGAAATACTGAAAACGTTAAAATCATTAAATGAGAAATACGCTAAGACAATAAATGCGAATTTAAGATGATAACTATATAACAATATAGAAAATACAGTACGCAAGGTTGCGTTTTGGTTATAGAACAGCGTATTTTTTACATGATATAATACTGATGGCATAGCTAGTAAAACGTTTATTTTCAAAAAGGCTCATGAAAAAGAGAAGTATAACGATATAAGATACCCCGTGTCTTTTTATGAAGAATAATGGGTATTTCATGCCGTGAAATATAAAGCAGGTCTTTTTATACGTTATTATGTATGTATGACTTAACGAGGCTCGTATATAACATGTGATTAGCGTTTTAGGGAGGTGAATACAAAATACCTGCTTATCAAGGCGTATGTTTCATGCCATATTTAATCGATGAGGAGGTGCATATATGTTACGAATCGCAATTTGCGACAATTGTGAAGAACATATTAAAATAATTCAACATATGGCACAACAATATTTTAAACGACATAACTGTATTGTTTTGTGTGAAACATTTACCAATGCATTTGATTTTTTGGATGCTATTGAAAAAAAGCTGAATTATGACATATTTTTTTTAGATGCCCGCATGTCAGGCATTTTGGGTATTGAATTGGCAGCTGAACTTAGGAAACTGCGAATCAAAGCGGAAATTGTCTTGACTTCTACCAATGAAGAATTTGCTATTGAGGCATTTGCTTTAAATGTAACGTCATATCTGTTAAAACCGTTAAACCAAGAGTGTTTTGATCGGGCAATGGATGTAGTAAAGAGTCGGTTATCCGTATTGCACAGTAGAAAAATTGTATTGAAACTTAATGGAGGAGGAATTCAAGTCGTTGAAGTGGATGAAATTTGTTATATTGAAAGCAATATGCATAAACAAAAAGTATATCTGCTGGATGGTTCACATATAGAAATTAGACAGACGTTGTTGTCTGTACGAAAATTGTTGGATATAAAAGTACCGGGGCAGTTTGTATCACCTAATAAGGGAATTTTGGTTAATCAAAAATCAATTCGTGTTATAAAACCGGATTATGTAGAAGTGTCCGGCTATTCTGTTTCACTAGCCAAACGAAAATTTCGACAATTTCAAAAAACATATTTTGAATTTATTTTTGGAGGAGAACAAAGATAATGACGTAGTGTGCAGCATAAAGGCCAGGTGGTGTGTTTATGAAATGTGTAGTTTGCGGCAAAGAATTTGTACAGACACGCGTGACGCAGCGGTATTGCGGCTATGTCTGCAGAAGGTATGCCAATCACCACGGTATCAATGATAATCGGGCAGAAAGTCCGAGTCATATACCGGCTATACGAAAATTTTCATGTTTGCGGTGTGGAAAAGAAGTCAGAGTTACAGATAATCGCGACTGCCGGACCAAGTTTTGTTCGCAGCGATGTGAAAAGCTGTATTGGAAACATTCTAAAAATGTTCGCTCTGTATTGGTACAGCGGGAATTCATATGCCGCGAGTGCGGAAAAGTGGTAAATATTTCCGATCCCAAAGACAGACGACGTATCTTTTGTTGTGGAGAATGCCGCCGTCACTGGTTCAACGCCAGGCGAAGCGTGATGTATAAAAAATAAATGAGGAGAGAAACTAAGTTGGGGATTTTGAATTTCAGGTTAAGAAAAAAGAGTTTGCACGGCAAGAAAACAAACAAGGAAACGATGCCCACGAGAAAAAGAATACTAGGGTATTTGCTTTTAAGTATGCTGTTATGCCATACGACGCTTACAGGTGCAGAAGAAGTAAAGATAGATAGAACAGAAAAAATTGAATATGAGAAAACGGCACATGCTGTTTACAAAGAATTAGTGAATCCAGTATTAGTCCATAAAAATGCAGATGGAAGTGACGTCCATCCAGATAAGAATATCGTATGCGGGCATTTTACCCGTGAAACGGATCTGACTATTGGAAGCCTGAATAAAACACTGACAGACTTAACAGATAATGATAAAAAAATATATGACAAAACGATTGAAAAAGTCGAGATGACGACCGGTGAGAATGAAGCGGCAATCTCTATGATACAGCGTGATAAGAACGTCGTAGAGGGTAGCACGATTACATATAAAAACGGCGGCGGAACGGCCGGTGAAAATACATGGGTGTCTGTCGGCAATGGAACAACGAGCAAAAAATTGAATACAGGTTCTGTCGTTTCTACTACATCCCAAGAAAATGCAAGTTTGAAAGACTTAACGATTAATGGCAAAAAATATTTGGCAGCCGTTTCGATGAATCAACAAAATTCATTATCGAGCATAGATGCACAAGTACAAAATCAATCGGAAAACGCCATTGCGTTGGGAAATCAGGCACAAGCCAATCATCACAACGATGTGGCGCTGGGCAGTGGTTCATCTACGAAAAAAGCAACAGCAACACGCGGTATGACTATTGATGGTGCATACTACGGGTTTGCAGGCGCAGGACCAACCTCAACGGTTAGTATTGGTGCGCAAGGAAAAGAACGAACGCTGACCAATGTAGCGGCAGGGCGTGTGCAGTATGACTCGACTGATGCTGTCAATGGTAGCCAGTTGTATGCGACAAATCAGGCTGTTGAAACATTAAGCAGACGGATAAATAAAATAGGCGCCAATGCCGCCGCGATGGCAGCGCTGCATCCATTAGATTTTGACCCCGATGATAAATGGGATTTTGCTGCCGGCATAGGACGGTATCGCGGTGTAAATGCCGTCGCGCTGGGTGTTTTTTACAGACCCAATGAAGATACGATGATTAGTATCAGCGGTAATGTGGGAAGCGGTGACAACATGGTAAACGCCGGCATCAGTCTGAAAATCGGGCAGGGCAATCATGTGTCTGCATCCCGAGTAGCCATGGCGAAGGAAATCAAAGAACTCCGCAAAGAAATTGCTGAAATTCGTTCCTTCCTGCAGCATGTGCCTGCGGCAGCACCGCATGATACCGTTTCCGCACCGATTTTCCCTGACATTCCGGCCAATCATTGGGCATATGATTATGTAACGGAACTTGCCAAGAAAGGTGTCGTGGAAGGGTACGAAGACGGCAGATTTTCTGGTGACCGGACGATGACGCGGTATGAATTTGTGGCCTTGCTGTATCGGGCTGTCCAGCAAGGTGAGATACTGCCAAAACGCATTGCCAAAGAGTTTTCTGCGGATTTGAAGTATTTTCAAATTGATGTCGTACAAAGAAATGAACAAAATCGACCGACTATTGAACGAATCCGTGTGAGAAAACCTATGAAAAACATCTAGCATAGCAGCCCATGCGGCTATAGACAAAATCCAACCATAAGCCATAATACAAAGCAAAACCACCAGCCGTATGACTATGCCACGTCATACGGCTGGTGGTTTTGTACTGCACGGAAAAATAGTTGAAAATTAAATCATATATATCAAGTTATGCAAAGGGATTTTCATCTTTGTATAACATTGATTTGGGTTGGTTGAAAGAAATATCCTGCACGCCCAGATAGTGGAAAATGGAGAACAGCGCTTTGCCAAAATGACCGAATGCGACGGCTCCGTGATGCGGGAATTGTTTGGCAATCAGAACGTGACGGTAGAAACGGCCCATTTCCGGAATGGCAAAGATGCCAATGCCGCCGAATGATTGTGTAGCTGCCGGCAGTACTTCCCCTTGGGCAATATAGGCGCGGAGCTGACAGTCGGCAGTGCTTTGCAGGCGGAAGAACGTGATTGGACCTGCTGCAATGTCGCCTTCCAGCGTGCCCCGTGTAATATCTGGTGTATTGCCGTTTTCCAGCAAACGATTTTGGATAAGCTGATATTTTACACCGCCTTTTTTCAATTTGCATAACGGTGTATTGCCGCAGTGGAATCCCATAAAGGTATCCTGCAAAGTATAAGATGTAGACGGTTTGATTTCTTCTTCGTATAAATCTTTTGGTACGGAATTGTTGATGTCGAGCAGTGTAACGGTGTCATTGCTGGTGCAGATGCCGATATATTCGCTGAGAGCGCCGTATATATCGACTTCGCAGGCAACCGGAATGCCGCGGGAAACAAGACGGCTGTTGACATAGCACGGTTCAAAGCCAAATTCTGTCGGAAAAGCCGGCCAGCATTTATTGGCAAAAGCTACGTATTTGCGCGAGCCTTTGTGCGCTTCAGCCCAGTCAAGCAGCGTTAATTCATATTGTGCCATTCGTTCCAAAAGATCTGGCCAAGGATTTCCTTCTTTGCCAAGTTCTTTGGACATGTCAGCAATGACATCAGGAATACGGGCGTCCCCTTTATGAGCACGATAGGAAACCAATAAATCCAGTTCGGAATTTTCTTCGACTTCTACACCCAAATCATACAATGGCTTAATCGGTGCATTGCAGGCAAAGAAATCCTGCGGGCGGGGACCAAACGTAATGATTTTTAATTGGCTGATACCCAAAAGCGTACGGGCAATCGGCTGGAATTCAGCAATCATTTGTGCTAATTCTTCTGCAGTACCGACAGGATATTCCGGGATGAACGCTTTGATTTTGCGAAGTCCTAAATTATACGAGCAATTCAGCATGCCGCAGTAGGCATCGCCGCGGCCGTTGATGAGGTTTTTGCCCGTTTCTTCTGCAGCGGCGACATACATGACAGGGCCGTCAAACTGCTGTGCAATCAATGTTTCCGGTGTTTCCGGGCCAAAATTTCCGAGAAAGACGACAAGGGCGTTGCAGCCGGCTTTTTTGGCTTCATCTACGGCAGCAAGCATATCTATTTCATTTTCAACTGTTTTTTGTACTTCATAGAGACTGCCAAACTCTTTTTCATACGCTTTCACAATGGCTTGGCGGCGATTTTCAGAAAGAGAAATAATAAAACAGTCTCGGCTGACTGAAATAATGCCGCATTTTACGCGGGGAATATTTTCCATAATCATAGTAGTAGGTAACTCCTTTCACAATACCGTCGAAAATGTGCTTGGGCACATTAAATATAAAACGATGGTATCATGACGGTTTGCGTTTGTCAATGAAAAAAGAGTTGTTTCGGCAGAATACGCTGCATGTATACGCAAAAAGTAACGGTATAATGCTGGCTATAGCGATAAAACATAGTATAGGGATAAGAGTTGACCCTGATTTTTTATCATGATATACTCGGTAACAAAGAATATGTGCCTAGGCACACAACGCCAAAAAGCGTTTTGGCATATTTTGATATATACTGTTTTGATTTGGAAAAAAGTGAAGTAATGCATATATTGTATACACTGTATATGTGCCTGCACGCACAGGGAAGGAGTTCCATATATGAAATACATGATTGGAATTGATATTGGTACATCGGCTACAAAAACTGTTTTGTTTGATGAACAATGCCGGGTGGTGGAATCGGCATCTTGTGAATATCCCATGCATCAGCCGCAGAATGGCTGGGCTGAACAAGATCCGCAAAATTGGCATTTGGCAGTCGTGCAAACAATATCACAAGTCGTAAAGCAGTCCGGCGTACCTGCTGAAGATATTAAGGGAATTGGCCTTTCAGGTCAAATGCACGGCTTGGTTATGCTGGATGAACATAATGAAGTCATTCGCCCTTCTATTATTTGGTGTGATCAGCGTACGGGCAAAGAATGTGAAGAAATTACAAAGAGGGTTGGTGCCAAGCGGCTCATAGAAATTACGGCCAATCCGGCACTTACAGGCTTTACGGCATCAAAAGTATTATGGGTGCGCAACCATGAACCGGAAAATTACCGCCGCTGCCGCCATATTCTGCTTCCCAAGGATTACATTCGGTTTTGCATGACTGGTGAATATGCGACGGAAGTATCGGATGCCAGCGGCATGCAGTTTTTGGATGTGCCTCATCGCTGCTGGTCCCAGGAAGTCCTGGATGCTTTGGATATCGATCCGGCACTGCTTCCTAAGGTATATGAATCGCCGGAAGTAACCGGGACGATTACCAAACAGTTTGCAGCCCAGACGGGTCTTTCAACGCACACGGTTGTCGTCGGCGGTGCCGGTGATAATGCAGCGGCAGCTGTAGGAACGGGTATTGTAAAAGATGGCAAAGCATTTACCACGATTGGCTCGAGCGGTGTCGTGTTTGCCCATACCAGTGATATCCGCATTGATCCGAAGGGCCGCGTGCATACGTTTTGCTGTGCCGTACCAGGCTGCTGGCATGTGATGGGTGTTACGCAGGCAGCCGGCTTATCACTGAAATGGTTTCGTGATACATTGGGCTCAAATTATATGGAAAATGCGATTAAGCTGAATGTCGATCCATACGATTTAATCAATAAAGACGTAGAAAAAGTGCCTGTAGGCAGCAACCGTCTCTTGTATTTGCCGTATTTGATGGGCGAACGCACACCGCATCTGAATCCGGACTGCCGCGGCGTATTCTTTGGCTTGTCTGCGATTCACACACAGGCTGATATACTGCGTGCCGTTATGGAAGGCGTAAGCTACTCATTGACGGACTGTCATGATATTTTACAGGAAATGGGTGTTTCCGTTACGGAAATGATGGTTTGCGGCGGCGGCGGCCGCAGCAGAATTTGGCGTCAAATGCTGGCGGATATGTATAACTGTGACGTCAAGACAATTACCTCGCAGGAAGGACCGGCTTTGGGAGCGGCTATTTTGGCAGGTGTCGGGGCCGGAATATTTGCAGATGTACCGTCGGCTTGTGATGCCTTTATCCAGACGAATACGACCTGCAGTCCCCAGCCGGAAGCACAGGCGTATTACAAGCGGGGACATAGACTGTATAAAAAATTATACAGCCAATTAGTGGATTGTTATGCAGAATTAGCTTCGTTATAAGTAGGTAGGAAAAAGAAAGGAGACGTATCATGGCGGATAAAATGTCTGAACCGGTGCAGGTATCGGAAGCGGCTTTAAAAAGCACTATGCATGTGCGGAAGTTTATCTATTTCACAGCCGGGATGGCCGGTCTGCTTTTTGGCTTGGATCAGGGGGTTATTGCCGGGGCGCTGCCGTTTATTACAAAAGAGTGGAGTCTTTCCAGTGCTGCCCAGGAACGAGTGGTCAGCTGTATGATGGTAGGAGCGGCCATTGGAGCTATTGTAGCTTCTTTCCTTACGGCACGGATTGGCCGTAAAAAGAGTCTGCTGGCAGGGGCAGCCTTGTTTATTATCGGCTCTGTTGGCTCCGGCCTTGCTGTCGATGTCAATATGCTGATTGGCTTCCGGCTGATATTGGGCTTGTCTGTTGGGATTGCTTCGTATACCGCACCGCTGTATTTGGCGGAAATGGCGGATAAAGATTCACGCGGCAAAGTAATTTCCGGGTATCAGCTGATGGTTACCGTAGGAATTTTGACAGCTTTCTTATCGGATACAGCTTTTAGTTACAGCGGCTCTTGGCGTATGATGCTGACGGTGATTGCTGTTCCCGCTGTTGTATTGATTATCACGGTGTTTTCACTGCCGGACAGCCCACGCTGGCTGGCTACGAAAGGCCGTTTTTTGGAAGCATCCGGCGTATTGAACATGCTTCATGGCGATGAAGCCAAAGCTGCGCATGAGTTGAATGAAATCCGTGAAACATTGAAAGTAAAGCAGGCAGGCTGGCACCTCTTTAAAACGAACAAAAACGTTCGCCGTGCTGTGTTCCTTGGGGTTTTGCTGCAGGCTATGCAGCAGTTTACCGGCTTCAATGTCATCATGTATTATTCTCCCAAAATTTTGAGCTTAGGCGGTTTTTCCAGTACGGAAGACCAAATGATAGGAACTGTTATCAACGGGTTGGTGTTTGTATTGGCGACATTCATTGCTGTATATACAGTCGATAAATCAGGCCGCAAACCGGCTTTGAAAGTAGGCTTCGGCGTCATGGCCGTATCTATGGTTATTATGGGCGTCTGCATGTCTTTGATTGAAATGGGAAATCCTGCGCAATGGGTTTGCTATTTATCCGCTGTGATGACGATGTTCTTCATTGCGGGCTTTGCGATGAGTGCCGGCCCTATTGTCTGGGTATTGTGCTCGGAAATTCAACCGCTCAAGAGCCGTGAATTTGGCGTAGCTTGCTCGACGATGACCAACTGGATTACCTGTGCTATTGTCGGCGCTACATTTCTCAGTATGCTGGATGCGCTCGGTTCTTTTTCGACATTTTGGCTTTATGCGCTGCTCAACGCTTTCTTTATTGCGCTGACATTCCTCTTTGTGCCGGAAACTAAAAATGTATCGCTGGAACAGATTGAAAAGAATCTGATGGAAGGTAAAAAACTGCGCCATATTGGCTGTTAAAAATTTTTTATGAGGTGATGTACCAATGAAACAAGTACAAGATGAAGCATTTCGTCCGTATGGCCGTGTGCTGGATATACCGGTACAGGAATTTATCCATGCCATGCGTGAAGTAAACGTAGTAAAAGACGGGACGATGTACGAACCATTAGTTGCCGATTTTGAAAAACTGCCAGTATTTACACAGCTGCAAAATGAAGTCTACGGCGGACTTCCCATTGAATTTGGCCATTGCAGCGGTCATAATGTCAAACTGAATGCTGTCGAATACCATCGGTCTTCCGAAGTAGATATTGCCGCTACAGATTTGATACTTATGCTTGGCAGACAACAAGATATAGACTACCGTACGAATCAATATGATACCAGCAAGATGGAACTGTTTTTTGTTCCGGCAGGTACAGCAGTAGAATTATACGGTACGACACTGCATTTTGCACCCTGCAGCGTTGACGGCAAGGAATTTCGCTGCGGTGTCGTCCTTCCCAAAGGAACCAATGAAGCACTGCCGGCCGTTCCGGAGAAAACCGGAGAAAATGCGTTGCTCTTTGCGCTGAACAAATGGCTGATTGCACACAAAGAAAGCGGCTTGGATGCAGACGGCGCATGGATTGGCCTCGTAGGCGACAACTTAGAAGTATAGCATAACTTTACCTCTTGCAGGAATTTTGGTACAATAGTCACCGAAAGATAAATGCGCTTTTGTAGGTGATCAACATGGTAACAATCAAACAAATTGCTGAATTATGCGGCGTTTCGCGGGGCACTGTCGATCGCGTGTTAAACGGCCGCGGGCGGGTCAAACCAGAAACAGAAGCGGCCGTATTGCAAATGGTAAAGGAATTGGGGTATCGGCCCAACCCTGCCGGCAAAGCACTGGCAGCACGGCGTCATCGCCCTGTGGTAGGGATTATCCTGACATCAGAAGGCAATGTCTTTTATGATGAAATTATACGGGGACTGCAGACGGCAGAAAACCGCTATCAGATATACGGACTGCAGGTAGAAGCCCGCAGTATGAAAGGGTATGACGTAGAAACCCAGCTGTCTTTTATCCATGAATTGGCAGACCATATCAAGGCATTGATTATCAGCCCTATTAATGACGAAAAAATTGCAGCTGCGTTAAATAAACTTGTCGATGCAGGCGTATTTGTCGTTACGCTGAATAACGATATTGAACACTGCAGAAGGCAGTGTTATGTAGGCAGTGACTATATTAACGGCGGCGAAACGGCATGCGCCCTCCTGCAGCTTCTGCAGGGAGATCGTGCAGACATCGGCGTAGTCATGGGGGATAAACGCGTATGGGGCCATCAGCTTCGCCTGCAGGGATTTTGCGAACGCATGAAGCAGATTCCGGGATTTCGCATTTTAGAAACCGTAGAAAATAATGATGATGAAATAATTTCCTATGAACAGACGAAAAAACTCATTCAGACGTATCCGGAAATGAATGCTGTTTTTATCATTGCCGGCGGCGTGTATGGAGCCTGCCGGGCTGTAATGAGCGAAAAAAAACAAAAAGACATTACTATTGTCGCTTTTGACAGCACGCCGACGACTGTTGAGATGATGAAAAAAGGCGTACTGCGGACGATTATTTATCAGCATCCGTACCGTCAAGGGCACCAGGCGATGGATATTGTGTTTCGCTATGTAGTCAATGACCAGCCGCCGGAACATGAAACATATATTTTGAAAAATGAAATAAAATTGCTGGAAAACTTATAAAAGGAGTTATGACAAAACGCCAAGGCGAATTGTCACAACTCCTTTTTAGATTTTATGTGAAATTATGTACAATATAGAAGTTACAAAATGGACTTATAGAGATCGACAATCTGAGATTTTTCTACGTCTCTTGGATTGCCCGGTGTGCAGGCATCGGCCATGGCTGAGTCGGCGAGGAAATCAATGTCTTTTTCCTGTACGCCTAATTCAGAGAGCTTACGAGGAATTCCTACGTCATCAGCCAGTTTTTGGCAGGCTGCGATAGCTGCTTGGCGGTATTCTTCCTGGCTCATGTCATCGACACCGGCGACGCCCATGGCACGGGCTACTTCACGGTACCGTTCACCTGTAGCCGGCGCGTTAAATGTCAAAACCGGAGCGAGGAGAATCGCGCAGGCTACGCCATGGGGAATATCATAAAAAGCACTCAGCGGATGTGCCATGGAATGATCAATGCCCAGGCCTACATTAGAAAAGCCCATGCCGGCGATATACTGACCGAGAGCCATTTCTTCGCGAGCTTTCATGTCGCCTTCAACCGATTTGCGCAGCCATTTGCTGATAATTTCAATCGCTTTGAGATGCATCATATCGGTCATTTCCCAAGCGTTCTTGGTAATATACCCTTCGATGGCGTGTACGAGGGCATCCATGCCGGTAGCGGCGCAAAGTTTTTTCGGCATAGAAGCAACCATATCCGGATCGATAACGGCAACGATAGGAATATCGTGCGGATCACAGCAAACGAATTTGCGGTGTTTTTCCGGATCGGTGATAACGTAGTTGATGGTAACTTCGGCAGCCGTACCGCTGGTCGTAGAAACGGCAATGATTGGCAAACATTTATTTTTGGTCGGTGAAGCCCCTTCCAAGCTGCGTACATCGGCAAATTCGGGGTTTGTCAGGATGATGGCGATAGCTTTTGACGTATCCATTGCAGCACCGCCGCCGACAGCGACGATGATATCGGCCTGTGCTTTTTTACAGAATTCTACGCCTTCCTGGACATTTTGAATAGTCGGGTTTGGCTTGATATGATCGTATACGGTGTAAGCAATTCCGGCAGCATCGAATAAATCCGTAATCTTTGTTGCTACCTTGAATTTCATCAGGTCTTTATCGGTGATGACTACGACATGCTGGCAGGCACGGCTTTTTACTTCTGTGACGATTTCATTGATAGCCCCTTTGCCAAAATAGGATGTTTCGTTTAACGTAATTTTATTAGCCATAATACTGTATTTCCTCCTTTGAAATGAACCATGAGTGGCTGTTGCTGTTTTATATGAAATTTACATGCCAAATATATTGCCAAAGAAAACAGTTTTTCTGTTTGTAACAATAAAGTACATAGTATACGGTTTTTTCCATATAAAAATATCTGTGCAATAGGTTGTAAAAAGATATGGCACAGATATTTTTGTTTCAAATGTATCATTTTTCTCGTAAAAATCTCACAATATATTGAGACAAATGATATTTTTGATATTTATTGTTTGTGGCGGCGGATTTGTTTTGGCACAATGCCGTGACGGCGGCAGAGACGATAAAATGTTGCCCGGCTGACGCCCATAGCAGCTGCTGCTTCATCTACGTGTCCCTGTGCTGCTTTTAAATACTGCAGGCATTCGGCAGCTTCACTGCTGTCTGTTTCCTGTGAGTTGGCTGGGACTGTATAGGTTGGGAAAAGAGCATGATGAGTTGGTGAGAAATGAAAATCATCGACTCGGATAGCGGGACCGCGGCTGGTATAAAATGCTCGTTCCAGGACGTTCTGCAGTTCGCGTATATTGCCGGGCCAGTTGTACTGAAGCAACGCCGGCATGGCATCGGCGGCCAGACTGCGCTGCCGGTCCGGATACCGTTTATTGAAGCGGGATAAAAACTTTTCGGCACAGTAGGAAATGTCACCGGGGCGTTGGCGCAGCGGCGGTATATCGAGACGCAGAACATTTAAACGGTAATACAGATCGCCGCGGAAGGCGCCCTTTGCTACTTCTTCCTCTAAATGGCGATTGGTCGCGGCGATGACCCGCACGTCCAGCTTTTTTTCTTCTTTGCCGCCGATACGGCGGATGTGCAGCGTCTCTACGGCCCGCAGCAGTTTTGCTTGAAACTCGATAGGCATTTCGCCGATTTCGTCGAGAAAAAGCGTACCGTGATTGGCAAGCTCAAATTTTCCTGGGTTGCCTTCCCGTAATGCGCCTGTAAACGCGCCTTTTTCATAACCGAAAAGTTCACTTTCCACAAGGTCACGCGGCAGGGACGCACAGTTGACGGCAACAAAAGGACCATCGGCGCGGCTGCTGCCGGAATGGATGGCTTGGGCAAAGAGTTCTTTGCCGGTACCGCTTTCGCCTTCGATGAGGACACTGCCGTCGTAATGGGCATACTGCTTGGCCCGGGCGATAACTTGCTTTGTAAGCGGGTCGGCTGCATAAATGTCTGCAAAGGTGTAGGCGGCCTGGTTGCCGGAAACACGGTTTACAGAACGGAAGAGATGTTCCTGACGGCGCAGAATAATAGTATATGTCTTGCCGGTGGCATCGGATGTCTGCGAAATCGTGGCACTGAAACGGCGTACATTGCCGGGGAGAGCAACGCGCAGATCGTCAATATAGAGCGGAGCATGCCGAGACGCATCATCAGCCATGTTCCAATCAACTTAAGACATAACCTGGTGAAAATCGAGCTTTGCCAGCTTTGCTTGAGAAAGTCCCAGCTCTCGTTGTGCTGTGGCATTTGCCCAGCGCAGCTGCAGCCGGTCGTTGAGCAGCAGTATGGATTCTCGGATATTGTTGGCAGCAGCCCGCATAAAATGACTTTGATGATAGCTCAGCATGGTTCGTTCGATACTAAAGGCACACGCCACGACTAAAGCCAGTGTGTGTGGATGTGCCGCCTCTACCATGCCGGATAGATCCAGACTGCCGATGACACTGCCGTCGGCACCGTGTATAGGAGCCGCAGAGCAGGTCCAGCTGTGCTGGTCAGCGCAGTAATGCTCTGCACCGGTAAGCTGAATGGGCTGATTGTATTCTAAGGCGATGCCGGGAGCATTAGTGCCTACTTAGTCATTGCGCCAAACAGAACCGCGGCGGAACAGGATGTTTTCGGAACGGGCCAAGATGGCGTCATCACCGATAGTCGAAAGAACATAGCCGTCGCCATCTGTTAAGGCTAAAAGAAAGTGAGAATTGCGGATAATTTCATGGATAGACTGCATGATAGGCTTTGCCGTCTGCAGCAGGAGACGACTGCGCTGTCTGATTTCCTGCCATTTTTCAGGCGAAATGGTTTTGCTGCTGCGGCACCAGGGATCGACACCGTGACGGCGGCAGGCCTGCCAAGAACGGGCTACGAGGGGCGGTAAGCGGGGATCCAATGTCCCGTCCTGCATAAAGCATTCCCAGATTCTTTTTTGTTCTTCAGTATCCATCGTGTTGTATCCCTTGTAAAAATATTTCTCTCTATAGCCTATTATGCCGGCATTTGTTTTTCCATGATTTTACCGTTTTTTATATGTAGATGCAGAGATGGTTTTTATACAAAAAATTTTCATTCTTTCTTTGGAATACGCTGCATGCTGCGTATTATTGACAGGACCTTTGATATTTTTTATAATAATATGAGTTATAGGCTGATTTCGTTAGGAATCAGCCTCTTTTTTAGAAGAGGAGGACGACATGCGTTTACGAAGAAAACCTTGGATTGATGACGCGATTAAAGAATATGCATCTTTTGTTCATTTAGAAAGCTGTGAAGAAAATAAAGGCAAATGGCGCACGCTGTTTGAAAATCCGGATGCGCCCCTATGGGTAGAATTAGGCACGGGGAAAGGTAATTTTATTTCGAAAATGGCAGAACTGCATCCAGAAGTCAATTTTATTGGCATTGAAATTCAAATCGGTGTTATTTACTATGCCGGGAAAAAATGTGCCGAAGCGGAATTGAAAAATGTACAGCTGCTGCGCTTTGACGTAGCTCGTTTGGAAGAAATTTTTGCGCCGGGAGAAGTCGATCGGTTCTTTATCAACTTTTGCGATCCTTGGCCCAAAAAACGTCATGCCAAACGGCGTTTGACCTATCATGGCTTTTTGGACCGATACGCCCGGCTGCTCAAAGAAGATGGAAAAATTTATTTTAAATCGGATAATGCAGGCCTTTTTGATTTTACGTTGGAAGAATTTAAACTGCGCCATTGGACATTGTCTGAAGTTACGTATGATTTACATCACAGCGACATTTTAAATGAAGCAATGACAGAATACGAAGCAAAATTCAGTGCGAAAGGACAGCCTATTTTTCATTGCACCGCCGCTAGACCGACCGGGGTGATGGCGCATGATGAAGAAAATTAAAAGATTGCATCGATACTATTGGTATTTGCTGGTCATATTTATTGTGCTGCTTTCTATTGGCATAGAAAATGTATTTAGTGCTACCTTTGCGGCTGACAGGCTGATCGGCAGTTCCTACAGTCATTTTTACAAACAGGTTGGGTTTACTGTATTGGGATTTTTTGTGGCAGCTGTTTTTTATTTCAAAGATTATCATATATGGCGAAAATATATAATGTGGGAAACTGTGGGAACTATAGCGCTGCTGATAGTGGTTTTGTGCGTCGGTACGGTCGTCAATGGCTCGCGGCGATGGATTAGTCTGGGCTTTTTTAGTTTCCAGCCGTCAGAAATAGCCAAACTGGTCAGTATATTATATGCATCCCATTGGATTTCAAAGTCTTTGGAACAGCATAAGGAAATTGAATTTTTGCGCTGCCTGAATGCTAAAAAGACGGCGTTTTGGCAGAGAATCCACGTTGTACCGCATGCTGCCTTGTGGGCGCCGCTGATTATGGCTTTTTTTGTCATTATACAGCCGGATGCCGGGACGGCTATTGTCATCTTTGCCATTCCTGTCATCATGCTGCTTGTCAGTGGCGCGCATATTTTGAAAATAAAAATACCGCTGCTCGTGCTGCTGATAGGGGGCATTGCCGTTTTATGCTATGAACCGTATCGGCTCAGCCGTATTCTTATTTGGTGGAATCCCTGGCAGGATGCGCAGAATGCAGGATATCAGACGATACAGGGATTGATTGCCATTGGTACCGGTCATATTACCGGTCAAGGTATTGGGACCGGCGTTAGTAAATTTGGATCTCTGCCGGAAGCCCATACGGACTTTGCCTTTGCTGTTTTTGCCCAGGAATGGGGATTATGCGGCACGTTACTGATTATATTCTTATTTTTTGCGCTTATGCGAGTTGGCTTTTTAACAGCCATGTATTGCAAAGATACTTTTGGATCGATGCTGGCTTTAGGACTGACGTTGTACTTAGGCGGACAAGGATTTATCAACATTGCCATGGTTAGTAATATTTTGCCTGTTGTAGGCGTTCCGCTGCCGTTTATCAGTTATGGAGGGACATCGCTGTTGGTAAACATGACTGCTGTTGCCATACTGCTGAACATCAGCAGGCAGAATTATCGCAATGCCGAAAAAGAACGCATGCAGCATCCCGTGCCGCCGCTGCAGTCCCTAAAAGAAGAATCGATGCGAAGTCAATTCCCGCAGAATCAGGAAAATAAGTGAAATAACAAAGAGGAGGCTGGAAATGGTGCTGGACACATTGCTGCATCAGACTCATTTTGCAAAAGAAGACATCATAGCACTGCTCAGCCTGCAAAAGGTGGAAGAACTGCAGGCATTGTATGATGCAGCGTATGCTGTAAAAGCTGCCAATGTAGGCCGTGTGGTGTATTATCGCGGATTGATTGAATTTTCAAACCGCTGTATTAAAGATTGCTTATACTGCGGTATTCGCCGCAGCAATGAAGAAGTCAAACGGTTTGACACGAAACGGGACGATATATTGGCCATGGCCCAGTGGTCGTATGACAATCAATATGGCTCGTTGACGCTGCAGTCCGGAGAACGGCAGGATGAAGCCTTTATTGCTTATATAGAAGGGCTCGTTCGGGATATTAAGGCCTTGAGCCACGGTGAATTGGGAATTACCCTGTGTGTTGGCGAACAGACCGAAGAAACGTATCGCCGTTGGTTTGACGCAGGCGCGCATCGCTACTTGCTGCGCATTGAAACGAGTAATCCTAAGCTATACCAAACGTTGCATCCGCAAGACGGGCACCATCAATGGACTGTGCGAAAACAATGTCTGGAATCGCTGCGGCGTATTGGCTACCAAGTCGGCACGGGAGATATGATTGGCCTGCCGCAGCAGACGATAGACGATTTGGCAGAGGACATTCTCTTTTATCGGGATATGGATATTGATATGATTGGCATGGGACCGTATGTCGTGCATCATCATACGCCGATAGGAAAAATGGTGACAGAAAGCGGGATGGATTCTGATGCCGAAAAATTACGGCGCCTGCAGTTGGGACTGAAGATGATAGCTGTTACGCGGCTAGTACTCCCGGATGTCAATATTGCTTCAACTACAGCGCTGCAGGCACTGCATCCGTTGGGACGGGAATTAGGCTTGAAAGCCGGTGCCAACGTACTCATGCCGATTGTTACGCTGCCCAAATTTCGTGCAGACTACTTGTTGTATGACAATAAACCCTGCGTAGACGAAGAACCGAACCAATGTAAAAATTGTTTGAGTGCCCGTGTAGCTTCCGTAGGCGATACCGTAGGCTTGGGCAAATGGGGAGATTCCCCGCATTTTTATCATAAACATAAAAAAATCTAAGTAAAGCTTTGGACGTTCTGTTTGAAGTTTTAAGACAATACATTGAAATACTGCAAACTATACGCGTAAAACAGTAGAGTAAAAAGGGCTGTAACAAAATGAATGACAATTCTTGTTTTGTTGCAGCTTTTTTTGCAGTAGTATGCTTTCGGGCCGATAAAAACCCGCCGTATGATA
>DJEN01000088.1:0-4925 GCA_002431345.1 Megasphaera sp. UBA5897 | reverse complement strand
TATCATACGGCGGGTTTTTATCGTCTATGCTAAGCTTTCATATTGCCTAATGTATGGGAGATAGTTTGGGCGGCTTTTTTTAAATCTACTAGCAGTGGCTCTTTAATAGCAGGTAATTGTTTGACAAAAGAAGTAGCGCTGATAGTTGCCGTCAAATGACCTGTCAAATTGAAAATCGGAACAGCAATACTTCCTACATCGAGATTAAATTCTTCCATTTCCCAAGAATATTGTTTTTCCTTTATATCTTGCAAATGGCGCTGCAAGTGTACTGCATCTGTAAATGTGTGCGGCGTATATGGTGTAAAATCTCGTGTGTCCAGATAATGCGGGTCTTTGGCCAGTATGGTATAAGCCAACAATAATTTGCCGGAAGACGTAGCGTAAATTGGCAAATCACTGTATTCCGATAAGGTAATATAATAGGCTGTACTGCGGGGATACGCACAGTATACCGAAAAGATTTCATCTTGGCTTACCATTTGCAGACTGGATGTAATGTGATAAATGTTAGCAATTTTATCAGCTAATGATTTAAACATGAGTATATATTCTTTTGTCTGCTTTTGTATAATATCTGCCTTGCCAATAAAATAATTTCCCAACCGGTAGCAATTTCTTGTTTCATCATATAATAACAGCTTATTGGCAACTAATGTATTAATGAGTCCCCGCGCCGTATTTATGTTTAATGCGGTCATATCGCTGATTTCATTAATAGTTAAACTGGGAGCTACCGCAGTAAAACAATCAAGAATGTCAACAGCACGTTGAACGGATTGGATTAATTTAAGTGTATGTGTGGGCACCTATAAAACCTCCCTGTAAATAAAAAAATAACAATGTATTTAAAAATATTATGAAATAATGTGCAGTAAACAAAAAAATATATTTTTTTAAAATTTTGACAGAAATTTTATTGACATCTGTACTGTAGCATGATATAACTAGACTTGTCAAACGACATTATAAAAATAAAAACGATAATATCGTAGAGGGGATATAACAATGTCGATTGATATGTTGAAAATGTAATGATAAACGTAGATGAATTTGAAGGGGGATCTGATAATGCAGGATGCGGTAGAACGTAACAATGTGGAAATAGCTAACAGGGGAGAAGTGAAGCGAACATTTACGCTGAAAGAAAAATTAGCTGCGTTAGGACCGGGCTTTTTGATTGTTGGTTCTTTCATTGGTCCGGGAACGGTAACGAGTTCTACAAAAGCCGGAGCCGGATATGGATATGAATTATTATGGTGCATTATTTTTTCTGTCATTGCAGTCATTGTTATGCAAGGGATGGCAGCTCGTTTAGGCGTCGTGACACAAAAAGGATTAGAAGAAAATCTGCTTTTGGATTTTGCAGACCGGCCTATAGTGCGCAGCCTGTTAGTCGGGTTAGTTGCTGTTGCGATTACGATTGGCGGTTTTGCTTATATGAGCGGCGATTTGACAGGAACCGCATTGGGCGTCAGTGCACTGACTGGTGTACCAACAAGTATTATTGCACCGATTTGGGGCTTTTGTATTTTGTTGATTTTGAATTTTGCTGGTGACGCCGTTAAATACTTAGAAAGACTGTTAGGGATTTGTGTCATTATTATGGCAATTGTTTTTGTCATTACAATGATTGTTGTGCAGCCGGATTTAAAAGCCTTGTTTTCCGGATGTATACCCCGCGTGCCCAGCGGTTCATTAATGACGTGCTTGTCTTTGATTGGAACGACTGTTGTGCCTTATAATATGTTTTTACATGCCGCTAGTTCCAAACGTACATGGAAAGGACCGGAAGAATTGCCGCTTTGCCGTTTTGGTACATATATTCCCATGATTATTGGCGGGGTTGTCACGGGAGCGATTATGATTTCTGCGGCGGCTGTTATGCATGGCATGTCTGTCAAAAATGCAATGGATATGGCAGTACAATTGGAACCTACGTTAGGAAGTTTTGCCCAGCCTTTTATGGCGATTGGCTTGGTAGCTGCCGGTATTTCCAGTGCTGTATGCACTCCTATGGGCGTATCATATGTCTTAGCTGGTATTTTTGGCTGGGAAACCAATCGTTCGGATAAGCGTTTTACGCTTACCAATGCAGCTGTTTTAATTACAGGTATTGTCATTGCCGGGATTGGTTTTAATCCCATTGCGCTGATTATGGCTGCTCAGGCTGTAAACGGCATTGTGCTGCCTGTTGTGGTAGGTGTTACGTTGTATCTGACGAGTACGCACCGGGTGATGGGAAAATATAAAAATACCAACCTACAGATTGCATTAGGATTAATTATTTTCTTCATCGCATTGTATCTCGGCTTGTCGAGTGTGATTAGCTTATTTTAAATATCCTGTTTAACTTCAGTAATATATCGTATTTTTGGGAGATGTAATTATGTTAAAAGATAGTAAACCAACCATTTATGATCCTAATTTTTTACCGACGAATATTTACAGCGGTGTACCTTCTTTTTTAAATTTGCCTGTTGTAGAAGAAAAAGAAGATTTAAAAGATATAGATGTCGCTGTAATGGGTGTGCCTTGGGAAGGTGGCTGCACAATTGGCGGCTATTCTTCCTGCACAGAAGGACCCAAATCGATTCGCAGTGCTTCTATCCGATATACAGGATATTTGCCTGATTTTGATATAGACAGTTTTGAACATCTTCGCGGCGGTGACTATGGCGACGTACCGGTTCAAAATGGCAACTATCAGTTTACGTTTGAACAGATTCGCAAAAAATATGGTGAAATTGTAGATGCCCATGCAGTGCCTATTGTTCTTGGCGGAGATCATTCTATTGCATATCCGCTCATTAGCGAAATGGCTAAACGGCATCCTGGCAAAGTTGGCGTTCTTCACTTTGACGCTCATTTAGATAACTATTCCCATTTTGGCGACGATGATTTGTCCCGGTGTTCCCCATTTTATAAATTGTATAATGATCCAAATATGGATCCGACAAAGATTGTCCATATCGGTATTCGCGGGCCCCGCAACCATCATGAAGAACGCAATAATGCGCGTAAATATGGGGCGACGGTGATTCCCTGCATGGAAATTAAGAAAAATGGCTGGGAAGCAGCCATAAAAAAAGCAATTGCTGTAGCATCTAAAGATACAGAAGTCATGTATGTTACAATTTGTGCAGATAGTTTGGATGCGTCTTGCATGCCCCAAGGTCCGCAGGATATGGCAGGACTTACCAGCTTTGAGCTATTGATGATGGTACACGAAGCAGGTCTTGCCGGTGCTTCTTCGCTGGATTTTGTCGAAATCTATCCGGAAAATGGAACCCTTCAAACGGCGTCTCACGTTGGCTGCTGGGCTGCATTATATTTCCTTAACGGTGTAGCAGAACACCGCATGAAACAGGAAAAATAAAAAGCGGCAGACTAGAGAGGGAGTTTTGAGAAATGGCAGAAGAAATTAAAAAGCCTGTATCTATGTTCGTACTTTTTGCCAAAATGTTTTCCATTACAGCTAAAAATTTGGAAAAAGAATTTGGTGAAAAAGGACTAAAAGTATTAGAAGACAGCGTTAAAGAATTTGGATTGGAAAGAGGAAAAGACATAGCTGCTCGTGCTAAAGCGAATGGAGCAGATAATACGTTAGAACAGTACTTAGACCATTATGACATGGGGCGCAGTGAAGAATTTGGTTATCAGACGACATATGAACCCAATGAAATCCACCAAGACTTTACCCGTTGTGTGTTTGCTAAAACGTGGATGGATGCCGGTGAAGAAAAATATGGCCGTATTTATTGTGAAAATATAGATCCAGCTATTGCGGAAGGATATAATCAGAATATGGAATGTATTCACGATCATATTATGTATGATGACGGTCACTGTACATTTTGTTTTCGTATGAAGAAACCATAATAACCTAAAAAACCTAGGATAAATCAGTACAACCTGATTTGTCCTAGTTTTTTTTACAAAATATAAAAGAAGATAAAATGGAAAAAGCAATCTTACCTATTACAATAGATTTGCCGCAGACTGGTTTGCGAATATACTGACTCAAGCGGGTGCTGCTATTTGCCGGATAAGACCACCATAGTGCAATCCATTTTCTGGAAAAACGATTATACAAAATCACACTATTATTTTGAGAATTAACAACAAAAATAAAATATGGCTATCTCTCATCATATTTCCGGCTCTTGACTGGAGATAGTTTTATATATGAAAAAATCCTTGTAAGTCGCGACCTTACAAGGATTTTCGTGTAGTAATTGAATATTTCGTTTCTATACCTATTATACGTATATTCACAATAATAATCAATAAATGAAAGCCTTGAAGCAATTATGATAGGGAAATTTTTTTACTGTATTCGTTGCCCTTCCCAATTTGGTAATGGTCAGGGGGAGTATCAATGACTATTGCATTTTCTTGGCAAAGTTCTTTATCTTGTGGAATAAGGAAAGAAATCATCTTTCCCCACGAATGGGGATAAATTCTAATATTCGCTGCGTCTATTTTATTATCTAAGAATATTGGGAGCATATTTAATTTACTTCTCGTTTTCTCTAGGTAAATTTTACCCACTGAATATTATATAGCCTTAAAATGGCATATAACCGTATCAAGAGAAAAAATATCAATATTTTAAATTCATTGACTGACAACCATAAAACTAGTATACTAAGCGTGTCAAAAGAAAGAAATATTCCATTATAGAAATACAGCAACACCCCTAGCATATTCGCAGTATGCTAGGTTTTTTTGTAAGCGAATTTACAATCTAAGTACAACAATAGCTTGACCCTATCGAAGGACAAATTTTTTCTTGACGAAAATCTATAAAATTTGATATAATAATTTTGTTATGGAAAGGTGTCCGAGTGGTTTAAGGAGCTAGTCTTGAAAACTAGTGATGCGGCAACGCACCGTGGGTTCGAATCCCACCCTTTCCGCCA
>DJEN01000107.1 GCA_002431345.1 Megasphaera sp. UBA5897 | reverse complement strand
GCACTGACAAAGCAGCGTGTCAACCGCTTGGCCGATATGGTAAAATTTGTTTCAGAACAGCAGCACATGCGTGTTTCCACCAGTGTCCTTAACGAATTGATTGAAGATGCGCAGCTGACCAATCCGCCTCCGGCTAAAGGCGGCAAGTTGTTGAAGATTTACTATATGACCCAGGCTTCGGTACAGCCGCCGACATTTATTTTATTTGTCAATGAACCACAGCTTATGCATTTTTCTTATCTCCGTTTTTTGGAAAACAGGCTGCGTGAAACCTTTGGTTTTGAAGGCACGCCGATTCGTCTTATTTTGCGGGGAAAGAAAGATGGTGATTCATTATGATGGGTATTGCGCTTCTTCTTTTGGCATACGTGGCTGGCTCGTTGCCGAGCGGGCTGGTTATTGGCAAGGCATTTTTCCATAAAGACCCGCGTGACTATGGAAGTCATAATACGGGGGCAACCAATTCGTACCGCGTATTCGGTGCTGCCGGCGGCTTGATGGTCTTGATTTTGGATGCAGGCAAGGGCATGTTGGGTGTCTATCTGGGACAACAGGCCGGTGCTATGATGGTCCCGGAATACCAAATTTATATGATGATTTTGGGCGGCTTGCTGGCACTTGTCGGTCATTCCTGTTCATTGTTTCTGCATTTCAAAGGCGGCAAGGGCGTTGCGACCGGTTTGGGCATTATTTTGTTTTTAGCGCCTTGGGAAACGCTCATCGTATTTGCCGTTTGGGCCGTTATCGTGGCGTTGACGCGTATTGTATCGCTCGGCTCGATTGTAGCAGCTGTGCTGGTGCCGATTACGATGTATTTCTTTGCCGAACCCATGCCGGTTACCCTTTTCGGCTTATTGGCAGCCATCTTGGTCGTAGTGCGGCATAAAGATAATATTATCCGCCTGATGCAGGGCAAGGAATTAAAAGTAGAACGCATTAAAAAATAAGCAGTACTGATAAAGCCATAAACAAGTAATTTTTTTACTGTTTATTATTTGATATGTCTTGAAAAACGTGTATAATGATTGTGTACGAGCAGGTGATTATGTGAGAATCATATCCGGCAGTGCAAAAGGAAGAATATTGAAATCGCCGAAAGGCATGCTGACACGTCCTACATTGGACAGGACAAGGGAAAGCCTTTTCAATATTTTGGCAAATGACGGGCTGGAAGGCGCAAATATACTGGATATATTTGCCGGAACAGGCGCTTTGGGGCTGGAAGCCTTGAGCCGCGGTGCTGCCAGTGGCGTGTTTATTGACCACTATACGCAGCAGCTTATTAAGCAAAATGCTGCAGCATGCGGCGTCAGCAGCCAATGTGAAGTGCTGCGCATGGAAGCAGCCAAAGCATTGGCGCATTTGCAGGGGCGGCAGTTTGATTATATTTTTGCTGATCCGCCGTATAATAAGAATTTGGTGAACAATACAATTGCTTTAATATGTCAATACGATTTGCTGGCACCGCATGGACTTCTACTCATGGAACGCAGCAAGGACGAAGATATAGCTGATAGCCCTTTGTATGAGATCATCAGAGAGAAGGCCTATGGGAAAGACACGCGAATTACCTTTATCCGTAGGCAGCAGGGAGGAAAATAAGGTATGCGAATCGGAATTTGTCCAGGAAGTTTTGATCCAGTCACCAATGGACATATTGATATATTTGAACGAGGCAGTAAGTTAGTAGATAAGTTGATTATCGCTGTATTTGAAAATCCGGCAAAAAAACCGTTGTTTACAATGGAAGAAAGGGAAACCATGCTGCGTGAAACAACAAAGCATATTCCCAATATAGAAGTTGTCAGTTTTCACGGACTTTTGAACGAATACGCTATGGAACATGGCGCAACTGTTATCATTCGGGGCCTGCGCGCTCTCAGTGACTTCGAATATGAATTCCAGCGGGCACTGCTCATGAAAAAAGTGGAACCGGATATTGAAACGGTATTTATCATGACAAGTACCCAGTATTCATATATCAGTTCGACGGGTATTCGTGAATTGGCCTGCTTCGGCGGCAAACTGGACGGCATGGTACCGGATTATGTGGAAACAAGATTGAAAGAAAAATTCAAGGACAAATACGACGTATAGAGGTGGAAGACATGAATTCAGATAAATTATTGGAAGATTTGGAAAGCTTGGTAATGAATGCCTCAAAGGTGCCTTTTACCAACAAAAAAATGATTGAAGAAGAAGAGCTGCTTCAAATTATTGATGATTTGAAAGAATCAATGCCTACAGAATTGGAACAATCCAAAAAAGTATTGGCAGAAAAAGAAAAAATCATTGCTGACGCACAGCATCATGCCGACAGCATGGTGGCACAGGCAAAAGATTATATTGCTAAATTAACAGAAGAAAGTGAATTAGTTCGCCAGGCTCAGGAACATGCCAATCAGATTATTTTGAATGCCAACCAGTCATCAGAAGAACTTAAAAGCAGTTCCATTACGTACGCCGGTGATGTCCTTAAATATGTGGAATCGACATTGGAAAAAACATTGTCCAGCATTAAACAAAACCGCGACAGCCTGCTTTCTTCCAACAAATCGCAAGATACAAATAAACAATAAGAAAGTTAGCGGCAAGATAATAGAAGGGGCTGTCAGAACGACAAGCCCCTTTCGTATTCGTTTGGCTTTTGTCGAGACCATTTGCAGCAGTAGGCAAGAGGATATATCTGCAGCATACGAACATAAAAAAATTGGTGATGAACGACAGGTAAAAAAGGGGCTGCGCATCAGGAAAAATCCTTCATGCGCGAGTCCCTTATTTTTAAGTTATGCAGACGATAGAGGCAGTGCAGCTTATCGCTTGCAGCATCAGGAGGAAGAGAATGTACGAAGAGATAAAAGAAATTACGTCACGGGATAACCAATGGGTAAAACTGGCTTGTGCCGTAAAACAAAAAAAAGGCCGCCAAACACAGCAGCGGGTTTTTGTAGAAGGACTGCGTTTAGTGAGTGATGCCATGGCAACAGGCATTCATGATGGGATTTGTTTTGTATCTCCTAAGGGAAAAGCGCATGAAGAATTTGCCGCTTTGTATGAAGAGGGCCGCCGTTTGGATTGGACTTTCTTTTTGGTAACAGACAGCGTATATGATAAAATAAAGGATACCAAGACGCCGCAGGGGATTGCGGCGCTGCTTCCTTTTTTTGCCTATGATTTGGAAAGCCTGCCGGCTGTTGCGCCGGATAAAGTGGTATTGTATCTGCGGGCTGTTCAGGACCCGGGTAATCTCGGCACGATTATTCGCACGGCGGCAGCTGCCAACGCAGGAGCCATCCTTCTCAGCGAAGACAGTGTAGACGTGTATAATGACAAGACCATTCGCAGTGCCATGGGAGCTGTTTTTAAAGTACCTATTGTACAGCATGTGACAGACGAAGAATTGGATGCGTTTTGCGCGGATGAAGACCGCCTTGTATACGGTACGGCGGCGCAGGGAACTGTATCGTATGTGCATGCCGATTACAGCCGGCCTGTCATTTTGGCTTTTGGCAATGAAGGCAGCGGTTTAGGCGAAGACTTTTTGTCCTGCTGTGATGATGTGCTGACAATCCCTATGCGCAGTGATACAGAATCACTCAACTTGTCTATGTCTGTCGGGATTGTTTTGTATAAAGCATGGGAAAGCAATGGATTTCGGGAGTAAACGATGAAAGATATATCGACGATTTTAGAAGCGTATAAACAAGGTAAATTGTCACTGCATGATGCGGTATCTGCCGTGCAGGAACAAGCCGGCAGCGTGCAGAATTTGGGATTTGCCAATCTGGATTTGCAGCGCCAGCAGCGCTGCGGCTTTCCGGAAGTCGTGTATTGTGCCGGCAAGACAGTCAGCCAGTCTGCAGATATTTTGCGCCTTCTCATGAAAAAATATGACAATGTCATTGGCACGCGGGCAGATAAAGCCGTATATGATATGCTGGCTCCGGATATTGCGGCGGTACAGTATGATGAACTGGCTCATATGGTATACCAATGGAATGATAAGACCGTACAAAATGGAGACCGTGTGATTGCCGTCATTACAGCCGGAACCAGTGATATCCCTGTAGCAGAAGAAGCGGCCCTGACGGCGCAGATTATGGGAAACACGGTGCAGCGGATTTACGATGTCGGCGTTGCCGGTATCCACCGTCTTTTAGCGCGCAGCGAAGAAATACGGCAGGCCAATGTTTGTATTGTTGTGGCCGGTATGGAAGGCGCGTTGGCCAGCGTGGTCGGCGGCTTGGTAGACAAGCCGGTTATTGCCGTGCCGACGAGTATTGGCTACGGTGCCAATTTTCACGGTTTGTCAGCCCTGCTTGCCATGCTGAACAGCTGTGCAGCCGGTGTAGCCGTCGTCAACATTGACAATGGATTTGGCGCAGGCCGCATGGCTGATGCAATCAATCGAATGAGGTGAGGTAATGGAATCGCTTTGGCAGATAGAGGCCAATATTGATGATATGAATCCGCAGTGCATGGAATATGTATTCAAACGGCTCCTGGATTTGGGCGTCAATGATGTCTGGGCAGTGCCGATTATGATGAAAAAATGCCGTATGGCATCGATGCTCTGCATCTTGTGCCGCAAAGAACTGGTAGAAAATGCTGCCGCCATTGTGTTTGCCGAAACCACATCGATTGGCATGCGGTATTTTCCGGTCCAGAGGACGATTTGTGAACGCACGGTACAGGTAGTCCATGTGGATGGAGAAGACATACACTGTAAAATTTGTTCTCACGACGGCAGTATTACCAATATTTCTGCTGAATACGAGGACTGCCGCCAGGCGGCTGTCAAGACCGGCATTCCCCTCAAGGAATGGCAGCGGAAAGCAAAGGAAGAGGCATATACGATTTATGGATAACCTATTACAAAAACGAGTTGCCCAATTTAAAAGGGCATTGGCAGAAGCAAACATTCGCTGCAGCCGCGAAAAAGCGATCAACTATGGGCATCAGCTCCATTGTGCCAGCGGCAGTGACGAGGCAACTGTCAACATATACCATGGCAAGAAAGGATTTTCTGTCGTGGTCCAAGGCAAAGAATCGCCCTTTAAGCATACCGTAGAAGCACTGGCTCAAGGTGCGCCTGCCCCTAAAGAACAGGCTGTTTCCAACGCGGCGATGGACGGGCTGCATCCAGCCGGTATTCCCTGCTGGATGGGCTGTGATGAATCTGGAAAGGGGGATGTGTTTGGCCCGCTTGTAGGAGCTGCCTGCCTGATTACCAAGGAAGAAGAAGGCAAGCTGCGGAATTTGGGTGTCTGCGACAGCAAAATGCTTACAGATACCAAAATTGCCGCGTTGGCAGAAAGTATTCGGAAGATGATTGGTGACCGCTGTATTGCGACTGTATTGATGCCCAGGGAATATAATACACAGTACCATGAACTCAAAAAACAGCATAAAAATTTGAATCATTTACTGGGACGTCTTCATGGAGAAAACATTTGCCGCCTATTGTCAAAATACGAATGTCCATGTATAATAGTCGATAAGTTCGGAAAAGAAGAATATGTTCTTCAGGCACTTGGCAGTGCGGCAGTATCTCATCAGGTTATACAAGTTCCCAAAGGAGAACGGGATACGGCAGTGGCCGCTGCGTCTATATTAGCCCGCAATGGGTTTGTAGAAGCCATGGAGACCTTGTCAAAGCACTATGGCATGCCCTTTCCCAAAGGAGCGTATTTGGGGATTTCCTCGACCATACAGGCTTTTTGCAGTGCCTACGGCAATGAAGCCTTGGCAGAAGTGGGAAAATTGAATTTTAAAAATTTTGATTTTTTACGGTGATATACGACGATGAACAGAGTTATTTTTAATGCCGATGATTTCGGTATTCACACCGAAGTCAATCATGCAGTCATAGAAGCATATGAAAATGGTGTGCTGCGCAGCACGTCTTTGCTGGCATCCGGCCCGGCTTTTGATGAAGCCGTGACGCTAGCTAAACGATGTCCCGGCTTAGGAATTGGCATTCATTTGTGTTTAGTAGGAAGCCTGCCGACCATTCTTTCTCCCAGAGAAGTACCGACGCTGGTTGATGCTGACGGTCTTGTACCGGAAAGTTACGTTCCCTTTGTCAAAAAAGTCATGGAAGGACACCTTGATTATGAACAAGTCTACCGTGAATTGGATGCACAAATGGAAAAAATCATGGCGCAGGGACTGAACATTACCCATGTAGACAGTCATCAGCATATGCATATGCTGCCGCCTATTTGGGCTATTGTACAAACATTGATGAAAAAATACGGCCTGCATCGGCTGCGCGTGCCGCGGGAACCCTATCTGTTTAAGGTATTTTCCGCAGGACCGGTCCGTGTCATGGGCCGCAATGGCCTGACGTTTTTGGCACAGAAAGCTATGGCAGATGTCAAGCGGCTGCGGTTTACAACGACGGATTATTTTTGGGGAATGGTAGACGGCGGCAATATGAATGTCAACAATCTGGCGTATATTTTACAACGCATGCCCTTTGGCGTACATGAAATTATGATGCATCCCGGCTGTAGTACAGCAGCCCTTTCGCAGGTTTTTTCCTGGGGATATCATTGGGAAGACGAGCTGCATGCTTTACTGTCGCCGACGACAAAAAAACTAATGAAAGAACGTCATATAGAACCGATTCATTTTGGAATGCTGCCGTAATACTAAAAACGGGGGAGGAATACATATGAATATATTAGTAACAGGCGGGGCTGGTTTTATCGGCTCACATTTGACAGACGGTCTGATTGCAGAAGGACATCATGTCATCATTATTGATAATTTGAGCACAGGCAGCCGTAAGAATCTCAATCCCAAGGCCGTTTTTTATGAAGAAGATATTCGTCATGCAGAAGCGCTGGATCGTATTTTTGCTAAAGAAAAGATCCAAATTGTTTTTCACGAAGCGGCACAGACGCTGGTTCCCTATTCGATGGAACATCCTAAAGAAGATGCGGAACTCAACATTATGGGACTGATTAACGTATTGGATATGTGCCGCAAATACCATGCAGAAAAAATTATCTTTTCTTCTTCTGCAGCGGTATATGGAGACAACCTGCATGTTCCCTTGAAGGAAGACCAGCCGCTCATGCCGACATCGTTTTACGGCCTGACTAAAGTCACTGCTGAAAAATATATTCAGATGTATCATGATGTATTTGGCCTTTCCTATGCAATTCTGCGGTATTCCAACGTCTATGGAGAACGGCAGGGCAGTCATGGCGAAGGCGGTGTTGTCTATGTCTTTTCAAAAGCCTTGGCCCAGGGAAGGGATTTGACCATTTATGGTGATGGAGAACAATCCCGCGATTTTATTTATGTCAAAGACGTTGCCAGAGCGAATATAAAAGCCATGGATGCATCTGTTCCATCGGGGATTTATAATGTAAGCACGGCGATTGAAACAACAATTAATGCGCTGAAAGAAATTCTTTTGTATTTTTCACGAGTTCCTGTTCAAGTTTCGCATGCCGAAGCCCGCAGCGGTGATATTTATCGTTCAGCCTTGGATAATACCGCTGCTAAACAAGTGCTGCAGTGGAAACCGGCGACCAAGCTCTTGCCAGGACTGCAGGCAACGTATTCCTATTTTGTAGAGGAGGAATCGTAATGAAAGACGCAAAAGAGGAAAAAAACTATCGATTTTATTTGGTACGCGAAGACATTCTTCCGGAAGCGATAAAAAAGACAATTAGAGTAAAAGAAATCCTGAAGCATCATCAAAAAAAGACAATTAACGAAGCTGTGCATATGATGAATTTGAGCCGCAGCGCGTATTATAAGTACAAAGACTACGTCTTTCCATTTTATGATGTTACGCAGGGTAAAATTGTCACCATTGCCATTATGATTCTGGACAAACCGGGTGAATTGTCACAAGTACTGAATACCATAGCCAGCAGCAACGGCAGTATCCTGACAATTAACCAGGGAATTCCGCTGCAGGGCATGGCTGATGTCAGCGTATCGATTGAAACGAAAGAAATGAAAGAATCTATTGATGATTTAATCAAAAAACTGGAAAAGCTGTCCGGTGTCAGCAAAGTAGAAATTATTGGACAAGCTTAAATACTATCGTACTATATGGTGAGGGGGAAACGAAATGAAAGAAGTATCAATTGCATTGTTGGGATGCGGTACCGTAGGCAAGGGCGTCATTGATTTGTTGGCTATGAACGGCCCCAGTATTGAAGAACAGCTGAATACTAAAATCAATATTAAACGCGTTCTTATCCGGGATATGCCGAAGTATGAACAAATGGATTTGCCGAAAACCATTCAACTGACGACAGACTTTGCCGACATTATCAATGATGACGAAATTGAAATTGTCGTTGAAGTCATGGGCAGTGCCGATTTTGCCAAAGACTGCATTGAACAATGCTTCAAAAAGGGGAAAAGCGTTGTCAGTGCCAACAAAGATTTGATTGCAGATTACGGTATTCCGCTGCTGAAATTATCGAAAGAACACAATGTTGATTTTCAATTTGAAGCCAGCGTAGCCGGCGGCATTCCGATTGTACGGCCAATGTATTCGTCCCTCAACAGCAACCGGATTGAAGAAATCATCGGCATCATGAACGGCACGACCAATTATATCTTGTCCAACATGACAGAAACGGGCATGTCGTATGAAGATGCCCTGAAGGGCGCCCAGGAAAAAGGGTATGCCGAAGCAGATCCGACCAATGATGTCAGCGGCTATGACGCAGCCCGCAAAATCGCTATTTTAGCAACTTTGGGATTCCATTCTGCTGTTACATTCAACGATGTCAATGTAGAAGGTATCGAAACGATTGCTAAGGAAGATATTCAGCATGCAACGGAAATGGGATATGTCATTAAGCTGCTGGCGATTGCCCGACAGGATGAAGAAGGTATTACGCTGAACGTTCATCCGAGTTTTATCCGCAAAGGCCATCCGCTGGCCAATGTCGGCGGTGCCTATAATGCTGTCTATGTACGCGGCAACTGCGTAGGCGATATTATGATGTACGGTCAGGGAGCCGGTTCCTTGCCTACTGCCAGTGCTGTCGTCAGCGATGTCATGAATGTTATTCTTCATTGCAACATCAACATTACAGGCAGTCGTGATTTTGTATGGCATGAAGCCAAACTGAAACCGCAGGCAGATATTTGTGCGCCGTACTACATCCGCATGATTGTCAATAATGCGCCGGGCGTATTGGCCAGTGTATCCCGCCTGCTGGCAGATTATCATATCAGTATTCGTTCCCTGATTCAAAAAGATGAAACGACAGAAATCGCTGAAATCGTTATTTTGATTGACAAGTCACCGGCTGGCTTGGTTGAAGAAGCACTGCGGCGGATTGAATCTCTGCCGAGTGTCCGTAAAGTAGCAAATGCAATTCGCGTTATCGAGGTGTAATGATTATGACAAAACAAATTCATGTACGAGTTCCGGCAACATCCGCTAATATTGGTTCTGGTTTTGATGCCGTTGGCATTGCGCTCAACTTTTTTGATGATTTTTATTTTACAGAGGATGCAGCCAAAACACATATTGATATTGAAATTGAAGGATTAGGGAAGGACTCTATTCCTACTAATTTTAGTGAAAATTTCGTAGGACGGGCCATGAAAGCCGTAGCTATCAAAAATAAAGGTGCTCTTCCCAAGGGCGGTACATTAAAACTGGTCAATGCCATTCCGCCGGCTCGCGGCTTGGGCAGCAGTTCGGCTGCTCTTGTAGGCGGTATTTTGATTGGCAACGCCCTGACCGGCAATAAAATGAACAAGGAAGACATGCTTTCCTTGGCAACGACGATGGAAGGCCATCCGGATAATGTAGCCCCGGCTCTTTTCGGCGGCTTGACCGTATCGATTATGGCAGACGGCAAGACGATGACCAACTCGATTCCGATTGACGATGAACTGTCATTTATCACGGTCAGCCCGGAAATTGAAGTATCGACAGAAAAAGCTCGTGAAGCACTGCCTAAGACCATTGATTACCAAAATGCGGTATTTAATGTCAGCCGCGTCAGCTTCCTTGTTTCTTCGTTGTTTACCAAACAGTATGACCGTATTTTCTTTGGCCTGCAGGACAAACTGCATGTACCGTACCGGATTCGGCTCATTCCCGGCGGCAAAGTCGTCTTAAAAGCAGCAGAAGATGCCGGTGCCTTGGGTGCTACGATCAGCGGCTCCGGCTCGACGTTGATTGCCTTTACTACAGAAAAGGAAGAAGCGATTATGAATGCCATGGTGAATGCGTTCCGCGCACAGGGCATCGAATCGACAGGCCGTATTCTGAAATGCTGCAACCATGGAGCTCAGATTATTGAATGATACAAGATATAAGTCCGCATACCTATCATAACGAATATCGTCCCGTGCCGGTTCAAGAGAACAGCCCTGTTCTTGCGTATCGGGGACGCACTGTTTTGGTTCGCGCTGCCGCAGACAAGACGTTTACCTACCCGACGTACGGTGACCTTGGCTTGACTGAGGACAAAGTGCGCTGGCTCTTTCAAGAAGACCAAACCTCTTATTTTTTGGCATTGGCAGATGTGCCGGAAACGCAGGGATTTACGTATGTGTCTATCAATTTTATGCGTGCGGCGCAGCCGCGGTTTCAAGCATTTGCCGGCGTAACAGGCATGTCCCTGTATTACTGGTATCAAAACCATCAGTACTGCGGCCAGTGCGGCCGTCCCATGCAGCACAGCCCAAAAGAACGCATGATGTACTGTGACCATTGTCATACGATGATGTACCCGCAAATTTGCCCGGCTGTCATCGTTGCTGTGCGCAACGGCAATAAACTGCTGGTGTCCCGATATGCAGGACGGGAATATAAAAAGGCAGCCTTTCTGGCAGGGTTTGCTGAAATTGGCGAAACCATAGAACAGACCGTCCATCGCGAAGTCATGGAAGAAGTAGGCATCCGCGTCAAGAATCTGCAGTTTTATAAAAGCCAGCCCTGGTGTTTTACAGATACGCTGCTGTTTGGCTTTTTCTGCGACTTGGATGGAGAAGATACACTGCGTGTAGACCATAATGAACTAGCCGTGGCACAGTGGGTAGACAGAAACGATTTGCCTGATGACCCGGAAAAAGCAAGCCTTACCATGGAAATGATGACCTTATTTAAAGAAGGTAAATGGTAATGGCAGACAACGGTATATAACCAAAAGCCCGTTTCAGTATCATGCTGAAACGGGTTTTTGAGGTTCTATAATAAATGTTGGGGTCTTGTGGACATCTAGGTTCACAAGACCCCTTATTTTATATAAAATAAGATATATCCAA
>DJEN01000097.1 GCA_002431345.1 Megasphaera sp. UBA5897 | reverse complement strand
GTTTCTCTGGCACTATACTGGAACTATTTGTCGATTGCTTCTATCATTCCGACAGCAATCATTGGTTTGGGCTGGATTATCACTGGGCCGCTCCTTAGTTATAATACTTTAATCACCAAAAATACTATCTATCTAAATAACATATATGATATATATGTTGGTTTGTACCTCTTCGCGATTCTCTTCTGCGTCAACATGGCAGCCAATCAATATATACATCGCAAACTGGCAGCCATCCTCACGACCATCCTGCAGTTTGCTTCCTTTTTCATCATTGCCCTGCAGTGGGTATATTTTGCATTATACAACTCCTGCATTACGACATCCGGCGCACTGCTCATCTTTCAGACCGGACCGGCAGAAACGCTGGAATATTTCCACTCACTCGGCGTGCTGCGTATCATCGGCATTGTCATTTTATTAGCCCTTATTATAGGCGGACTGTTTTGGGCTAATTATAAACAGCCGCGTCTTCCCAAGACAAAATTATACCGCAAAATCATTCCGATTATTTCTCTCTTTATTATGCTTCCTTCTATCGGGGCTTTACAAGAAGAAATTTTACCGGAAGCATTCCCGATTCGTACCTTTCTAGATACTCATGATTACATGAAACGTTCCGCATTATACGCAGAAAACCATGATGCCAAGTTTGCTAATCTCCAAGCGGTTCAGTTAAATTCTGCTAACTATCCAAATACGGTCATTATGATAATCGGCGAATCCGAAACGCGGACATTAATGAATGCCTATGACCCCAATCACGTACCGAATACACCGTGGCTTACATCGGAAAAACAAAATCCGGATTTTACACTGTTTACCAATGCATATAGCTGCGTATGGTATACCGTTCCAGTCTTGGAACACGCGTTAACAGAATCCAATTTCTATAATAACAAAGAATTTAATCAATCTATTTCCGTTATCGACATGGCAAAAAAAGCTGGGTATAAAACATACTGGTTCAGTAACCAAGGTTCTGTAGGGGTAGCCGATACACCAATTTCACTGGTAGCAAATACGGCTGATGTAGCCGAATGGGTTGACCGAGATCTAAAAGAATCTACACTAGACGGCGTATTACTTCAATTTTTACAAAAAGTAAATCCTAACGAAAAGAACTTTATCGTTCTACATCTCATGGGCAGCCATATTGAGTACCGCAACCGCTATCCGGCAGAATTTCAGCATTTCAATGACGGCAAAATAAATGAACAAGCCGATTTTGACAATACTGTCTTATATACAGACTGGGTATTGTCCCAGATTTTTGACTATGCCCAGAAAAATCTCAACCTAGATGCTATGGTTTACTTTTCCGACCACGGCAGCGATCCTGACGTAGGCCGCCAGCCTGACAGTGCCAGCTTCAAAGTACTTCGTATTCCTATGTTCTGCTATTTGTCTAAAGATTATCAGAAACGCAATCCAGAAGTTTTCTCAACAGTTAAAGCACACAAAGATAAGTACTTTACGAATGATTTGGAATATGAATTTATCTGTGGTATTTTGAACATGCAATCTCCAAGCTATGATCCATCATATAGTTTAGCATCTCCACAATGGAAGCTGGAACGAAAAGATTTAGTAACTCGCTTTGGCAAAACAAGCTTAATGGAAGATACAGAATATTAATTAGTCTGTTATTTGAAGTAAAGAAAAGCATATTCATATATTTCAGCACATAAAAAAGCGATGCTGTCCGCAGCACCGCTTTTTTGTTTATATTGTTTTCATCCTTCTTCTGACCGAAATCGGTAGCCATTTCCCCATACCGTTTCAATCGCCGTGAAAGGCGGCTTGACACGATTGAGTTTGTCACGCAGCCGGTTTACATGAACCGTAACGGTTGCCAGCTCGCCAAACGCATCCAAATGCCAAATCATTTCAAAAAGATACTTTTTAGAAAAGACTTGATTCGGATGCCGTGCCAAAAATGCCAAAAGATTAAATTCTTTGATAGTCAGTATAATTTCTTTTTGTCCGCGAAAGACTTGATGTCTTTTAATAAAGATACGCAAATCCCCCGTTTGAATGTCAGGCTTGCTTTCATCCACTTCCTGCTGCTGTACCCCTAACAGCCGCTGATGCATTTCTAAATGTGCTTTTAATCTTGCCAGCATAATAGATGGATTAAACGGTTTAATGATATAATCATCTGCTCCTACGGAAAATCCTTTCATTACCGCTTCATCACTGCCCCGTGCCGTCGTAAAGAGAATCGGTACGTTGCTTGCATTGCGCAGTTTTTGACAAAGAAGATAGCCGTCCGTATCCGGTAAATGGACATCCAGCAGTACGGCATCCACACATCCCCCATCAAACAGTTTCAGCCCTTCTTTTCCTGTTGCTGCCACCATAACGGCAAATCCATTTGCTTCCAGAAAGTCCTTTTCCAACGCAGCAAGCATGCTGTCATCTTCAATCACTAAAATATGCGCCATATGACTCACCCCTCAGAGTTTTTTTGTTTAAACGCGTTTACTTGCCTATCTGCAACCGACGAAATCCATAATCCAAAATAGCAGGTGCGTCTTCCCAACGGTCATCGTCATTGAACAGGACAACAGCCAAAGTTTGGCCGTTTCGAGTTGCCGAAGCTACTAAACAGTCCCCTGCAGCATTTGTAAATCCTGTTTTGATGCCATTGGCCCCTTGATAATTGCTTTTCAGAAAATGGTTTGTCGTCGTGACGTGTTTAGGCGTACGACCGTCTAAATATTTTACATCATAAGCTTTTAAGCTTACAATATAGCGAAATTCAGGAAAATTCTTCATACCGTATGCGGCCATTTTTGCCATGTCTACAGCTGTTGTATAATGCTTAGGTGCTGTCAGTCCATTCGGATTGACAAAATGCGTATGCGCTGCCCCCATTTTTTGCGCTTCTGCATTCATCATTGCCGCATATCCTGCCACAGAGCCTCCCAAAGTTTCTGCTACAGCTACAGCAGCATCATTGCCGGATACTACCATCATGCCCCGCAGTGCTTCCCGTACGGTCAACGCATCCCCCGGTGCGATGCCCAGCGAAGAAGGTTCTATATTCGCAGCATACGAAGAAATTTTCAATGGTTGATCTAGCTTATCGCTGCACTGATCTAACGCAGTAATGAGCGTCACGATTTTGGTCGTGCTTGCCGGATGCATCCATTTAGTAGGATTATGCTGATACAAAATCCTGCCTGTATTGACATCAATCATGCAGGCTGCCTCTGCGCCCGTTGCCGGGGCCGCCGCCTGCACTGCCATAGATACGATAGATACAGCGGTAAATGCAGCCGCCATCAACCATGTTGCTATATGCGATTTGTAACGAAAAAACATACATTGCACTTCCTTACATAATAAATATAAAATGTAATCATTTTTTAATATACATAAAACTATGTACAATAATTATATTATATTTTTAATTATCCCCGCTGTCAATTTTACTGTAAAAAAACACCAGCCTGCTCGGATACTGTCTGTTATATATGCTGCATACGTTTATAGACAGGCAGTTTTTGCAGATGCCGCAACGTCAGCCACGCCGTCACGCCAATCAAGATGCCCGTCCCCATGCCCGCTACCGTTAACACTGGAAGATACAGCATAATTTTGATATTTTCAACGATTGCAGAGGCAACAATGACCTGCCCCAAATTGTGAAAAACACTGCCGGCCGCGCTGATACCTAGCAAACTGAATTTTCCGGTTTGTTTGAGCAGCATCATGACGCCTAAACTCAATACAGCGCCGGCCACACTGTAAAAGAATGCATTAATACCGCCGCCAAAGGCTGTCGCCAAGATAATCCGCAGCAGCAGAATCAGGCACACGTCTTTCTTGCGCGGCAAAGCATACAGGGCAATGACTGTAATCAAGTTGGCCAATCCCAGTTTGGCTCCCGGCGCAATGAACGGTACAGGCAGCATGCCTTCTACAACATACAGCACCAGTGACTGGGCTACAAATAAGCTCAATATAACCATGCGAAAGGTTTTATTCATCATTTCACCTCTAATGGGCCGGAATAATATCCGGTTCTTCTGTTGCTGTCGACCGAATTTCAATCATTACCTTATGAGGCAGGCAAACGGCTGTTTCTCCGGGGTTGCTAATAAATCCTTCTTTGATACAAATTTTATCGGGACAATCTGCATCAACAATGCCAATCGTCTGATCTTTTACAACCACTGTATTATATCCTTCATCTGTATAAATCGTAAATGTCTCTGTTCCTTGATGTTCCGATAAAGGGATTTCTTTATATACGCTGCCGTGCACTTGAATAACAGCTACAGTTCCGCCCTGCAATACATCTACACCGCTCAAAAAGGCTATTCCTTCTGGTATACACGATAAGATAAGCAAAGCCAGAAGCAATATGATATCCCATTTTTTTATCATGTAATCCTCCTCTTTTTCAATATTTGCCCTGATTATATCATATTTTGGTATAATAAGGAAAAAACAACGAATAAGGAGCATTACTATGAAAAAGAACTCATTACTGCTTTGTGTATTTAGTATCATGCTAGCAGCACAAATGACAGGATGCACATTGACTTCATCTGATTCTGCATCACAATCACCAGCCAGCCAAATCCAAAAAGCACAGCCGCCCGCCATTCAGCCTGATTCCGAATCACTGAGCGCAGAAGGACTGAAAGCATACCAGCAATTTGAATACGACAAAGCAATTGCCTTCTATGACAAAGCCATCGACGCGGACCACAACAACTACAAAGCCTATTCCGGCAAAGGCATTGCCATGGCCATGCGCGGCAATGCGACGGGAAACAAAGCCGACGTTTCTTCCGGTATCGCGTATATTCAAAAAGCCTTGTCGCTGTATCCCGATTACGTACCGACGTTTTACGATTTGGCATTAGCCAGCAAAATAAATGGGCAGTACAACATCGCTATCCAATATTTTCAGAAGGTAATCGACGCAGAACCGGACAATACGTGGAGCTACTACGGCATCGCGACGATTTACGGCGACCAAGGACAAGCCAAAGAAGCTATAGCCTATTTGAAAAAAGCCATAGCTCTGGACCCGCAAAACGTCAAAGAAGCGGCGCGCACACAGTCTCATTTTGATAAAATACGCAGCAATGCCGATTTCCAAGCACTCGTACAGTAAGAAACTATATAGAGCCCGTCGTATGAACTGTTTTGCCAGTATACGACGGGCTCATTTTTTACACTTTGATTTTGCTGCAGAGGATGTCTTAACGTTACTGGATGCCTGCTTGTACATAGGCAATAAATTTGCGCACTGCCGGTGACGCATGAGCCAAAGAAGGCACGGCAATGCCCAGTTCAATGTAATGCGGCGGCTCCATCGGCAGGACCGCTACGCTGCCATGCCAGGATGCCGTCATCAGTTTATTGTTGATGCTGACACCCAATCCGGCTTCAACCAAGCGGTACGTCGTATAATTATCGACAGAAGAAAAGTGTTTCTGGCAATGGATTTGTTCTTTTTGCAGCAGTTTTTCTACATCCGTATCATAGCCGGGCAGAGGCTGGATAAAATTTTCTTCTGCCAGCCGCTGTATGGGATAGGCCCGTTCTTTGGCTAAGGGATGGTGTGCTGGCAGCCAAACCATCATTTCATCTTGCCGCAGGGGCAGCCAGTCGCCGTGAAACGGACGGGGCGTCGTAATGCAGCAGTCAAAACGCCGTTCTTCCAAGCCGCGGTACATTTCACGATTGGCACATTCTTCTAGCGCAACGTGTATCTTGGGATAGTCTTTTTGAAAGGCACCAATAATCAGCGGAAGCCAGTTTGCCGCTACACTAAAATAGGTGCCGACAGATACATCGCCGACATCCAGGCCGCAAATCTGCGCGCTGGTCTGATGAATTTGTTCTTCTACACGGACAAATTCACGAATGGACGGCAGCATGCGTTCGCCGTCTTTGGTAACAACGATTCCTTTGGGATTTCTCGCGACGATAGGAAAGCCGATTTCTTTTTCCAAGGCATTCACTGCCCGCATGATGCCTGACGGCGTATATCCCAATCGCTTGGCAGCTGCGGAAAAGCTTCCTTCCCGAATGACTGCCAGCAGGACGCGGCATTTTTCTGTTTCCATATTTGCTCCTTGTTTTGCCTGTTGCTCACAACGGCATGAAAAAAGCATCTATTCTGTCAAAGCTATTTTTATTTTATCATAGTATAGAGAAAATAAAAATCATAAGGAGTCCTGACTATGACAGAAAAACAAGCAGATGTGCTGCTTTTACTGGGAATTGCCGCGCGCAGCAGTTCATATTTATTTGCCAAAATAGGGCTGGCTACGCTGGAGCCTTGGAATCTCCTGGGCATTCGCTTTACGTTGGCCTTTGGCATTCTCTGTCTTCTTTTTTATAAACGCTTGTCGGCAATGGCAAAAGAAACGTGGATTGCCGGCGGCTTATTGGGGTTTGTACTCTTTGCCTGCATGACGTGTGAAACCATCAGCCTGCAGACGATTGATTCGTCAATGGCTGCTTTCTTGGAAAACACAGCCGTTTTCTGGGTACTTTGTCTGGAAGCCCTTCTCTTTCGCCGCCTGCCTGATAAAGTCGTCATCTTGGCTGCCCTGACAATTATTTGCGGCATCTTTTTACTGACAATGCACGGCACGGTGCCGTCGTTTTCCATTGGCGCAGCGATTTGCCTGACAGGCTCAGTATTTTATGCCGTTTGGATTTTGCTGACCAGCAAATTTGCCCGCAAGCTTGACCCGGTTCTTATCGGGATTTTTCAAATGGGCTTTATCGGTCTATTCAGTTTGAGCGGCTCCTTGTTTCATAGCACGCTGGCCCTGCCGACGCAGCCTATCCAATGGGAAGTCATTTTAGCCTTGGTCTTGATTTGCTCGGTCTTTGGCTTTACTTTACAGCCCATTGCCCAAAAATATACATCTGCCGAAAAAGCAGGCCTTTTTACAGCAATGAACCCCTTGATTGCCGCATTTCTCGGCTGGTCTATTTTGGCAGAAACGCTGGGTACGGCCCAGCTCGTCGGCGGTGCTTTGATTATCGGCAGCATTATCGCTGTCCAGCTGCTGCAGCAGCATACGTCTTCTGCAGATACGCAAACATCGTCTTTACACTAAACGGCCACTGCTTATTTTCACTCGTTACTATCGTTTTCTTTCACATGCATAATCCAAAATACCAGTCATGGCATATACTCCATGACTGGTATTTTTTAGATATACACAATGCAATTATTCCGCGTCAATAACGTCTTTTACAATAGCAATGCCTTTTTTGAGCACATCCCAAGGAATGTTCAGTGGCGGCAATAACCGTAATAATCCGTTAGCCGTCAAGACGAGCACGCCTTTATCTACGCAGCCGTTGACGACAGTGGCCAAATCTTTTTTCAACGTAACGCCAATCATAAGCCCCATGCCGGAAACGCTTTCGACGTTTTTGCAGCTTTCCAGTTCTTTTTTGACATATGCGCCTTTTTCTCTGACATCAGCCAAAAGCTTATCGTCAATGCGGTCGATAATGGTCAAAGCACCGGCTGCACAAATCGGGTTGCCGCCAAAAGTAGAACCATGGGTATGGTCTGTCAGCGTATGCTGGCAGGAATCAGCAAACATCGTTGCGGCAAGCGGCAAACCGCCGCCGATAGCTTTGGCTGTCGTGACAATATCCGGATGAATGCCGTAATTCATATAGGCATACAAAGCACCGGTACGGCCGTTGCCAGCCTGTACTTCATCCACAATAATCAAAATATCATGGGCATGTGCATATTCTGTTACTTGCTGTACAAATTCTTTGTCAAGAGGATGTACGCCGCCTTCACCCTGAATCATTTCCATCATGATAGCGCAAACATTATTCTTTTCAGCTAATTCTTTGACAGAATCAAAATTATCCGGTTCGGCATAGACAAATCCTTCCAAGAACGGACCAAAATCCTGATGCAGTTCGTCTTGGCCGCAAGCTGTCAGCGTTGCCATTGTCCGGCCATGGAAGCTGTTTTTCAAGGTAATAATCGTATAACGGTTATCACCGTATTTGTCATGTGAATATTTGCGGGCTGCTTTAATGGCACATTCATTGGATTCGGCGCCGGAGTTGGAGAAAAATACTTTCTTCATGCCTGTTTTTTCACAGAGTTTTTTAGCCAGCAGTATCTGCGGTTCTGTATAAAATACATTGGACATATGACTCAATGTATTAATCTGCTTGATGACGGCTTCTTTCCAAACGTCATCGCATACGCCAAAAATATTAACGGCAATCCCGGCACTCAAATCAATATATTCTTTGCCGTTTACATCGTATATCACGGAGCCTTTGCCGTGATCCAATACGGCATCGAGGCGGTTGTATACGTTGACAATATATTCATTATCCATTGTTTTAAAATCTTCAGCCATGTAAAATCTCCCCCTTATACAGTAACGAACAGTGTATACGTATATCTGTCTTTCTTTTATCTTGTTACATCAGAATGACTGCCGACAAACATAGTCCCCAGCCCTTCTTCTGTTAACAACTCAATTAAGATAGCATGCGGCACTGTGCCGTTGATAATAAAGACACGTTTGACGCCGCCTTGAATTGCATCGGTGCAGCACTGTACTTTCGGAATCATGCCGCCGGCAATAATCCCTTCTTTTTCCAAATTTTCAGCCTGTTCAACAGTAATATCCGTAATCAGGGACGTCGGGTCATCCTTGTCTTTGAGTACGCCGTCTATATTAGTCATGGACAGCATGCATTCGGCGTTCAAAGCACCGGCAATTTCCGCTGCTGCCGTGTCGGCATTAATATTGTACGCCTGACCTTTTGTATCCGTACCGATGGTGGAAATAACGGGAATATACCCTTTATCCAAATTATCTTTGATGATTTCTACATCGACAGAAGCAATCTTACCGACAAATCCCAATTCTTCGCTTTGCTTGGTAACTTTAATCATCTGATCATCCAGGCCGCACAAGCCAATGGCATTGCCGCCCATAGAGCCAATAAGATTGACCAGGTCTTTGTTGACCTGTCCGGCCAATACCATCTGCACGATTTTCATTGTTTCCGCATCGGTAACCCGCAGCCCGTTGAGGAATTTGGATTCTAAGCCTACGCGGTTCAAAATTTCTTTAATATGCGGGCCGCCGCCATGGACGAGCACGACTTTGACGCCAATGAGATTCAGCAGCACAATGTCACCCATAACCGTGCGCTTCAGTTCTTCATTGACCATGGCATTGCCGCCGTATTTGACGACGACGATTTTGCCGCTGTACCGTTTGATATACGGCAGCGCATTCATCAAAATTTGTGCTTTCTGCGCATTGGTAACTGATTGAATATCATGCGCGATTAATTCTTTTCTTTCAAACATTACGTTGTTCCTCCATTGTCGATAAAATGTAAAATGGTACAAGAAACAAGTTGTTGACTGTTTCATTGTACCACATTGCTGTATAGTTTTCTATTCGCGGTCTTAGGAGCAGGCCTGCAGAGATGCCTGAAATCCCAACTGCTTGCAAAGAGCCTGTACGGCTTCAGCCAGCTGGTCGGCCGGAATGTATTCCTGCGCTGCGCCGTTGGCCATGCATATCATGGTAAACTCTTCTGTATTGATGACCTTTCGGCATTGTTCTACGGCATACTGCAGCTGCGCTGCCGTGACATCGGCATCTGTCAGCATAACGCACAGTCCATTCGCTTCCGCAGTACCGTCGGCTGCCATACCGTACAGCAGGCACTGTGTTCCTGCCGTCATGACGCTGCAGGTCAAATCGCCGTGGTTGTCAAGCACAGCGCCTACTTGACTGCCATGGTCCGCAGCCAAAGACGCCGTTAACGTCTCCAAACTGTCCGCCAGCCGTGACGGACGAAACTGGCCAGCCATGCCTTGTGCCGCAAACACAATATCCGCTACGGGAAGATGCAGATGGGCGGCTATATCCTGACAAACTTCTTTTTGGATTTCCTGTCCCCGTACATTTGTTGGCAGTGCCGTGCCGTTGTGAAGAAAAAAAGCTCTGCCACTGTACTGCCGACAGCCCGTTTTGTCAGAAATAACAATGGAGCAGTCTGTTCGGCTGACAAGCGCTGCCAAATCCAATTTGACCCGTTTGTCACAAAGGCCGCTGTAGGTGCCGGCTGCCAAAAATCCCTGGGGAACACATGCCGTATCATGTACCTGTTTCATACTAACTCCACCTTTCTGTATCATCATGTATTTATTGTAATAAATTCAGTCCTGTCTTCGGATCTACACCCATCATAATATTCATGTTCTGAATAGCGGCACCGGATGCGCCCTTTCCCAGATTGTCAAAGAGAGAAGTCAGAACAATGCGGTCATCATTGCCGGAAACGATAATTTCCATATCGTCATAGCCGCTGAGGCTGTTGGCTGCAATAAAACCGCTTTTGTCTTCACCAAGAGGCAGCACATGGACAAAGGGGCAGTTTTCATAATGCGCAGCCAATGTCTGCCATACATCCTGCATCGTCGGTTTTCCGTTAAGCAGAGCCGTAAATACGGGCACCATGACTTCCATGCCGCTGTAATAATCATCGACAACAGGCGAAAAAATAGGTTCCTGTTCCAGTCCGCAGATTGTTACGATTTCTTTCAAATGTTTATGTTTCTGTACCAGTCCGTACTGCCGCGGAGCCAGCAGTTCACTGCTTTTATCCGTACTTTCATACTGGCCAATCATTTTTTTGCCGCCGCCGCTGTAACCGGTAAGAGACACAGCGGATATAGGATAATTTGTCGGCATGATACCTGCCTGCACGAGGGGCTGCACGAGTGAAATGACGCCGCTGGCATGACATCCCGGATTGCCTACTCTGTCACTGGCAGCGATTTTTTCTGGCTGCTGCAAAGATAATTCCGGAAAGCCGTATGTCCATCCCGGAGCGGTGCGGTGAGCCGTAGACGTATCAATGATACGGACGTGGCAGTCAGCTGCCAGTTCGACTGCTTCCTTTGCCGCTGCATCGGGCAGGCAAAGAAATGCAATGTCAGCCTGCTTCATACATGCTTTCACAGCTGCCGGATCTTTGCGCAGTTCTTCAGCAATAGGAATGAGTTCAATATCATCCCGATGCTGCAGCCGTTCGTGAATTCTAAGTCCTGTCGTGCCTTCATGTCCGTCAATAAATACTTTTGTCATGCCAACCTATCTCCATTCTTCTATACCTCGATGCGGATAAACGCTGCATCTTGTTATTAATTGAATTTTTATTCATTATATATGCATTTTCATATTATGTCAAGGTAAATATTGTATTATTTACATAAAGACAACATCTTCTCCGTTTTTTTACTTTTAAATATACTTATTATACAAAAAAAATGAAGCTCTTCCTCTCGGGGAAGAGCTTCATCCAAACAGTCATTCCAGCTGGACTGCGTATTATTTATCCATGTCATAGTCCTGCAGCGCTGCTACATGATGATAGCCGTCATTTTTGCCTTTATTGGCAAATACACGGAGTACTTCACGGGCTGTATCCAAGGATGTAAGGCAGGGAACTGCCAATTCTACAGCCATCCGGCGAAGGTTGAAGCCGTCGCGTTCCGGATGCTTGCCATACGTGAGCGTGTTGAGAACCAAGTCTATCTTGCCGCTACGGATGAGGGTAGCAATGTTTTCGCCGCTTTCATGAATCTTGCGGACAACATCGACCGGCATGCCGTTTTCATTAAAGTATTTGCCGGTGCCTTCTGTAGCAATGATATGATAGCCCAAATCTTTGAAGCCGTGTGCCAGCTGCAGGGCTTCGGCTTTGTCGCGGTCTGCAACGGTAACCAAAATCGTGCCGCCTGCCGGAATCCTCATCTTAGCCCCATTGACGGCTTTATACAATGCTTCCGAATAAGATTTGCCAATGCCCATAACTTCGCCGGTAGATTTCATTTCCGGCCCAAGGGCGATTTCAGCCAAGCCAATCTTGCTGAAGGAGAATACCGGTGCTTTCGCAGCTACATGGGATTTAGCCGGCATCAAACCGCTGCCGTAGCCCATGTCTTTCAGCGTTTCGCCCAAAGCAATACGCGTAGCAATTTCGACAATTGGGAAATGCGTTACTTTGCTCAGGAACGGAACCGTACGGCTGGAACGCGGGTTGACTTCGATAATATACAATTTGCCTTTGGATACAACAAACTGGATATTGACAGAGCCTTTGACCTGCAATTCCAAAGAAATACGCGTTGTATAATCGACGATTTGGTCGATCATATCCTGATCCAAATGCTGCGGCGGATATACGGCAATGGAGTCACCGGAGTGAACGCCGGCACGTTCGACCTGTTCCATAATGCCCGGAATGTACACATCCGTACCGTCGGCAACGGCATCGACTTCAACTTCCCGTCCTACCATATATTCATCGATAAGGATAGGATGGTCCGGAGAAGCGATAACGGCTTCACGCAGATAGCGTTCCAATTCTTTTTCGTTGTAAACGATTTCCATAGCACGGCCGCCAAGGACGTAAGACGGACGAACGATAAGCGGGAATTCCAATTCCTGTGAAACTTTCATGGCTTCTTTATCGCTGGTTGCAATGCGGCCGTCCGGACGAGGAATATTCAGTTTGGACAATACTTCATCAAACCGTTCACGGTCTTCGGCACGGTCCATGCCTTCTACAGAAGTACCCAGTACTTTGACGCCCCGTTTAGCCAAAGGTGCTGCCAAGTTGATAGCCGTCTGGCCGCCAAACTGGCAGATAACGCCGACCGGTTTTTCTTTATCGACAACAGCCATGACATCTTCTACTGTAAGCGGTTCAAAATACAAGCTGTCTGATGTATCAAAGTCAGTACTTACTGTTTCCGGGTTGTTATTGACAATAATGCTGTTCATGCCGGCTTTGCGCAGCGCCCAGGCAGAATGAACGGAGCAGTAGTCAAATTCAATGCCCTGGCCGATACGAATCGGGCCGGAACCCAGAACGATAACGCTCTTGTCGCCGAGCGGCTTGACTTCGTCTTCAGCGGCATAGCAGGAGTAGTAATACGGTGTAGCTGCTTCAAATTCGGCAGCACATGTATCAACCATCTTGAATGTCGGTGTAATCCCTTTGCTAACGCGGAAATTGCGGACTTCTTCTTCTGTTTTACCAACAAATCCGGCAATAATGACATCGGGCATGCTGTAGCGTTTTGCCAGACGCATATTGTCTTCATTCATGCCATTTGCTTTCAGGTCTTCTTCCAAATCAACGATGTTTTTGATTTTATTGATAAACCACATATCATAGCCTGTGATATTGTGGATTTTTTCTTCACTAATCCCCAGACGCAGGGCCTGCGTTACGACAAAGAGGCGTTCATCATCCTGTTTGGACAAGAGTTCCGCAATTTCAATGATATTCTTGCTTTCCAGTTTTTTCATGCTTAAGTAGTTGACGCCGATTTCCAAGGAACGTACCGCTTTAAGCAGTGCCCCTTCAAAGCAGCGGTCCAAGGACATGACTTCGCCTGTTGCTTTCATCTGCGTGCCCAATGTCTTATCTGCCAAGGCAAATTTTTCAAAAGGCCAGCGTGGGAATTTGACAACACAGTAATCCAGCGTCGGTTCAAAGCAAGCTGTCGTTTTGCCGGTTACAGCGTTGGTAATCTGGTCCAGCGTGAGGCCTGTTGCGACTTTTGCAGCTACTTTAGCAATGGGATAGCCTGTTGCTTTAGAAGCAAGTGCCGAAGAACGGCTGACACGCGGGTTAACTTCAATAACGTAGTACTGATTGCTGTTCGGGTCGAGCGCATACTGTACGTTGCAGCCCCCTTCAATCTTCAAACGGCGGATAATGGCCAGGGATGCCGTACGCAGCATCTGATACTGCAGGTCGTTCAATGTCTGGCTCGGAGCTACGACGATAGAATCGCCTGTATGAATACCGACGGGGTCGATGTTTTCCATGTTGCAGACGATAATGCAGTTGTCTGCTTTATCACGCATAACTTCGTATTCGATTTCTTTCCAGCCGGCAACAGAGCGTTCTACCAAAATCTGGTGAATCGGGCTGAGTTTGATGCCGCGGGTGGCAATCATAAAGAGTTCTTCTTCATCTTTGGCAATGCCGCCGCCAGTACCGCCAAGAGTAAAGGCCGGACGAACGATAATCGGATAGCCGATTTTATCAGCAAAATCAACAGCAGACTGTACATCTTCAAAAATATCACTTTCCGGTACAGGCTGGTTGATGTCTTTCATGGCTTTTTTGAAAAGTTCACGGTCTTCTGCTTCTTCAATAGCCGAAAGATGCGTGCCCAAAAGCTTAACATTATATTTTTCCAAAACGCCGGCGTTGGCAAGTTCTACTGCCATGTTGAGGCCTACCTGGCCGCCCAAGGTTGCCAGCAAGCCGTCCGGACGTTCTTTTTCAATAACTTCTGTGACATAATCCAAAGAAATCGGTTCTACATATACGCGGTCGGCAATATCTTCATCTGTCATAATCGTAGCCGGGTTGCTGTTGATGAGGACAACTTCCAGTCCTTCTTCTTTCAAAGCCCGGCAAGCCTGCGTGCCTGCATAGTCAAATTCTGCTGCCTGGCCGATAATGATAGGGCCGGATCCAATAACGAGTACTTTCTTCAATCCTTCTACCATGTTAGTTTTCCTCCATCATTTTGATAAACTGTTCAAATAAATACAAGTTATCAGTCGGTCCCGGTGAAGCTTCCGGATGATACTGAACGCACATGATTTTCTTCGACGGGCATTCAAAGCCTTCCAACGTATTGTCATGCAGATTGCGGTGCGTAATGATGACATCAGACGGCAGTGTTTTTTCATCTACAACATAGCCATGGTTCTGAGACGTAATATATACACGGCCTGTGCGGACATCTTTGACCGGATGGTTGGCACCGCGATGGCCGAACTTCAACTTCATCGTCTTACCGCCCAATGCCTGTCCCAGCATCTGCAGTCCCAGGCAAATACCGAAAATCGGCTTTTTGCCAATCATTTTCTTGACTTCTTCTACAATATACGGTACGTCTTTCGGGTCGCCAGGGCCGTTGCTCAGGAAAATGCCGTCCGGATTGACAGCCAGCACATCTTCAGCCTTCGTTTCAGCCGGGAAAATAGTCAGGCGGCAGTTGTTGCGTACTAATTCACGAAGAATATTGCGTTTTGCACCATAATCCATTACGGCAACATGATATTTGCCGTCGCCCATATGCTGAATTTCTTTTGTTGTAACGCGGCGTACTACCTGGGTTTCCAACGGCGTGTCAAATAATTCTTTTACAGCATTTTCTGCCATATCAGCCGGTACAATAACCCCTTTCATAACGCCTTGGCTGCGGATAGCGCGCGTAACGGCACGGGTATCTACGCCATATAAGCAGGGGATATGATGTGTACGGATAAAGGTAGACAATTCGCCTTCATTCTGCCAGTTGCTTGGCTGATCGCATAATTCGCTGACAACAAAGCCGGCTGCATACGGACGATCGGCCTGTTCGATTTCATGGAATAAGCCGTAGTTGCCAATCAATGGATAGGTCATCGTAATAATCTGTCCGGCATATGACGGATCTGTAAACGTTTCCTGATAGCCAGTCATACCCGTATTAAACACGACTTCGCCAACAGCCGGTTCTTCCATGAGCAGCTGGCCATAAAATTTTTGTCCATTCTCTAAAATGAGAACACCCTTCATCGTAAAACCTCCCCATCTTTCATGACAAATTCACCGTTTACAATCGTAGCGGCTGCTTTGCCTTTGAATATCATTTCATCAAACGGCGATGCTTTGCCTTTGGAGTAGAACTTGTCAGCATCTACCGTCCATTCTTTATCTAAATCCAGAATTGTCAAATCTGCGTCTTTGCCTTCGGCAATGACACCGGCATCCAATCCCAAAATTTTAGCCTGTGCCGTAGACATAGCATTGACAATCGTCATCAGGTCTACTGTACCGGTATGATACAAATAAGTCAGCACAGCACCGACACTTGTTTCCAAGCCGACAAAACCGCTTGGTGCCAAATTGAATTCTTGGTCTTTTTCTTCCCATTCATGCGGTGCGTGGTCTGTAACAATCGCATCAATCGTGCCGTCTTTCAATCCTTCTACGACAGCTTGGCGATGGTCTTCTGAGCGCAGCGGCGGGTTCACTTTAAACCGCGGGTCATACGTGCGCAGTGCTTCATCCGTCAAAATCAAATGCTGCGGTGTAGCTTCTGCTGTAACCTGTACCCCCCGTTTTTTAGCCTGGCGAACCAATTCCACAGCATTTTTGGTGCTGATGTGGGCAATATGTACCGGTGTGTGCGTAGCTTCTGCCAAGAAAATATCGCGGGCAACTGCAATATCTTCTGCTACTGCCGGACGGCCTTTTAGGCCCAGCTGGTTGGATACAACGCCTTCATGCATCTGCCCGCCTTCTACCAGGCGCTGTTCTTCGCAGTGATCAATAATCACTTTGTGGAACATGCTGGCATATTCCATGGCTTTGCGCATAAAGTCAGAGTTTTCTACATAACGGCCGTCATCAGAAAAGGCAACAACGCCGGCTTTTGCCATGCCGCCCATACCGGACAGTTCTTCGCCTGCCAGGTTTTTGGAAATAGCCCCGATAATTTCTACTTTGACAGCCGCTTCTTTTTCAATCTTATATTTCATGCCGTCCACGATGATAGCTTTATCGATAACAGGATTGGTATTCGGCATCGTGGCGACGCGCGTAATGCCGCCGGCTGCGGCTGCCTGAGTTCCTGTTTTTATTGTTTCTTTGCCGGATTGGCCGGGTTGACGAAGATGCACATGCATGTCCATAAATCCAGGTGCTACGACAAGGCCGGATGCATCATATACTTCCGCGCCTTCTGCCGGAAGATTGTTGCCAATGGCTTTGATTTTACCATTTTCAATCAAAATATCGCAGATTTCATCTTGCTGTACAGCCGGGTTGATTACCCTGCCTCCTTTAACGAGCAGTGTCAACGTCATCGCCTCCCATAATTGTCAAATACAATACTGCCATCCGTACAGAAACGCCGTTTTTAACTTGTTCCTGAATAGCGGAATGGTCATTGTAGCAGGTATCCGTTTCGATTTCAATACCTCTGTTCATTGGGCCCGGATGAAGAACGAGAACATCTTTCTTAGCCAAGGCCAGCCGTTCTTTATTGATGCCGAATAAATCATTGTATTCACCGGCACTTGGGAAAAAGCCAATGCCCTGCCGTTCTTTTTGGATACGCAGTACATTGATAACGTCGGCATCCTTGATCGCTTCTTCCAGATTATAATGAACCGTTACGCCCATAGATTCCAATTCCGGCTGCAACAGTGTCCGCGGACCGACTAAATGAACATCTGCCCCCATTGTCTTCAAACCGTAAATATCGGAACGGGCTACGCGGCCGTGGTCGATATCGCCGACGATGACTACTTTCAGGCCGTCTATATGACCTTTGCGTTCGGTAATCGTAAACAAATCAAGCAGTCCCTGTGTCGGATGTGCATGAGCGCCGTCGCCGGCGTTGATGATAATCGGCGAAACACAGGTATCAGCAAACCAAGGCGAACCTTCTTGTTTTTGACGCATAACAATCGCATCGACGCCCATTGCTGTAACAGTCAGGAGAGTATCCCGAAAGCTTTCTCCTTTTTGGATAGAGCTGCCGCGCGGGGTAAAGTTAATAACATCTGCCCCTAAATATTTCGCTGCCATTTCAAACGAGCCGCGTGTACGTGTACTTGGTTCCCAGAACATATTGCAAACTGATTTTCCTTTGAGAAGTGACAATTTTTTGTTGCCGCTGTTAACGACAGCTTTCATTTTCTTTGCCACTCGCAGTATCATTTCAATATCTTCTTTTGGTACTCCTTGCAGCCCTAACAGGCTTTTGCCCTGAATACTAGCCATTGGAATCCTCCTTATATAAAAAAAGACCTCTGCCGAAAGGCAAGGTCATATCATAAGCATGGCAAAATATGTCCCTTTTTAGCCTCTCTGGACTATATTAAAGGTACAATCACTACATTGTGAATAGCGAGGCCTCACGGGACCTCCGTCATATTCTTATATTATTTTATATATATGCCGTCATAAAGTCAAGAATTTTTTTCGGTATCTGATAAAGTTATATAAGAAAAAACTGGAACCGCGAAAACAGTTCCAGTTTACTTGTTTCTAAAAGTTAAAAAATTGAAAATGCGGCTGTTCATCCGACATAGGAAGTTCAGGGATGCCTACAGGCTGCGGCTGAATAATCATAAAGACCAATGCAGCCAATACAGTAATGCCCAATGTCAAATAGGAGAACTTGCCCTTGGTGCTGTGTGTTTCCACGCCAAAGAAGCGAATGCCTACGGCTGCGCCGATTGTGGAAAACAGTGCGCCCAATGAAAAATATCTGAAAATCAGATAGGCAGCAATCAAACCGACAACCATGGCCGAATTGACAACAATCGGATAACAGCGGGACAACACAGACTGTTCATTGCGCCGCATGGCCGTAAGCCAGTCTGTGGCGTCAATACCTGTAAGGCCAGCCAAAAAGGTCGTGCCGTACAAAATCATATCCCACGAGCGGTTCCATTTTTTACGGTCACCGGCAAACCACATCAACGCAGCAAAGGCAAGAATGACGATGCCCGCTAAGATATAATAGTATGCTGCCGGAACAAATCCCACAATAACCGCACCGATTACGACGAGTACGCTGGCAATGACGCACATTTGTACGAGCTGTCCTTTAGTCGGCCGCACTTTCTGCGGAATTCCCTGGTATATCTTGGCAAAAATTTCCAGCAAAAAGACGATGACAAAAAAGACAATGCCGAAGAAAGGACTGATTGCCGCTAAAATAACCGTAATAAACACAGGCAGGAGAAATTTGACACCCGGAAAGATGACAAAGGTCTTCATGTTCATGCGGTGTTCTTGTGAATATACCGTAAAGTACGTAAAAACGTTAAACAACAGCATAGCAACGATGAGTTCGCCCGGTTTTGCGCCCATGTAGAGAAAAATCATAAGCAGGCACATGCTCATATTCATACCCGTAAAACGGGAAAATACAGCACCGAGAAGACCTGCGCCAAAAAACGGCAGAATAGCTGATAATAATTCCATATTCTGTTTTCAGCCCTTTCTTATTTCAAATGATGGCTGCCGCGTTCTGTCATCGGCACGCCTTCTTTGCAAAGCGGGCAGTTGTCCGGCTGATATGTCGGAACTGTCAAATGAAGCAGTGCCTGAACCTTTTCTTTAGGAACGCCAAATTCTGCTTTGCCGCCGCTGCGGTCTACCAAAAGGCCTACGCCGACAATGACGCCGCCTGCTTTCTTAACAACATTGACAACTTCCTGTACAGAACCGCCAGTCGTAACAATATCTTCCACGATGAGCACGCGTTCGCCCGGTTCGATATGAAAACCGCGGCGCAGCGTCATGACGCCTTTTTCACGTTCTGTAAAAATAGCACGGGTACCCAATGCTTTGCCGACTTCATGAGCTAATAAAATACCGCCGGTCATCGGCCCCATAACAGTCTGCACATTTTGATCTTTGAAGCGTTCAGCCAATTCTTTGCAAAGCTTTTCCGTATATTCCGGATGCTGAAGAACGTTGAATTTTTCAACATAAAGCGGGCTGTGCAGGCCGGATGTAAGAAGGAAATGGCCTTCCAATACGGCTTTGGTGTCAACTAATAATTGTTTTACTTCTGCTTCTGTCATCATAACTTACTATACCCCCTGAATTTCTGCTAAAATTTTGCGTACTGCTTCCTGCGGATTGTCCGCTTTGGTAATCGGACGGCCGATAACCAAGTGTGACGCACCGTCTTTGAGCGCCTGTGACGGCGTCGTAAAGCGTTTCTGGTCATTGGCAACGGCAAACGTCGGGCGAATTCCCGGTGTGACAATCAGGAAATCCGGGCCGTTCATTTTCCGAATGGCCTTGGCTTCATACGGTGAAGAAACCGTACCGTCTACGCCGGCTTCTTTTGCCAGTTTTGCCAGCCGCTGTACGGTTTCAGCAATACTGTATTTGCCGCCGATTTCCTGCCAGCCTTCTTCATCGATGCTGGTCAGTACCGTAACAGCCAGCAGTTTCGGCCGTTCAATGCCCAGTTTGGCAGCTTCATCCCGAACGGCATCAGCCGCTGCCGCCATCATCGCCTTGCCGCCTGTGCCGTGAAGCGTCATCAAGTCAGCTCCCAGCCGAGTCAGCGCACGAATGCTTTGGCCTACCGTATTGGGAATATCATGTACCTTCAAGTCCAAAAATACATGTTTTCCCTGTTCTTTTAAATACCGTACCGCATCCGGACCGGCACTGTAAAATAATTCCATGCCGACTTTATAAAAGGAAACACTATCTCCCAGTAATTCCACGAGCTTTTTCATGTCCTCCAGCGAATGGACATCCAAAGCAGTAATAATGCGATTATCTGCCATCTGTAAACCTCCTTATGGATATATAGGCATATCTAATTTATTATGTCATTTTTTATATATGCTGTCAACGACTGAATCAAGCGGATGACTGCCGTCTGAAGTTTTATAGGATGCCAAAAATGCTGCCAGCTGTATCTACTAACTGTTTTTCGCTGAAATTGAAACCGTATACTCCCCCAAAGCCTGCACAGCCATATAAAAATAAGGCCCGCCTGCTCATTTAAAGCGGCGAACCTCATTTTTATTATGCTGCAGCGTATCTTTTAGTTGATGCTGCACTGCATCATGTTATTGAATAGGATAATCCTGCAGTGCTTCGTATCCTTCTTCACCGGTACGGATTTTAACTGCATTGTCAATTGTTGAAACAAAGACTTTGCCGTCACCGTATTTACCCGTATACAGCACTTTCTTGGCTACGTCAATAATTGTCCGCGGCGAAATCTTGGAAACGACGATTTCTACACGTACCTTCGGCATCAGTTTTGCCGAAACTTTAGCGCCACGATATAATTCCGTGCGTCCTTTTTCAATGCCAAACCCTAAAGCCCGCGTAATCGTCATGCCCGTAATACCAATGGCTTCCATGGCACCTTTCAATGCTTCAAACCGTTTTTCATCCGTAATAATCGTCACATTATAAAGATGATGTCCATCGACCGGCATAGCAGCCGCCGGAACAGCCGGTTCTTTATCAAGAGGTATTTCAACAGCATGTGCCGGTGCTTTGCCTGCATCCACAGCCTGTGTAACCGTATCCGGCGTAATCATAAAGCCGGCATATGCAGAAGCAATACCGTGTTCTTCAAAGTCCAGGCCGTTGATTTCTTCTTCCGGCGTAACACGCAGGCCCATCGTCGCATTGAGAACGCGGAACACAATGTTGATGACTACGAAAACATACAAAGCAACGACGCAGACACCCAAAACCTGAATGAGGAAATAATGGGCTTCTCCTGTGTATAAGAGACCGTCTTTGACACTGAACAGCCCTGTAAGAATCGTCCCTAAGGCACCGCAGCCGCCATGTGCCGCAACAGCACCGACAGGATCGTCAATTTTCATTTTCTGATCAATAAATTCGACAAGAAAGACAATGACTGCACCAGAAATAATGCCAATGAAGAATGAACCTGCCACACTCACGACATCGCAGCCTGCCGTAATGGCAACCAAACCGGCTAAGCCGCCGTTCAATGTCATGGAAACATCCGGCTTGCCATAATGAATCCATGTCACAATCATAGCGGTGCAGGCACCTGCTGCTGCTGCCATGTTAGTGGTCACAAAAATCGTAGACGCTGAAATCAACATTTCATCACCAGTCATAGAAACGGTCGAGCAGCCATTAAAACCAAACCAACCAAACCAAAGGATAAACATGCCCAGGCAAGCCAGCGGCAGGCTATGGCCGGGAATCGCATTGACGCTGCCGTCTTTATTATATTTGCCAATACGCGGCCCAAGAATCCAGGCACCTACAAGGGCGCAAACGCCGCCAACCATGTGAACGCAAGTCGAACCGGCAAAATCATGGAAGCCCAAATCCTGCAGCCAGCCGCCGCCCCAAATCCAGTGACCGGAAATCGGATAAATCAATAAACTAATTAAGACAGAATACACACAGTATACGGAAAACTTTGTCCGTTCTGCCATAGCACCGGAAACAATCGTTGCCGATGTAGCACAAAAAACAGTCTGGAAAATCAGAAACGCCATATCCGGAAATCCTGCATCATCTGCAACATGGAAATTTTGAACGAACGGATCGGGAATACCAATGATACCATGAAAATCTGTACCAAACATGAGTCCAAACCCAAGAATCCAGAAGAAAACAGTGCCCAGTGCAAAATCCATGAAATTTTTCATGACGATATTGCCGGCATTTTTGGCCCGCGTCAAGCCCGTTTCCAACATGGCAAAACCTGGCTGCATAAAGAAAACCAAAGCTGCACCCAAAAGAATCCAAATCGTATCCACAGATGAATACCGGCCCGGATCTGGAGCTGCTGCCAAAGCGGCTAACGGGCAGCCTGTCAAAACCGCGGCCAAACACCCCTTGCACCAAAATGATTTTAAACCATCCATACTACTTCCCCCTCCAATACCTTACCAAGTTCCCTCTAACTCGGTAAAAAAAGAGGAAGCCAACACCTTTCACGGTAATCAGCTTCCTCGCTTAAAATTATTATTTTTTCTTGACCTCATTCTACATGCAACTGTTTTGCTTGTCAAGATATTTTTTC
>DJEN01000005.1 GCA_002431345.1 Megasphaera sp. UBA5897 | reverse complement strand
TTCATTCAAGCCTTATCTTGAGTATATATATCGTATAAATACATCTATATCTTTATTTCTTTTCTTGCTAACGGTATGTTCCGGCAGCCAAGCGAAATCGGTCTTACACGGCAAACAACACTGTCCATGACGAGCGTGTCAACCATTCGAAGACTGGTTACGGAATTTGCAGAATCTGATGAATATATACGCGTATATTGAGAACCCTCCCGGCACACAGCAACGAACCCCGAATAGAGCCGTAATGACCCCGCTCAACGGCAACCGTTTAGAAACCGTATAAATTGCACATAAAACACAAAAAAACGGCACCCGAAGACAATTCTTCGAGTGCCGTTTTGTATACTATGCCAACAAATGGCTGACCAGCTTGACACAGTCGGCTGCATCTTTGGAATAGCCGTCTGCGCCGATTTCGTCGGAAAAACTGGGCGTAACGGCAGCGCCGCCGATAATAATCTTGCCGGTATATTTTTTGTCTGCCGCTTCGGATACGACATCTTTCATGCGCATCATCGTCGTCGTCATCAAGGCGGACAAGCCGACAACAGAGGCGTGCTTATCCAACGCAGTGCGAATGATTTCTTCTGCCGGCACGTCTTTTCCCAAATCAATGACGTTGTATCCATAATTGCGCAGCATCAGGCCTACGAGATTTTTGCCGATGTCATGTACGTCGCCTTCTACAGTAGCGATGACGATAGTCGCCATTTCTTTTTCGTTGTCACTATGCTGAATCAACGGTTCCAAATAGGCAATGGCTGTTTCCATCGTATTGGCACTGGCAATGAGCTGCGGCAGGAAGTAGACTTGTTTGTCATACAGCTCACCTACTTTATTGATAGCCGGAATCAACAGACCATCAATAATTTTTTCCGGGGCCAGCCCCTTTTCCAGCTCCCCCTGCGCGCAGACCACTACGCTGTCTTTTTCGCCTTCCAGCACGGCATTGTAGACAGGGTTGGACGCCAAAATGTCTTCTTGTGAGGAGGTTTTTTGTTCTGCATCGATAACGGCAGCTCCAGCCTGTGCCATGAGTTCTGCCCGTTCTTTCCGTTTCTTTTCGTCTTCTTTTTTATCGAAGTACTGCATCCGTTTGATATAGGCAATGTCGCTGCCTTCACGGTTCATCAACATGTTGGATGCCGCCGCCGTATTCATCAGCATGTCCTGGGACGGATTGGCAATAGCCATCGTCAGGCCGTTGGCAATAGACATGGCTAAAAACGTCATGTTGACATAGACCCGATTGGGCAGGCCAAAAGAAATATTGGACAAGCCGCAGACTGTTGGAATCTGCAAATCCTGTTTGCAGTGCGAAAAAGTTGCCATGCAGTCAAGGGCCGCTGTCGGCGATGCGCCGACGGTTGCAACCAGCCCATCGACGATAATATCTTCTTTCGTAAATCCATATGTATACGCTGTCTGGAGCAACTGGTCCAAAATCGCATGCTTTTCCTGCAGCGTCTTGGGAATACCGTTGTCATCCAGCGGCAGGGCAATAAACATAGCCCCGTATTTTTTGGCAATCGGCATGAGCCGTTTGACTTTTTCTGATTCAAAAGAAATGGAGTTAATCAGCGCGCGTCCCGGATAAATCCGCAGTGCCGCTTCAATGACTTCCGGAAAGCTGGAGTCGATACTGAGCGGCAGGCCGGACACGCCGGTCACTTCGTACACAGAGCGAATCATCATTTCTTTTTCATCAATGCCGTTGGTACCCATGTTGATATCCAAAACAGCGGCGCCGTTTTTTTCTTGTTCCCGTGCCATGGAACGCACCAAATCCATCTTGCCGGCCCGCAGTTCTGCCTGCAGTTTTTTCTTGCCCGTCGGATTGATGCGTTCGCCGATGACTTGAAACGGTCCATCCAGCTGGATTTCCGCAACCTGCCGTTCTGATGCCAATACACGGCGGTGTACAGCCTTCCCTGCAAGCGGCTTCATGTCTTTTACCGCTTCGTGGAGTGCCCGGATATGGTCCGGTGTCGTACCGCAGCAGCCGCCGACAATATGGGCGCCTGCTTCAATGAGCAGCTTCCCGTCGCGGGCAAATTCTTCCGGCGTCGTCTTGTATACAGTCTGACCGTTTTCCAGTTCCGGCAAGCCGGCGTTCGGCTTTGCAATAATCGGTATATCGGCATACGCATACATGGTTTTGACGGTATCGACCATATCTTCCGGGCCGGTAGAGCAGTTGAGCCCGACAGCATCTACACCTAAGCCCTGCAGCACGACGACAGCCGCTTCCGGCGGCGTGCCGTACAGCGTGCGCCCATCCTTTTCAAAGGTCAGCGTCGCCATAATCGGCAAATCGCAAGTTTCTTTGATAGCCAATACGCAGGCTCTCGTTTCCTGCAGGCTCATCATGGTTTCAACGATGAAGACATCGACACCGGCTTCATACAATACCTTCGCTTGTTCTTTATAAACATCTACCAATTCTTCAAAAGTCAATTCGCCCATGGGATACAGCTGCTGGCCAGTCATCGTCATATCACCGGCTACGTAAGCGTTACCAGCCGCCGCTTCTTTGGAAATGCCCACAAGAGCCTGATTGATTTCGACTAATTTTTTGTCCAAGCCGTATTCTGCCAGCTTAATGCGGTTTCCTGTAAACGTCGGCGCATACAGAATCTGCGTGCCTGCTTCTACAAAACGCCGCTGCAAGTCTATCATAATATTTCTGTTTTCCAATATCCACGCTTCCGGACAAACACCGACAGGCATGCCTGCTTTCTGCAGGTTGGTTCCTGTGGCGCCGTCAAGCATGACTACGCCTTTTGCCAAAAGCTGCTGAAATTCATTTCGTGTCATTCGTAGTCGTTCCCCCTATATCATAACCATGTCAAAAATCCATGTATTGTATGTATTTATCTTGAAAAGACGCATCGTTGCCCAAGACAATTTCTTGGGACGCTGCCGCAATGTGCAGCATGTCCTGCAGCACGCGGGCGTCACACAGCACCGCTGCCGCTCCCTGCAGGGATGTGTTACCAACAGCTTTCGTCTTCGGCACCAGCTCCCTGGGCAGCAATCCGATCTGTCCGGCATGTTCCGGCTGTACATAAAAGCCAAAGCCGCCTGCCAAATACACCTGGTGTATATCACCGTATGATGCGCCAGCCTGCTGCAACAGTACTTCGATACCGGCCCGAATCGCTCCTTTTGCCATTTGTATTTCCCGTATATCCTGCTGAGTCAGTACGATGCGCTGCTGGCTGCGGGTCACGGCCAGTGAAAAGCCGTGCGTACTATACGGTTCGCTGAGCCGCCCTTTGGCATCTACCCACTGCTGCTGCACCAACGCTGCCATAGCGTCAATGACGCCGCTGCCGCATATGCCGCAGGGTGCGGCGCCTTGTATGGTCTGTATCTGTACGTGACGCTGCTGCACGGCTACACGGCAAATCGCGCCGGGAATACTGCCGGTTCCCCATGTCAAATTGCCGCCTTCCAGTGCCGGACCGGCTGCCGTAGACGCCGTCAGGCACAGCGTTTGATTGCCTACTGCCATTTCGCCGTTGGTACCCAAATCGATAAACAAGGACAGGTCCTGCCGGTTTCTCATGGCGCACTGCCAGATGCCGGCCGTAATATCGGCACCGACATACGTACTGATGCCGGGCAGCAGCGTGACCGTTCCTGCGCAGTCTGCCGTGCCAAACACGTCCTGCCAGTCGTAAGCCGTGCCGCCTAAAGCATGCGGCTGAAACGGCCAGGTTCCCAAGCCGCTGCAATCCCATCCCATGAGCAGGTGCAGCATCGTCGTGTTGGCACTGACCACTGCCTGATGAACTGCTGTTTTAGCCATAGGATACGCCGTCCACAGCTGTTGAAACAGCTGCTGCAAATCACGGCGCACACCGTGCTGCAGTTCTTGCAAATGCCCGGTATTGGCAGCCTGAATACGGCTGATCACATCGGCACCATAAGCACGCTGGCTGTTGACAGCTGTGACCGTCTGCACGGTTTTCGCCGTCGTCATATCCACCAATGCTGCCGCAATCGTCGTCGTGCCAATATCAACAGCCAATCCGTAGGCATGCGTATCCTGCAGAGGCTGCTCTTTTTCTGTCTGCTGCCCCAACACGGCAAACCCGCGTTCATCCTGTACCGGTACGGCGATGTAAACCTCGTCGTCAGGCACGGCACGGCAGGCCAGCCGCCATCCCTGCCGGATTTCTTCTTCCGTAAAAATCTGCTTGTCTTCCTGCGTCACAGCCAGTGTTCCTTGGATAACGCGGATGCGGCATTTGCCGCAGCTTCCTCTGCCGCCGCAGGGAAACGGAATGGAGACTTGCTGCTGCCGCAGCTGCTGGGATATGCGTACACCTTCCCGGCATCGTATGACCGTTTCCTGCTTGTTTCGCATCGGGCAGTCTTTTTTTTGACAAGACCTGCAGTCATGATCTACAGCAAACGACGCCGTATCCTCTGTCAGCACATAGACAATGCTCATGGATTTGACAGGCAGCAGCATGTCATCCTGCGTCAGCGTAATCCCCAGTGTCCGCGCGGCGTCTACGGCTTCAGCCGCATCCCGCTGCAGCGACAAGGCACCGTTCATGCCGCCTTCGTACCGCTTGGCAATGCCTGCATGTTTTTCCCGGCAAAGCGTTTCTATCTGCGGGCGCAGCTGTTCTTCAAACGCAAAAAGACAGCTGTCCGCCATGGCATCAAACAGCATGCCCTGGGTGTACTCATGCGCCGCAAAATACGCATCCGTTTTCTTTTGGACAACAGGCCCCAGCGTCAGTACGACATACAGGACGCGTCCCAGCACAGGATGCGCTGCAAAAGTAAGTGCCGCTTTAGGCTGTATCGCAATGCGCAGCAATCGTTCTAATTCATGAAATAATGTCTCGCCTTTTTCCCAGCCGTTTTGCATTTGGTATCCGGCCAGGCGCAGGCTTGCCGTGCAGTCCGGCATAATGCGTTTTCCCGTTATGATTCGGATATCGCGCAATGTACTTCACCTCAATCACGCCACATGATGACTGCCATATGCCGGCCTGTCTTTTGTCCCTGCTTCGATGCCTTGCGGTAAGAATAAAATAAGTCATCACGGCAGTACGTACAGATATGGGCATTTTCCAAATGCTCTGGCAAAACACCTGCCTGCAGCAGCAGTTTTTCATTGGCTTTTGGCAAATCGAAATAATATTTTCCTGTGTCCGGGACGTATCGCGCCAATTCGTTTAGGTCCTGTGCCGTAAACAGCGGACGGAATTGTTCGATGACTTCCGCGCCGACTTCAAAACAGCAGCCGCCAATAGCCGGCCCAATGGCAGCCAATACATCACAGGCCTGCGTACCGTATGCGTCTGCCATTTTCTGCAGCGTTATCTTACCGATGTTGCCAGCCGTGCCCCGCCAGCCGCCATGACTGACAGCGATGGCATGATGCACCGGATCTGCCAGCAGCAGTGGCGTACAATCAGCAAAGTTCATCGTCAGCGGTACATTGCTTTCATTGGTAATCAAGCCGTCACAGGCAGTAATCGCCGTGTCCCGCGTCAGCGCGCCCCGTCCGCAGGCAGTCTTGCCGACAGCCTCTACATGGATGCCGTGCACCTGATTACAGCAGACGATCTGGGCTGCGTCTATATGCAGTGCCTGTAAATAAGCCCGGCGGTTTGCCCGAATCGTATCCGGCTGCTCACCGCTGGCAAAACTCATATTGCGTGCAGAAAAGACGCCCTGGCTGCGGCCGCCGCAGCGTGTCGATACAGCAGCCGTTACAGCCGGTATGGTCTTAAATATATCAAAGGTGACAAACGAAACACCATTTTTTTCTTCCAGCATACCTTTGGCCTCCTCGCCTTATACATGGCTATTATTATACAAAACTTCAGATGAAAAAACCAGTCAATCACGACGTTTTTCCACAGGAATCCCGGCAGCCCGGCAGTATATGCACCAGGCACAGACAGCCGTCACGGCTTCAGCCAGCCAAAAGGCGTGCCAAATCCCGTTCGGCCCCCAAAGCCGGCAGCCTGCATACGCCGCCGGAATAAGCACCAAAATGTTGCGCAGCAGAGAAATCCACAGCGACGGCATCCCTTTGCCCAGTCCTTCCAAGGCTCCGGAAGACGTAATGGAAACAGCCGATACGATAAATCCCAAGCTAATAGTGCGAAGCGCCGTGCTGCCGGCAGCTATCGTTTCCGGATTTTGTGAAAACCAGTGTATCAGCACGTCCGGAACCAGCCAGCAAACCAGCGTGCCGCCTGCCATGACCAGCCCGTTCAGCAGCAGCGTCGTTCGATACAAGCGTCTTACCCGGTCATAACAGCGCGCGCCAAAATTATACCCCATCAACGGGCGCAGGCCTTGAATGATGCCGTTAGCCGGCATATATAAAAACGTCTGCAGTTTATAATAAATCCCCAACACGACGACATAGATGGGAGAATACACGGACAACATGCCGTTGAGTGCCGTAATCAACACAGAAGGCAGTCCCATGTTGAGAATCGCCGGGATACCGATGCTGTATATTTTTTTATCCAGTGCTATATCCCATACCAAATACGCTTTGGCAATCCGTACATGCATAGGCCGGTATTGCTGTACTGCCACGTATACGAGCAGCGATACAGCTTGTCCCAAGCCCGTAGCCCAGGCGGCGCCGGCTATGCCCAATGCCGGTATCGGTCCCCAGCCAAAAATCAAAATCGGGTCGCCAATAATGTTGGTCAGGCAGCCGCAAATCAAGCTGACCATGGATACCTGCATGCGTCCTACGGCTTGAAACATTTTTTCATACGCCAAATCGATCGTCAAAACCAGGGAAAAGCCCAATACAATATGCGCATACGTAAGGCCCAGCGAAATAATGTGCGCATCCTGTGTAAACAGCCGCAAAAAAGAAGGCATGACGGCCATGCAGCAGCCCATCAAAAGCAAGCCGTGCAGTATCGATAATACCATGCCGTGCGTAGCCGCCGTATGAGCCAGCCGTTCCTGCCTGGCTCCCAAGCAAAAGGAAATCACGGCATTCAGCCCTACGCCAAAGCCAATGCTCACGGCATTGACGGCATTTTGTATGGGAAATACCAAAGACACGGCGGTCAAAGCGTCTTCACTAATCATGGCAACGAAAAAGCTGTCAATAATATTGTACAGTGAGTTGACAATCATCGAAATCACGGCCGGCAGTGCCATAGCTGCCAGCAAAGGCAAAATAGGTTTTGTTTTCATCAGCGTATGATCCATGCGTATCCTCCTGTATACAGAAAAAGCCACACAATTATCCAAGATAACTGTGTGGCTAAAAGATGACAATGTCCGGAAAATTCCACTACCTAAGATTTTAACAACCTTATTATATAAAACGTTCCGTCTTCTTGTCAATCTGCATCTAGAAAATCAGCCCTATCCATTATGCCTAAGCGTCGTCACATCAATGCCTTCATGCTGCAGCAGTGCTTTTTTCTTATCCAGCCCGCCGGCATAGCCCGTCAGACTGCCATTCGCACCAACGACACGATGGCAGGGAATGATGATGGATATCGGATTGTGGCCTACGGCACCGCCAACCGCCTGGGCAGACATATGGTCTTTTCCCTCATACAACGCAACTTCATCGGCAATTTCTTTATAGGTACGTACTTGTCCATACGGGATTTGGCACAATATCTGCCAGACCAATCTGCGGAACGAGCTGCCCTGCGGTGCCAGCGGCAGGGTAATCAGCGCAGGCATTCGTCCTGCAAAATAATCATCCAACCACTTTTTCGTCCGTGTCAAGACAGCGTTTTCCTGCGGCACCATGTCTTCCTTGGCAACCGATGCCATATAATACTTCTGTCCTTCAAACCATGCTCCGATTAAACATTCTTCATTGCTCACCAATGTCAATGCACCCATAGGGGCTTCATATGACGATATATAATACATAGTGCTGCTTCTCCTTTAGTTCTTATCGGCAGCTGCATCTTCTTTTTCCGTTTTTTCAGTCTGTGCGGAAACGGCCTTCGTATCGGCAGCTGCTTTTTTTACTGTATCATCTGTTTTATTGACTTCTTCTTTAAATTCACGCAGGCTCGTACCCAGTGCCTTGCCCAGACCGGATACTTTTTTGCCGCCAAACAAAATGAGAACAATCAATAAAATGACGATTAACTCTTGTGCGCCTAAATGCATGATGATCTCCTCGTTACAGTATTCTATCCACTTTATTGTATCACGACTGTGACATTTAGAAAAGCAGCTCTTTTTTTACCTGTTGTACTTACGGCAGTGCGTTGTATGCATCATCGGCAACAGGTTCGCACCATTCGTTGCTGGCACCGTCTGCCGGTACTTCAATGGCTACATGAGCAAACCAGCTGTTTTTGGCAGCGCCGTGCCAATGCTTGACTTCCGGCGGAATGTTGACGACATCGCCGGCATGCAGTTCCCGTGCCGGCTGGCCCCATTCCTGATACCAGCCCCGCCCTGATGTGACAAGCAGAATCTGTCCGCCTTTATGATGAATATGCCAGTTGTTGCGGCATCCCGGTTCAAAGGTCACATTGGCCGTGACGACGCGTTCTGTTGTCAGCATGTTGAGATAACTCTGTCCGACAAAATATTTCGCATAGGCCGTATTTTTTTCGCCTATTCCAAAAACTCCTGATTGCTGTTGTGCTTCCTTAGATTCTGCCATTGTTTTCTTTACTCCTTATATTCTATATATTAAGAGAAAAACACTGCACGGCAGCATACACCGTATCAGGGATGCTGCCTGTGTGTTCTTCCTATAAAAAAATTCGGTTCTTTATTCGCCGTATACTTCTTTGGCCATGTTAAAAGCCGCCCAGGCTTTGGGCCAGCCGGCATAAAAGCCAAGCTGCGTAATCATTTCGACCATTTCGTCTTTGGTTACGCCGTTTTTCTTCGCCGTTGCAATATGATATTTGAGCGAGCTGTCCGTCACGCCGGCACCTACTAACGCGGAAATCGTTACCAAGCTCCGATCATGCAGTGATAATTTGTCGTTGCGGGACCATACTTCGCCAAAAAGGATGTCATCATTATACCGGGCAAAGTCCGGCGCAAACTTGCCGAGCCGATCTCGTCCTGCCGTCTGTACGATTTTTACTGCTTTTTTCTCTTCTGTCTGGTTATTTGCCATTGTTATCGCTCCCATCGGTATCATTGTCATTGTCAAGATGGCCGCACACAGCGCGGTCATCCAGCTGCGTTTTCTTTTCATCAAGGCCTCCTTATGCTTGGGCAAACTGCCGGATTTGTTCCAGCCATGCCGTTATATCCTGCTGCGGCGTTTCCTGGCGGCTGCCGCCG
>DJEN01000071.1:9168-10946 GCA_002431345.1 Megasphaera sp. UBA5897 | reverse complement strand
GCTTGGATGAAGCCAGACAAGAAGGAGTCCAGCAAGGATTGGAACAAGGGTTAGCACAAGGACGAGAACAAGGGCTTGTGCAGGGACGAGAACAAGGATTAGCACAAGGGCGAGAACAAGGATTAGCGCAGGGACGTGAGCAAGGTCTGGCACAAGGTGCACAACAGGAAAAAATAGCCAATATTATAGGTATGCTGCGGGAAGGAATAGACATTTCCATTATAGCTAAGATTACGTCTTGCTCGGTAGCAGAAATTCAACACATAGCTAATGAACAATCCTAGTCGTAATGCCATGGAGGTGCCAGCGATGCACAACACGGTTATGAAAGACGCAGCGAAAGCAGAACATGCCTTTACAAGCGACAAAGCCATGCGCTGTCAATATATGCGGCGGGAATGGTCGATAGCAGAAATAGGTGACCGTTTGCAGCAAAGCAGGAAAACATGGATGTAATTGGTAGTTTTTTTTGTAGTTCTCATGTATAATACAATGTAGTAAAGGGCTCTCATGCTGGGAGCCTTTTTTATGGCACAGCGATATTCGCGCGTGCAAATAACGATTCCATATGTTTAATTAAATCGGGAGAATGGTGTTGAGTGTAATGATGTTATCCAAACTGCAGTATAAAACGACACTGCGGATTGTAGCGGAAGGCCGGGCATTTGGTCCCGGTGTTGCCATGGTGCTGCAGGGTGTACGGACCTATGGATCTCTGGCAGGGGCAGCCAAGCAGATGCATATGTCCTATTCCAAAGCTTGGACTATTATCAAAGGAGCAGAACAAATTTGGGGATTTCCGCTGACGCGGCGGCATGCCGGCGGCAAAATGGGCGGATCTTCGACATTGACTCCGCAGGCAGAACGGATTTTATCGCGGTATGAAGTCATGCAGGAAGCGATAGACAAGGTGGCAAAAGAACGGTTCGATGCTTTTTTTAATGAAGAAGAACTGGAAAAGATGAAAAAAATGACTGCTGATGATACGGCAGGCGAAAGGGATGCGCAAAAATGAAAGAAATGAAAACAGAAGAAGCTGTCGGCCAAGTACTCTGTCATGATATTACGCAGATTATTAAAGGCGTGACGAAAGGACCGGTATTTCGCAAAGGGCATATTATTCAGCCGGAAGATATACCGGTGCTTCTTTCGGTAGGTAAAGATCATATCTATATTTGGGAAAATGACGAAACGATGCTGCATGAAAATGAGGCAGCTTGTATCCTGCGGGACATTTGTATGGGCAGCCATATGCATGGCAGTGAAGTGAAAGAAGGAAAAATCGAGCTGATTGCAGACTGTGACGGCGTGTTGACCATAGATAGAGAGCATTTGCAGGCTGTCAATGCGTTGGGGGAAATGATGATTGCTTCCCGACATGGCGGTTTTATGGTACATACCGGTGACACGCTGGTTGGGACGCGGATTATTCCGTTGGTCATCAAAAAGGAAAAAATGGAACAAGCCAAGAACGCGGCGGGGCCCCGGCCATTGTTTCATGTACGGCCATTTGTCATGAAACGTGTCGGCGTAGTGACGACAGGCAATGAAGTCTTTCATGGACGGATTCAAGATACGTTTACGCCGGTTATTGAAGAAAAGCTGGCTGCATTCGACATACAGATGACCATGCATGTCACCTTGGCTGACGACCAGAAACAGATTACGGCGGCGATTGAAGATATGTTGGCACAAGGAATGGATATGGTAGTCTGTACGGGCGGTATGAGCGTGGACCCGGACGACCAGACACCGCTGGCTATTAAACAGACAGGTGC
>DJEN01000071.1:457-9076 GCA_002431345.1 Megasphaera sp. UBA5897 | reverse complement strand
CCGCCCGATTATTGGACTGCCGGGATGCGTCATGTATGCTAAACGGACAATTTTTGACCTTGTGCTGCCATCGCTGGCAGCTAACGTTTTGATTACGCCGCAGGATTTATCCCGCCTTGGCGAAGGGGGACTGTGCCTAAACTGCCCAGTATGTACTTTTCCGAACTGCGGTTTTGGTAAGTAGGTGAGACAATGAGTGTATTTACCCATATGGATACTAACGGCAATGCCGTTATGGTCGATGTCAGCGGCAAGGCTGTCACGTCCCGAACTGCCGTGGCAAGCGGGCGGATTCAGATGAATCAGGCTTGTTATGAAGCGGTGCAGCAGGGAATGATGAAAAAAGGCGATGTGCTGGGCGTCGCTCAAATTGGCGGTATTATGGGGGCCAAGCGGACGAGTGAGTTGATTCCCTTGTGCCATATTTTAAATTTGACCCAGTGCGGCGTGAAATTTTTCTTTCACGATGAAACGCAGGAAATAGAAGCTCAATGTACGGTCCGCTGTGATGGGAAAACGGGAGTAGAAATGGAAGCGCTGACAGGTGTTTCAGTAGCACTGCTCACGGTATATGATATGTGCAAAGCCGTGGATAAACGGATGTGTATCCGGGATATTCATCTTGTAGAAAAGACAGGCGGCAAAAGCGGCTCTTTTCAGTATGAACCGAGTACGGATACGCCATGATAGATACGTATGGCAGAGAGATTAATTATTTGCGGATTTCGCTGACAGACCGCTGCAATATGCGCTGTCAGTACTGCATGCCTGGCGATGTGCCCAGCGTAGGGCATGATGAAATCTTGCGGTACGAAGAAATATTGTTGATTTGCCGGGCTGCGCTGCAAGTCGGCATCCATCGCTTTAAAATTACGGGCGGCGAGCCGCTGGTGCGAAAAGGAGCAGTTGCTTTTATGCAGTCGCTGCGGCAGCTGCCGGGCGTACGAAGCATGACGCTGACTACAAATGGACTGCTGCTGCAGCCCCATATAGCTGCACTGAAACATATGGCAGTAGATGCGGTCAATATCAGCTTGGACAGTTTGCATGCCGGCCAATTTAGAAAAATTTCCGGTGTAGACGGCCTGTCCTGCGTGCGGCAGGCACTTGCGCAGACTGTGCAGGCTGGTATTCAAACGAAGGTTAATGCAGTACTGCTGCGGCAAACGAGATCTCAGCTTCTGCCGTTGGCTAAGTTGGCAGAAATGATGCCCGTCGATGTGCGCTTTATTGAAATGATGCCTATCGGGTACGGCGCGCAGCAGCAAGGGTGGTCGGCAGATGAAGCGCTGGCTGTACTGCAGTCAGCGTATCCGGATTTGCATGCCGTACAGCGGCATGGCAACGGGCCGGCTGTATATTATACCAGCCAAAAACTGCAGGGCTGTTTGGGAATGATTGCTGCCAACACGCACAAGTTTTGCCGTCAGTGCAACCGCATGCGTCTGACAAGCACGGGCTTTTTGAAGCCCTGTCTTTGTTATGATGACGGCGTGGATTTGAAAGCTATCGTGCGGTCTGGCCGTACCGATATGTTGGCAGCACTGCGGCAGGCAATTTGCCGGGCTGCAGCCCAAAAGCCGGCAGGGCATTGCTTTGATACGGCCGGTCAGATTACAGAAAACAAAACGATGAATCAGATTGGAGGATAAATCGTGGGAACCATAGAAGCCGTATGTATCAGTACGCAGAAAGGTACGCAGAAACGGCCTGTTGCCGTAGGACAGTTTGCAGCGGACTGGGGGATAGAAGGCGATGCGCATGCCGGGCATTGGCATCGGCAGGTCAGCCTCCTTTCGCTGGAAAAAATAGAAGCATTCCGCCGCCGCGGCGCACAGGTCGCGTACGGTGCTTTTGGAGAAAATCTCGTCGTCAACGGTATTGATTTTTCTTCTTTGCCAGTAGGAACGCTGCTGCAGTGCGGTGACGTACTGTTGGAAATGACGCAGATTGGCAAAGAATGCCATACGCATTGTGCTATTTATCAGGTTGTTGGCGACTGTATTATGCCGCGGGAGGGTGTGTTTGCCCGCGTCCTTCGCGGCGGCGTGATTCGTCCGGGCGATACGATGGAAATCGTGCCGCGGCAGGGAAAACGTCCGTATCAGGCGGCGGTTATTACACTGTCTGACAAGGGCAGCCGAGGCGAGCGCATCGACGAAAGCGGTCCCATGATTGCACAGACGCTGCAGGAACGCGGCTATGATGTTGTAGAAACACTGCTGCTGCCTGACGGTGAAGAAGAACTAAAACGGCAGCTTATGCGGCTAACAGACCAACGGCAGCTAGACCTTATTTTGACGACAGGCGGCACGGGATTTAGCCCGCGGGATGTGACGCCGGAAGCGACTCTGGCTGTGGCGACGCGGCCGGTACCTGGAATTGCCGAAGCGATGCGCAGCGCGTCACTGACTATTACCAAACGGGCCATGCTGTCGCGGGCTGTGAGCGTGATTCGCGGAAAAACATTAATTATCAACCTGCCGGGCAGTCCCAAAGCCTGCCGGGAATGCATGGCTGTCTTTTTGGATACAATCCCGCACGGCATGGATTTGCTGCGCGGCGATGCGGGAGACTGCGCAGTAAAATAAATGTTTCGCAAAGAGACTATACGAGGAGAAATCCTCCTGCAATTACAAAAGAAGGATGTATACATATGAATTGGAAAAACATAGCAGGATTGGCGTTGACTGCGGTACTGGCCGTCGCAGTACTGGGCGGCTGTGGCTTAGATACACGCGAACAGAAGACTGCAGGTAAAGACAAGGTGCATTTGACTGTCTTTGCGGCAGCCAGCATGACAGAAACGATGAATCAGATTGCTGAGAAATATCAGAAAGACCACCCGAATGTAGAAATTACGTTTAACTATGATTCGTCGGGAACGTTAAAAAAACAAATTCAAAATGGCGCAGCATGCGATTTGTTCATTTCAGCAGCGCAAAAGCAGATGAATCAGCTCGATGCGTCCCAAGATGAAAGAGCCAATCCGGAAAAACTCGATTTCATAGATACGAATACGCGTGTCGATTTGTTGGAAAACAAAGTCGTCCTCGTCACGCCGAAAGAAAATCCCAAGGGTATTGCCAATTTCAACGATATGGCGGCAAAATTACAAGACGGCACCGTGCGGCTGGTTATGGGAAACAGTGATGTTCCTGTTGGACAGTATACGCAGAAAATCTTGAGATATTACAACGTAGATGAAAATGCTGTTGCCAGCGCCGGCTATATTACATATGGTTCCAACGTAAAGGAAGTCACGACGCAGGTCTGCGAAGGCAGTGCGGACTGCGGTATTATTTATGCGACAGATGCGTACAGTGCCCGCTTAACTCCTGTTGACAGTGCGACAAAGACCATGTGCGGGCAGGTTGTGTATCCCGCAGCTGTTTTGAAAACCAGTACACAGCAAGAAGCAGCAAAAGAATTTTTACAGTATCTGCAGCGTGACGAGGCGATGCAGATTTTTACCAGTGTCGGGTTCAGCCCGGTACAGCAAGGATGATGAAACATGGATTGGTATCCTCTTTGGAATAGTCTGCGCATAGCGGCTATTTCCAGTGTAATCGTATTTTTCAGCGGTATTGCCATCGCATATTATGCATCCAAAGCACCGCGTCTTTTAAAAGGCATACTGGATGTTGTTTTGACACTGCCGCTGGTACTGCCGCCGACAGTTTGCGGCTGGCTGCTTCTGCTCGTTTTTGGTCTGCGGCATCCCGTAGGCATGTTTTTGCAGCAATGGGGAATTCAGTTTGTCATGACTTGGTATGGCGGCGTCATTGCTTCGACGGTAGTTGCCTTTCCTCTTATGTATCGAACAGTCCGCGGTGCGTTTGAAAGTTTTGATGAAACCTTGGCTTGGAGCGGCCGTACCTTGGGGTTGTCCGACACATTTATTTTTTGGCGTATCCGCCTGCCGTACTGCAAACAAGGTCTGATTGCCGGTACGGTACTGGCGTTTGCCAGAGCGTTGGGCGAATACGGCGCTACGAGCATGCTCATTGGCTATATTCCCAAAAACACAGCGACGATTTCTACGACAGTCTATCAATTATGGCGGACTAATGACGAATACAGCGCCTTTATCTGGGTACTCGTCAACATGGCTATTAGTGCTGTCGTCCTGCTTACTGTAAACATGGTAGAAAAACGCAGCCGGAGAGGGAGGGCTTGGTCATGAGTTTGAAGACAGCGATTCAAAAGACGTGGGGCAGCTTTCAGCTGCAGGTTGCTTTTCAGACGCACGGCGGTGTATTAGGACTGTTGGGAGCGTCCGGATGCGGCAAAAGCAAGACGCTTCAATGTATTACCGGCATCGAACGTCCCGATGCAGGCCATATTTCACTAGACGGCCGTGTGTTTTTTGACAGCAGCCGGCATATCAACATGGCCGTGCAGAAGCGGCGTGTTGGGTATTTGTTTCAGCATTATGCCTTGTTTCCCAACATGACCGTAGCAGAAAATATTGCCTGCGGTATTCGTCAGTCTGTTTCTGAACAAGAACGAAAAGAAAAAATGTATACGATGATGGAACGGATGCGGCTTACCGGGCTGGAAAAACAGAAACCGTTCCAGCTTTCAGGCGGCCAGCAGCAGCGTGTGGCTTTGGCGCGGATTCTGGTCAATGAACCGGATATTTTGCTTCTTGATGAACCGTTCAGTGCATTGGACAGTTATTTGAAAGAACGAGTTATGACAGAACTGAAAGAGCTGCTGCGCCAATTTCAAAAAGACAGTATCATTGTAACCCACAGCCGTGATGAAGCGTATCAGCTGTGTGATTCGATTGCCGTTCTTCATAACGGCCAGCTGGAAGTCATTGGAAAGACGGCAGACGTGTTTGCCCAGCCGCAAACCCGAGCTGCCGCTGTACTGACTGGCTGTAAAAATATCGCAGCTGCAAAAAAAATGGGAACGTATGAGGTATTTGTCCCCGATTGGGGCATTTCTTTGACGACGAGTCATCCTGTCGGCGACACGATATGTGCTGTCGGCGTGCGCGGTCATGCGTTCCATCAGTACGTGACGGACAATGCGTATCCGATTCGCGTACTAGAAGAAATAGAACAACCGTTTGAATGGATTGTCAAATTCCGCTATGAACAGCAACGATCTGCTTCACCGGCTGTATGGTGGCGGTTTGCCAAAACGGACAGGCCGCAGCAGCTGGAAGCCCCGTTAGGTGTACGGCCGCAGGACGTGCTGCTATTATACAAATAAGGATAAGGTAACATACTATGGAAGATATATTTGAATGTCTCAAACGAGAATTAGAAGAAGGACGGCCTGCGGTTCTCCTTACGGTCATTGCCAGTAAAGGCTCGACACCGCGCAGTGCCGGCAGCCACCAACTGGTTTTGGCTGATGGGACGACTGTAGGAACGATTGGCGGCGGCATTGCGGAGTACAAAGCCTGTGAAGAAGGAAAACATGTGCTGCAGACAGGATGCTCGACTATCGTATCGTATATACTGCATCCCAATGATGCTGCCGATATTGGTGCCGTATGCGGCGGTGAAACGAATGTGTTCTGCCAGTTTTTGTCACCGTCCCAGCCAAGCCTCCTGACGTGCCTAGCTCAAATCATAGCAACACGCCGGCAGCATATGCCGTCTTGGCTGGTATTGGACGTGACAATGCCGCAGCAGTGGGCCATGGGTGTCGTCGGTCCCCAAATGCAAGTATGCGGCGCTGACGAAACATGCCGTTCCTTGGAACGCGTGCTGGAAAAACGGCCCGATTGGCTGCATGAAGGAAGCGGATTAGTAGAAAATGAAACTGCCCGCTGGTATCGAGAACCGCTGGCCTATGAAGGCCGTGTTTTTGTCTTTGGCGGCGGTCATGTAGCCAAAGCACTGGTACCTGTACTGACGCAAGTCGGTTTTTCCTGTATTGTCGTTGATGATCGGGAAGAATTTGCCAATGCCGTGCAGTTTCCCCAAGCAGAACAGACTGTCGCAGCCGATTTTAGCGATTTATCTGCAGCAGTTCAAGTAACCCGTCATGATTACGTATGCATCATGACGCGAGGCCATATCGGCGACTACGAAGTACAGCGGCAGATGCTGGCTTGCCATCCCTACTATCTGGGAGTCATCGGCAGTCGCACCAAACTGGCTTTTGTGCGAAATAAACTGCGCCATGATGGCTTTACGGATGATGAAATAGATGCATGCCATGCGCCGATTGGGTTGCCTATATCAGCGGCGACGCCGGAAGAAATTGCTGTCAGCATTGCGGCCGAACTGATTGCTGTACGGGCCCGGCGGGAAGGACGCGAAAAAGGGGATGCCCGCCAATGGAGGAGTGCTGATGTCCCATCTGTACGTATACCAAAAGGGTAAACGGACTGTACAGTCATCATGCTGGCAGGGATTGATTTCCTTATATCCATCGCTGCGCTGCCATATACCCAACGTACTGTCCGTTGTGGGTGCCGGCGGTAAGACGACGTGGATTGCGAATTTGGCACGGGAAGGACAGAAATTGGGACAGCGCATCCTCATCGTGACGACAACGCACATGCAAATCCCTGCACAATGGGGCGTCTTGACAGGCAATGTCCGTGATATTGCCTGTCAGCTAGAGTCAGAAGGCATTGCCGTAGCCGGTATTCCCTGTGAGGACGGCAAGATTACCTATATCGGCGATGCGCTTTTTCAGCAGATATATCCATTGGCAGATACGATTCTTATCGAAGCGGATGGTTCCAAACGAGTATCTCTCAAGGCTTTGGGACGGCATGAACCGGTTATCGTACCGCAGACGCAGTATATTTTGTGCCTGGCTGGCATGTCTTCAGTAGGAAAACCGATAGGCAAAGGATGTTTTCGCTGGCAGGAACTGCCTGTCCGTCCGCAGGACATATTAACACCTGCTGTATTCAGCAAAGTGTGGCGACGAGGCTGTTTGGATATCCTTCATAAACGGTATACACAACCTGTCATCCCCATACTGAATCAATGCGATACGAAAGAGCTGCAGGAGCAGGCACAATATATTCTGCAGCGGAGCGGCACTGCTCGAGGTCTTATTTCTTCATTTTCAGAAAAGGAACGGGAACTATAATGCACTCTGTTTTTTTGATATATATGGCGTCCGGCCGGGGCAAAAGGTTTGGCAGCAACAAATTGCTGACGCATTTGCAGCATAAGCCGTTGTATCAATATGGGCTGGATACCCTCTGTGCTGTGGGACAAGTGAATCATTGGCCGTTGCTTGTTGTTACGGCATATGGGAAAATAGCTTCATGGTGCCGGAGCAGGCAGATACCCGTTGTTATGAACGAACAGGCCGACGAAGGCATGGCCGCATCACTGCGCATAGGCGTACAGCACAGCCCTGGTGCTGTTGCTTGGGCGTTCTTTCCGGCCGATCAACCTCTTTTAAGCCAACAAAGCATCACACAGTTTCTGCAGGGATTTTGTCAGTCGCCCTATACCTTGGGAGCCATGAGCAACGGTATACGTCCTATGAGTCCGGCTGTTTTTTCGAGCCGGCATAAAGACGAACTGACAGCTCAACGAGGAGATACAGGCGGCCGTCAAATCCTGCAGCAGTATCAGAACAGCCTCTATTTATATCGACCCAGTCCGGATGAATTGCTGGATATCGATACGCTGGAAGATAAACATATCTGCCTTAGCAAGATGCAGAAACGATAACTTACTTTCAATTACGTGGCGTGAATTATAATTGCATACAACGAAAAAGCCATAAACATAGGTGTTACGCATCTGTTTATGGCTTTTCATATATTCTGTTAATGATTTATTCTACAGTACTCACTGCGTTAGCTGTATTTTTCAAGAATATTGTTCATGTCACTGCGACTGGGATTATCCATTGGCTATGTGTTGAATTTCTGCTATCGAGCAGGATGTAATCTTAGCTATAACGGAAATGTCTATTCCTTCCCGCAGCATACCAAGTATATTTGCTGCTTTTTCCTGCTGTACACCTTGTGCCAGCCCTTGTTCTCGCCCTTGTGCTAATCCCAATTCTTTGCCTTCGGCTATTCCCAACTTGTGGCCGCGTTTTTCTCCTATTGCGATGCCTTCTTGTTTGGCTTCATCTAAGCCGGAATAGTAATCACGGATAGCTTTTTCACGTAGCATGTATTTGTAACGCATGGCTTCGTCGCTTGTAAAGGCATGTTCTGCTTTCTCTACGTCTTTCATGACTGTGTTGTTCATGGCTGGCACCTTCATTTTATTACGACTGGGATTGTTCATTAGCTATGTGTTGAATTTCTGCTATCGAGCAAGACGTAATCTTAGATATGACGGAAATGTCTATTCCTTCCCGCAGCATGCCTATAATATTAGCTATTTTTTCCTGTTGCACGCCCTGCTCACGTCCTTGCGCCAATCCTTGTTCTCGCCCTTGGGCTAATCCTAATTCTTTGCCTTCGGCTATTCCCAGCTTGTGACCACGTGCTTCACCTATCTTCACACCACGTTCTTCTCCTATTGCGATGCCTTCTTGTTTTGCTTCATCCAAGCCGGAATAATAATCACGGATAGCTTTTTCCCGCAGCATGTATTTATAACGCATGGCTTCGTCGCTTGTAAAAGCATGTTCTGCTTTCTCTACGTCTTTCATGACTGTGTT
>DJEN01000071.1:0-325 GCA_002431345.1 Megasphaera sp. UBA5897 | reverse complement strand
ATGGCAAAATGGTCTGTCAGTCGTTGTTTGGATATATCGTTGCAGATGTGGTACAGGTTATGCCATGCCGTTTCCGGTAAGTAATCAAAATCCAGCAGAATAATCGATACGGTAGGCTTCAGCTGCGTATACTGTTCTTTCTCTTTCAGCTGCGAGCCGTACAAGCCGGCCCAGTAATACAAAAACCGTTCGGATAAATAGGCATGTTTCAGCACTTGCACTTCAATGTCGATTTGCATGCCTGTATTGGTCTGCGCCAAAATATCCAGTTTGCTCAGCTTTTCGTGTTCAAAATGAGGATCTTGGTCTTTATCCAAGAAAAATA
>DJEN01000091.1 GCA_002431345.1 Megasphaera sp. UBA5897 | reverse complement strand
TCAGGAAGTTCCTCTTCGATTTCAAAGTAGTCTTTAAATTCTTCAATCGTCAGCAAGCCTTCCATAAGCCATTGATTCGTTCCCCGCTTAACAATCCGATTGGCATTTTCTTTCTTCTCTTGTTCACCAGAAGGCATGCTCCCTACCAATTCTTCCAAAATGTCATGGAGTGTTAAAATACCGCTGAAACTGCCGTACTCATCCAATACAGCCGCTTCATGAACACTTTCTTCTCGAAACACAGCTACGACTTTCATAATATCCATCGATTCCGGAATAAAGACAGGTTTTTGTATGCTTTCTTCCACAATCTGCTCCAGCGATACGTGTTGTTTCGTTCGTACGGCATCATAGTACTTCTGAAAAACAGTATTCACCATAACCATGCCCAAAAACTCATCCAAAGACCCTTTGCCTACTGGAAGATGTACATGATTGCAGGAAATAATTTCTTTTATCATTAAATCTTCAGAATCTTCCAAATCAATCCAATCAACCTGCGTCCGGTTTGTCATAATATCACTGACATTCATATCTGCCAGGCGGAACACCCGGTCAACCAATTCCGGTTCTTCTTTTTCAAATGCGCCTAATTCAGCCCCTTGTTCCAGCAAAAGCTTTATTTCTTCTTCCGTCACCGGATGTACTTCCGGTTTGGATACGCCTATCATTTTAGTAACTAAGGCAGTCGAAGCCGATAAAATCCAAATTAAAGGAGTACACAGCGTACAAAAATACAACATAGGCCGCGCCAGCATGCATGATAATTTTTCAGGATTGTCGATGGCAATTCGCTTCGGGACTATTTCCCCAAAAATAATCGTCAAATACGTAACTACCGCTACAATCGTCGTCAAACTGACGCTATATGCATACGGCTCTAATCCGGGTATCATGGCTACATATTTGGACATTGGCTGTGCCATTTCCGTCCCGCCATATACACCGGTAAGCAGTCCCAACAGCGTAATGCCAAACTGGACGGCAGAGAACATTTTATTGGGGTTTTCCCGCAATTTCAGAACTATTTCTGCAGACTTATTCCCTTCTTCAGCAATCGCTTCCAGACGGGCCTGCCTGCAGCTGACAATTGACATTTCCAGCATAGAAAAAACACCATTGCCAAGGATAAGCAAGACAATAACCAAACATTGTTTTCCTAGGGAAAATTCCAAAACCAATCACGTCTCCTTTTATAATACAATCATACTTTTTAGGATTTATTATACATGGTTTTATCAGGTATAACAAGTTTCATTCTATAGAGCTGCAGCGTAACGTGTTTTGCTGTCCTGTATCTTGCACTTTTTTTAGTTTTTTCTTTGAAGTTTGAAAAAATATATCCCAATGCATCAGATGATACACGAAAAACGGTATAGTAAAAGGACTGCAACAAAATAGGCTAAAGCTTCTCATTTTGTTGCAGTCCCCTTTATCATGCAGTTACCACCACGGCCCTACACCGATGCCAATGCCGCCGTGATGATGCCAGCCAATACCGATGCCAACATTGACATTGGGACTGCGGCGATACCTGTCATCTGTATCTGCCGTATTCACGACCGTAATATCTTGTGTATAAGTTCTCGCCGCGTTTCCTATTTTTATATCGACGACAACACTGGTGGTTCCTGCCGCAGCAGGAATAATATTCATTTTATCTGAAATCGTCGCCACGTTGGCGTTCAGACTTGTCATTTTAATATCATAAGGAATCATTCCCGGCACATGTACGCGTACAATGCCGTAACTCCCCAAAGGAATCCGTTTGGGATAGACAATGACTTCTGTTTTTTTCAGCATTTCTTCTGCGCTGCCAAATATAAGCGCTGCATCTTTTTCATCGTAAAGCCGCCATACACACGACGAATCTTTCGCAACAAAATAGCTGCTCTTCAGCATATGCGTGCAGGTATCATAGACGTTCACATGATAAAAATAGTTGCTTGTCAAGTTTTTATCTATGCGAAAATAGTAGTTTGTATCCAAGCCTGTTTTATCGGCAGGAATGCTTTGCAATAACGCTGTAATTTTATTATACGTACTTCCTGAAGTAATATAATACGCATCCAGTTTTTCCATTTGTACAGACGGATCTACAGGCTGCATTTTCGTTTCCACTGCGTCTGCTGCCCATCCGGATGCAACTGCGCTAAAACAATACATCATAGTCAGAACACATATACGCCACCATTTCATAGGCTCATCCTCCCTGCTGTTTGGGTCCTACAAATCAAGATTTCGTACTTTTTTGGCATTATCCTGAATAAATTTACGCCGCGGTTCTACTTTATCTCCCATGAGAACAGAGAAAATACGGTCTGCTTCTGCCGCATCTTCCAAATGGACACGCAGCATGGTTCGATTTTCCGGATCCATCGTTGTTTCCCAAAGCTGTTCCGGATTCATTTCCCCAAGGCCTTTATAACGCTGCACAACGACGTTACTATCACGTCCCAGTTCATCTAATTTTTGATTCATGGCTTCATCGGAAAAATAATACCACACCTGTTTGCCCTTACGGACCTGATACAGCGGCGGCTGCGCAATATATACATGGCCTTCTGTAATCAAAGGCTTCATAAACCGATAGAAGAATGTCAGCAGCAATGTCCGAATATGCGCGCCGTCGACATCGGCATCCGTCATAATGATGATTTTGTCATAGCGGCGCTTATTAATATCAAATTCTTCGCCAATACCAGTACCAAATGCCGTAATCATAGAGCGAATTTCGTCATTGGCCAAAATTTTGTCCAAGCGTGCTTTTTCGACATTAATAATTTTACCGCGCAGCGGCAAAATAGCCTGGAACTTACGATCTCGCCCCTGCTTTGCCGAACCGCCTGCCGAATCCCCTTCGACCAGATAAATTTCTGTCAGCGCTGAATTTTTATCCGAGCAGTCTGCCAATTTACCGGGAAGGCTGCTGATTTCCAATGCATTTTTGCGGCGTGTCAGTTCACGGGCACGGCGGGCTGCCTGACGGGCACGAGACGCAGAAATCGTTTTGTTGATAATCGCTTTGGCTTCACTGGGATGTTCTTCCAGATATTCTTTTAAGCCGTCGGAAACGATATTATCGACAATCCCTTTGACTTCGCTGTTTCCCAATTTGGTTTTGGTCTGCCCTTCAAACTGCGGTTCCCGTACTTTGACACTGACAAC
>DJEN01000008.1:5568-18703 GCA_002431345.1 Megasphaera sp. UBA5897 | reverse complement strand
TCCATGGAACCTTCAGAAGCACCAGCTCCGACAACGGTATGAATTTCATCGATGAAAAGGAGAATCTGGCCGTCTGATTTGGCAATTTCATTCAAAACGGATTTGAGTCGTTCTTCAAATTCACCACGGTATTTTGCACCGGCAATTAATGAACCCATATCCAAAGAATACAACGTTTTATTTTTTAAGGATTCCGGTACGTCGCCGGCAACAATACGGCGGGCCAAGCCTTCTACGATGGCTGTTTTGCCGACGCCAGGTTCACCGATTAAAACCGGGTTGTTTTTGCGACGGCGGGACAGAATTTCTACAGTCCGGCGGATTTCATCATCACGGCCGATAACCGGGTCAATTTTGTTTTTACGAGCCGCAGCTGTCAAGTCACGACCATATTTTTCCAAGGCTTTATAATTGTCTTCTGGATTGTCGTTATTGACATTGCCCTTGCGGTTAGCCTTAATTGTACTCATGATTTTGTCTTTATTCAATCCAAATTCATGGCATAATGACTGAACCGGTTCATCGCTTTCTTCTACAATACCCATGAGAAGATGTTCTGTACTGATATATTCATCATGCATGGAATCAGCAAGTTGTTGTGCTTTACCGATAACACGAACCATTTCCGTAGCCATGGACAACTGGCTTTGACCTTTCACAGATGGAATTTTTTTCAACAGTTGTTCCAAACGAGCTTGGAGCATCGGAACATCGGTATGGCATTCTTTAAAAATCGTATCCAGTAATCCTTCCGGTTCTTTTACCAGCCCCATGAGCATGTGGATGGAAGTGATTTCCTGATTGTAATGCAAAGCAGCAATTTGCTGCGCTGTTTGAAACGCATCAATTACTTTTTGCGTGTATTTTTCATTTCCCATAATTAAGACCTCCTTACTTATAGGTACTTTTTTTGTAATATAATGGGTGAGTGGCTGTTTGCCTAATCTCAATTATCATTATACTAATAAAAGTCAAAAAGTCAATAGAACAAAAGAGAAAAGTTGAAAAACTCTTGTTCAATATCTTTCGTATTGGTATAATTTCCATAAGACTAAGAAGGGAACAACTATCATGGATGAACCGATAAGTAAATTGGAGAAAAAAGCATTTGCAGGCAGTACGGACGCACAGTGCAAACTTGGCGATTGGTATTTCTTTTCAGAAGAAGATAATGAAGAACAGGCATATGCCAAAGCGGCCTATTGGTACAGCATGGCGGCCTATCACGGGGATGTTATTGGGCAATATAATTTGGCGTATCAGTATGAACACGCCTTGGGTGTCGCGGCAGATGCGGCCAAAGCGGTGCATTGGTATCAGTGTGCTGCTGTGCAGGCGTATGGACCGGCAGAAAATAATTTGGGCCATTTGTATGAAACGGGCTGGGGCGTGCCGCAGGATTATGAAAAAGCACTGTATTGGTATCGGCGGGCCGGCCTGCACGGCGATGCAGACGGTCAGTGCAATACGGGCATCATGTATCAGTTTGGCTATACAGGGGAGCGGGATTATGCCCAAGCTGCGTACTGGTATCATAAAGGAGCGGAGCAGGGCAGCTTTATTGCACAAAATAATTTAGGATATTTATATGAAATGGGCTGGGGCGTAGCAAAAGACGAACAGCAGGCAGCCGTGTGGTATGAGAAAGCGGCATTGGCCGGCGATGGCCCGGCACAAAACAATTTGGGCCAGCTGTATCGGGACGGCCGCGGCGTGCCGCAGGATTTTACGCAGGCTGTGTACTGGTTTTCTTTATCGGCAGCTGCTGGGTATCGTGAAGGAATGAAAAATCTTGCTCATGCTTATAAAACGGGAGAAGGCGTTGCTCCCAGTGAAGAATTGGCAGCGTATTGGCAGCAGTTGGCACAGGAGGAAACACAGCGATAGGTATGAGAGTCATAATATAGTTATATAAAGGAGAAATGCAGGATGGCCAAACGAAAAATACGGTATGTATGTTCAAACTGCGGCAGTATCTCAAGCCGCTGGCTGGGAAGATGCCCGCAGTGCGGCGAATGGAATACGATGACAGAAGAAGAGGAAGTTGCAGAAGCTCCGAAAGGGAGCCGCAGTCTGCAGCGGAGCGGCGAAGGTGCCAAGCCTTCTTCACTGCAGGATATTGCCATGGAAAAGATGACGCGCATTGTGACCGGTATTGGCGAGTTGGACCGTGTACTTGGCGGCGGCATAGTACCGGGAGCATTGATTCTGTTGAGCGGGGACCCGGGGATTGGCAAATCAACACTGGTCCTGCAAGTGGCGGCCGCTGTATGTCAAGCGGCAGGCACCGTTCTCTATGGATCCGGTGAAGAATCGGCAGGACAGATAAAGATGCGGGCCCAGCGGCTGGGCATCGAGGCGGCGAATTTGATTATCCAGGCAGATACGTCGCTGGACGCAGTCCTGCAGGAAGCACGGTGCCTGCATCCGGCGCTAGTGGTAGTGGATTCGATTCAAACGATGTACAGCAGTGAAGCAGACGGTACGCCGGGCAGTCTGAGCCAGATTCGTGAAGGAACGAGCCGGCTGATGACGTTTGCCAAGACGGAAACGATTCCGGTCATTGTCATCGGCCACGTGACCAAAGAAGGCACGATTGCCGGACCGCGGATGATGGAGCATATGGTCGATGTTGTGCTGTATTTTGAAGGCGAGCGCAACTACCAGTTCCGCGTGCTGCGGGGCATCAAAAACCGCTTTGGCTCGACCAATGAATCCGGGCTGTTTACGATGAATGAACAGGGATTGGCAGAACTGGCCAATCCGTCGCAAATGCTGCTGGCTGAACGGGCTGCCAATCAGTCCGGCTCTGCCATTGCCGCTGTCATGGACGGCATGCGTCCGCTGCTGGGAGAAATACAGGCGTTGACGACCCATTCTGTATTTCCTGTGCCGCGCCGGACTGCTTCGGGCATGGACTATAACCGCCTGATTATTTTACTGGCTGTCTTGGAAAAGCGGGTAGGCGTACCGTTAGGCACACAGGATGTATATATCAACGTCGTCGGCGGACTACGCATTACAGAAACGGCAGCGGATTTGCCGATTGCCCTGGCTGTCTATTCCAGCCTGCGGGATGTGTCGATGGACAGCTGCACCGTTGTCATGGGGGAAGTCGGCCTGACCGGCGATATCCGCCGCGTGTCCCATGCGCTGCGCCGCGTCAAGGAAGCAGCCAAATTAGGTTTTCAATCTTTTATTATACCCAAAGGCAATCAAGAAGATGTACCCGCTAAAGAAGTGGGCAGCGGACGTATTCTCTGTGTGTCTACACTGCAGGAAGCGATTGAAAAAGCTTTCGTATCTTCCGCATCCAGGTAGTTGTTTATGTAAAAGTATAGTGAATTTTGCAGCAGTTTTATCTTTTTATATGGTTTCTGCAGATAAAATGTGATATAGTTATATAGTTATGACAATACAATTCAGTTTGCAAAGGAGGTGCGTTCGGTATGGATGATTTGCACGAATCTGGTACGAAAGATTTTGGAAAAGATAAAAAAACAAAAAAGTTTAATGGCGGCAAGATTGCAGATAATATCATGAAAGGAATTATCATGCTGATTATGGCAGTAGCCTTTGTCATGATTGCCGACCAAATCGTTACTGCGCCGTATTTTAGTGCGGAAGTCGAGGGAGAAATATTCCACGGCAGTATTTTTGGCACGACACTGCTGACTGTGATTTCTTATATCATCGGCGTTGTGCTGGGACTGCTGTTGGGATATATTATATCGCCGTTTGTGCTGCGGTTGATTTGGAAAGCTATTGAACGAATTGAAATAGGATTAAATGATTTTGAAAGCCAGGATTTGATAGTCGGAACGCTAGGTTTGCTTTTTGGACTCATAATTGCTAATTTAATAGGATTGGCGTTTGCCCGACTGCCTATTATTGGTGCGTATGGTCCCATTGTTTTCAGTATTATTTTTGGATATGCCGGGATGAGTATTGCTATCCGCAAGCGAAACGACATTATTGGTCTTGTTGGAACGTTTCGTCTGGGAAAGCAAAACAAAGAAACGGCATCTGCGGCACACAAGCATGCAGATACAGATTTTTCCGGCAAGCTGTTGGATACAAGTTCTATTATTGACGGCCGCATTGCAGAAATTTGCAGTACAGGATTTTTGGAAGGGCCGTTGCTGGTGCCTGTATTCGTGTTGGAAGAACTGCAGCTGATTGCAGATTCTTCGGATTTGCTGAAGCGAAACAAAGGCCGCCGCGGCTTGGATATTTTAAAACAAATGCAGGAAGACAATTATGTCGAAGTACGCATCATTAATGATGATTTTGATGATGTACAGGGCGTAGATTCCAAGTTAGTACGTTTGGGCCGTAAAATTAATGCCAAGGTAGTAACCAATGATTACAATTTAAATAAAGTAGCTGCTCTTCAGGGCGTTGTGGTATTAAATATCAATGACCTGGCGAATGCCTTAAAACCAGCTCGGATTCCCGGTGAGCAAATGGAAGTTCTCATCGTCAAGTCCGGGAAGGAAGAAAATCAAGGCATCGCGTATTTGGATGACGGCACGATGATTGTCGTAGAAAACGGCCAAAAATATATTGGTTCGACGGTGCCTGTTACCGTTACGTCTGTGCTGCAGACATCAGCAGGACGAATGATTTTTGTAAAAATTACAGATGAGTAGGTGAAGTTGTTGAAAGTATCTGTTATTGTTGTAGCCGCTGGTTCCGGCCGACGTTTTGGGTATGAGCGAAATAAGTTGTTTTATCCATTGTGCGGCAAGCCCGTATTGGCCCATACACTGCTGCATGTGTTTGCCGCTTCCAAGGTAGATGAAGTGGTTATTGTCAATGCCGAGTGCGATCATGATGATATTGCGGCGATGGTAGCGTCACTGCATCCGGCTAAGCCGGTGCGGTTTGCTTTAGGCGGCGCAGAGCGGGAAGATTCCGTATACAATGGCTTGATGGCGACCAGTGCGGATGCCGATGTCGTCATGGTACAGGATGGCTCCCGCCCGTATGCCGGTCCTGAATGGTATGACAATGCAGCGGCTGTTATGGAACAGGCAGATGCGGCTATTTATGCCATTCCTGTTAAAGATACAGTCAAGGAACGGGAGTGTGCCGATGCACAGGGAGCGCAGACCGTGCGCACGTTGGAGCGCAGCCGGCTGGTTGCAGCCCAGACGCCGCAGATTTTTCGGCGCAGCGTACTGATAGAGGCTCACGAATATGCCAAAGCCCATCATATTAATGGTACAGATGATGCATCGTTGGTTGAAGCCATGGGGAAAAAAATCGTCCTCCTGCAGGGGGATGAACGCAATCATAAAGTGACGACGATGGATGATGTCCCTATTTTGGAATTTTATCTCAATGGTCCAACAGAACATCGCGTAGGCAGCGGCTATGACGTACATCCGCTGACCCAAGGCCGCAAGCTTATTTTGGGCGGTGTCGAAGTGCCGTTTGACAGAGGGCTGGCAGGACATTCGGATGCCGATGTATTGATTCATGCCGTAATGGATGCGTTGCTTGGCGCAGCCGGGCTCAAGGATATTGGAACCTATTTCCCGGATACAGATGCAAAATTTAAAAATATATCCAGCGTCACGCTGCTGGAAAAAGTGCGGCAGATTTTAATTGAAAACAGCTGCCGGATTATTAATGTGGACGTTACCTTGCTGGCACAGCGTCCGAAAATTAAAGAATATGTGCCGCAAATGATTCGCAATATTGCCAAAGCACTGCAGATTGATAAAGCCGCTGTTTCTGTCAAAGCGACGACGACAGAACGGCTGGGTTTTGTCGGCCAGGAAGAAGGAATGGCCGCGCAGGCAGCTGCTATGGTACTCAAATATAGAAATATTTAGGAGGAATTTTTCATGTCACAGGAAGTTCGCGTTCGTTTTGCTCCCAGTCCTACTGGTCCGTTTCATATTGGCGGTGCTCGTTCGGCACTGTTCAATTACTTAGTTGCTAAACATACAGGCGGCAGATTTGTCGTTCGTATTGAAGATACAGACAGAAAACGTTCTACCAGTGAATCGGAAGAAAACATCAAAGAAGCTCTGAAATGGCTTGGCATTAACTGGGATGAAGGTATTGACGTCGGCGGCCCGGACGGCCCGTATCGTCAAACGGAACGGTTGGAAATCTATAAAAAGTATACAGAAAAACTGTTGGCAGAAGGCAAAGCATATTACTGTTTTTGCACACCGGAAGAATTGGAAGCCGAAAAAGAAGAACAACTGAAAAAAGGCGAAACACCGGTGTACAGCGGCAAATGCAGCCACCTCCCCAAAGAAACAGTAGAACAGTATTTGAAAGAAGGCCGGCCGTACGTTATTCGTATTGCAACGCCGAAAAACGAAACATTGGAAGTTGATGATTTGGTACGCGGCCACGTTACCTTTGATTCCAATAAAGTCGGCGATTTTGTTATCGTGAAATCCGACGGCATTCCTGTTTACAACTACTGCGTAGTCATCGATGATGCATTGATGCATATTACGCACGTTATCCGCGCAGAAGAACATCTTTCCAATACACCGCGCCAGATTGTTTTATATCATGCATTGGGCTTTGATGTACCTAAATTTGCCCATGTATCCTTGATTCTCGGCGCAGACAAAAAGAAAATGAGTAAACGCCACGGCGCTACCTCTGTACAGCAGTATCGGGACGCCGGCTATTTGCCGGATGCACTGGTTAATTTCTTGGGCCTTTTGGGCTGGACACCGAACAGCGATCAGGAAATTTTCAGCCGCGATGAATTGATTCAGCAGTTTACACTGGACCGCGTTGCCAAAAACCCGGCCGTTTTCGATATTGAAAAACTTAACTGGATTAACTTCCATTATATGAAACAGTTAGATGCAGACCAGCTGCTGGCTGTTTGCCTGCCTCATCTGCAGCAGGCTGGGTATGCGTCCCAAAATCCGGATGCCGCAGAAATGCAGTGGCTTAAAGACATGGTATGGGCTATGCGTGAACATGTACAGTACGGTGCGCAGATTGTCGATGCAGCCAAAGTTTTCTTTACAGATGACTTTGCACCGGAAAATGAAGAAACAGCTGCTGTTCTCCAAGAAGAAACAGCCCCGGCTGTCTTAACGATGTTCCATGATGAATTGGCTGCGTTGGATGAAGTAACGGCTGATACGGTACAGCCGCTCTTTAAGAAAATCCAAAAAGGCTTGAAGGTAAAAGGCAAATTTGTTTACATGCCGATTCGTGTCGCTGTAACCGGCGTCATGCACGGTCCGGACCTCAACGTTATTGTTGCTCTTATGGGCCGCAAAAAGGTCTTGGCACGCTTGCAGCAGAGCGGCTTGCTGACCAAATAAAAGCCTTGACAGATTGAGAATTATTCGTTACTATAAATAACACATAGTATATAATACACACTATTATGTAGATAAATGCAATGACCAAATTGAATTGCAGGAGAGCCTTACAGAGAGGACAGACAGAAGCTGAGAGCCTGTTCATGCAGCAGAAACTGTAATGATTGCCTTTGTGAGCAGGCCAGGTGAACGCTAGTAATCTGGTTCGGCAGCACCCGTTACGTGCTTTGAGATTATGGCAGTGCCATAAAAACAGAGTGGAACCACGGGCCACCGTCTCTGTCAAAGGGATGGCGGCCTTTTTTTTATAACACAGGAGGTACAGCATGAGAGAACTAAAAGTGTATAACACCTTAACTCGCAAAAAAGAAACGTTCGTACCGGTTACGCCGGGACAAGTCAAAATGTACGTCTGCGGCATTACACCTTACAACCATTCACACATGGGCAATGCCCGCCCGTTTGTTACGTGGGATGTCATCAAACGGTACTTGGAACATTTAGGATATGAAGTTACGCACATCCAAAACTTTACAGATGTAGATGATAAGATTATCAATGCAGCAAATGGAGAAGGCGTAACATGGGATACGATTTCCAACCGTTATATTGCTTCCTATTTTGATGTCATGGACAAACTGCACATTCGCCGTGCTGATAAATATCCTCGTGTATCAGAACACATGGAAGAAATTATCAACATGGTACAGACGCTCATTGACAAGGGCTATGCCTATGTCATTGACCATGACGTATACTACAGCGTAGAAAAATTTGCAGATTACGGCAAATTAAGCGGCCGCAGCCTCGATGACATGATGGCCGGTGCCCGCATCGAAGTAGATGACCGCAAGCATAACCCAATGGATTTTGCCCTTTGGAAAGGTGCCAAACCGGGAGAACCGTCTTGGGACAGCCCGTGGGGCAAAGGCCGTCCGGGATGGCATATTGAATGCTCGGCTATGAGCAACAAATACTTGGGAGATACATTTGACTTCCATGGCGGCGGCAGCGACCTCATTTTCCCGCATCATGAAAATGAAATTGCCCAGTCCGAAGCCTTTACCGGCAAGAAACCGATGGTCAAATACTGGCTGCACAATGGATTTATTACCATTAATTCGGAAAAAATGAGCAAATCTTTGAATAACTTCTTCCTGGTCAAAGACGTGTTGGCTCATTACAGTGCAGATGCGCTGCGTTTCTTCCTTATTTCCAATCATTACAGAAGCCCGTTGGATTTCAGTGATGAACGCCTGGAAGAAATGACACGCAGCCTTGAACGTCTTGGCACGGCAATTGATAACGTATTGGAACTACTGGATATGCCGGCCGGCGCTAAATCGGAAGAAGCAAAACAGCTTCTCGCCATTGCCAAGAAAGATGAAGAAGCGTTTGAAGAAGCCATGTGTGACGATTTCAACACGGCATTGGCCAGTGCGGCAATGTTTGATTTGGCGAAAAACGTCAATATTTATAAAAATGCTGTTGTCAATAACGGTGTGCCTGTTGATTCTTCGGCAATGTCTGAAGTCAAACGCATTTTCAAGACGATGACGGATATTTTAGGTATTTTGGAAGAACGCTGGAGCGGCCAGAAAGCTGATGCAAGCAGTAAAGATTACGATGACTTGATGCAGGCTATTTTGGAAATTCGTCAGGAATGCCGCAAACAAAAACAGTATGCCTTGGCAGACGCTATTCGCGACAAGTTATCGGCATTAGGCATTACGATTGAAGACTCGCCGCAGGGAGCGCGCTGGAAAAAGTGAAATTCAAACAATTACAGGCATTAAAAAAAAGAGCGTATACGGCATTTGCCAACGGGCAGCGGCTGGATGTGCCGCAGCAGGATGCATCTCGGCTGGACCCGATTACCTTGGCCTTTGTCGGTGATGCGTATTATTCGCTGCATATGCGCCGACGCTTGGTAGATACGGCTATCCCTAATGTACAGGTACTGCATCTGCTGGCAGCAGAATTTGTATCAGCTAAAGTGCAGGCTTATATTTACAGGCAGCTCAAAGAGAAATTGTCCGGAGAGGAAAAAGCCGTATGCCAACGGGCGCGCAATGCCTATTCGCAGGCTCCTAAGAGTGCGTCTGTAGCAGAATATCATGACAGTACAGCCTTGGAAGCTTTGGTAGGCTACTGCGTGATGGCTGGCCGTCAGGAAAGGCTGGCCGAGCTGATGACGCAGATTTATACGTATACCAAGCAATATTGTGCTGCCAAACATGGGGAAAAGGTGTAAATTATGAGTACGGAAAGCATCATTACAGGCCGCAACAGTGTAACAGAAGCACTGCGGGCAGGCCGGTCTATTACAAAAATCTATCTTGCTGCCGGCAATGACGCTCCGCCGCTGCAGCGCATACAGGATATGGCACGGGAAAAGGATATTCTGATTGAATACGTACCGCCTAAAATTTTAAATCATATAGCTCCGGGCAACCGGCACCAAGGGGTAGTTGCGTTTGCGGCGCCCGTGGCATTTGCCGACTTGACTGATGTGCTGGCTAATGTGGAAGCGGCACGAAAAGTACCGTTTTTGGTATTGCTCGATGGTATTGAAGACGTTCATAATTTAGGAGCGATTGTGCGCACGGCAGAATGTGCCGGCGTCGATGCCGTTCTTTTGCCAAAGCGCCGCAGCGCGCCTATCAATGAAACTGTAGGCAAAACATCGGCAGGTGCGATTGAATATATGCCCATCGTGCAGATTGGCAACATTGCCCAGACTCTTAAAAAATTGAAAAAACGAGGCTTTTGGGTTATAGGCGCAGATATGGACGGCGAAACCGATTACTTCCACAGCTCGCTGACGGAACCGGTAGTTCTTGTTATTGGCAGTGAAGGACGAGGCATTTCCCATTTGGTCAAAGAAACTTGTGATGTTCTCGTACAGATTCCCATGTTTGGGCATGTCAACTCCCTCAATGCGTCTGTTGCAGCGGCTCTTCTGATGTATGAAGTCGTTCGCCAGCGGCAGGCGGTGCAGTCATGAAAGATTTAATGATTGTCGATGGCTACAATATTATTTTTGCTTGGACCAAATTAAAAAAACTGGCAGATCAGTCGCTGGAACATGCGCGTGAAAAGTTAATCGATACGATGGCAAGCTACGGCAAGGCTAAAGGCTATAAACTTATTTTAGTGTTTGATGCCATGTATACGGAAGAAACAGAAAAGAGCTTGCGAATCGGCAGGGACTGCGAAGTTATTTTTACAGACAAGGAAGAAACGGCAGACAGCCGTATCGAAAGTATTGTCTATGCCCATCGAAATGATAAGCGCATCGTATATGTAGCGACTTCAGACGGTGCCGAACAAAATCAGGTTCTTGGCAGCGGTGCCTATCGTATCCCTGCACGGGAATTAGCGGAAGATGTAGAGCGTACCAAAAAAGAAGTGGCTGCGTATGACCACCGCAACATGCTGAAAGAAGGAAGCCACCGCAATGAAGTCGTTTATCGTGTAAAAAATGAAGATGTATTGCGAAAATTAGAAAAAATTCGTAGATCAAAATAATAGAGGTATATATTATGCAGGCAGAAGCACCTTGTGCAGTTTCGCCTACGAACCGCTTTGAAACGATGACTGATGAAGAAATCGTTTGCCTTGCCCAGCAGGAACATGATGAAAAAGCGACAGAATATATTGTCAATAAATACAAAAATTTCGTCAAATCCAAAGCGCGGGCATATTTTCTCGTAGGTGCAGACCGTGATGATATTATACAAGAAGGCATGATTGGCCTATACAAAGCAACGCGGGATTTCCGCGGTGACAAATTGTCATCCTTTCGCGCTTTTGCCGAACTCTGCATTACCCGGCAGATTATTACGGCTATCAAAACGGCAACAAGACAAAAGCACATTCCTCTCAACTCGTATGTGTCTCTCAATAAACCGATGTATGAAACGGAATCCGACCGGACGCTCCAAGACATTTTAGCCGGCATTCGCGTCAGTGACCCGGAAGAACTGGTTATCAGCCGGGAAGAATTTTCTGATATAGAATTAAAAATGAACGAAATCCTCAGTGATTTGGAATGGCAGGTCTTGACAGCGTATTTAGATGGCAAATCCTATAATGAAATGTCTAAAGAACTGCATCGGCATGTTAAATCCATCGACAATGCCCTGCAGCGGGTCAAACGCAAACTGGAACGGTATCTGGAAACACGGAATGAGGAAAATAAAAAAGAACCTATTGATAGAAAAGACAAATAAGTGTACAATAGTACTGTTAAGTGTGTTTTGTGAGGAGGATTAGCGTGATCACTGTATTGGAAGTCATAGACGTTATTTTGGCATTGCTGATTATTGGCGTCGTTGTAGCGCAGAAAAGCAAGACCCAAGGCATGGGCGCCGGCTTTGGCGGCGGTGCAGAAGATTTATTTGGCAGCCGTGCCCGCGGCATGGATGCGTTATTATCCAAACTGACTATTGTCTTGTCGATTGTTTTTGCAGTTTTGACACTGATTTTAGGCAGATTGATGCATACGTTTTAATGGAAATGTAGTAGCCTGCGGCATTGTCGCAGGCTTTTTTCATAAATAATAAAAATTCCCTTATCTTTCTTTGGAGGAAACGAATGGATTTACAACTCTCTCATGATATAATAGAACTATGCAGTATAGAATCATCCGGCATAACCGTTGAAGACTGTGCAGAACGACTCTGTCTCACAGGTTCTCGGCTGGCCTCATTATTTGAAACGTTTGATGAATTGGTAAGGAGTGGAAAGCTCATGAGAGTAGCAGGAGAACGGTATACAGCCCTAAAAAATCCACAAGAAATTATTGGCATATACAAAGGATACACCGCGACGTTTGGTTTTGTCCTCAGTGAAGACTTGAAGGAAGACGTATATATTGCGGAACAAAATCGCCATACAGCGATGAACAATGATAAAGTTACGGTCCGGATTATCCAAAACGGCAATGGCCGCCACAAACAGGAAGGCGAAATCGTCAGCATCGTTGAACGGGCCAATAAAACGCTGGTCGGTACGTTTGAAAGAGAAAAGCATTATGGATTTGTTCGCCCGGATGATGAACGGATTCGGGAAGATATATATATACCGCTGGATAAAACAGCAAATGCGCGCAGCAGTGCCCGCGTCCTCGTTACGATTACCAAATGGCCGGCTGACGGGATGAAAGCAGAAGGCGAGATTACCGAAATACTTGGCTATGACGGAGACAAAGATTTGGACATCAAAGTCATTATGGCCCGCCACGGCCTGCCTTTTGCCTTCCCGAAAGATGTACAAAAAGCAGCGGAAAAAATCAACATGGATGTGACCATGGAAGAAGGACGCCGTGATTACCGGGACCGCCAGCTCATTACCATTGACAGTGAAGATGCGAAAGACTTGGATGACGCTATTGACGTCGTCAAACTGCCGAACGGCAATTTCCGTTTGGGTGTATATATTGCTGATGTCAGCTATTATGTCAAGCCAAACTCGGTTATTGACCAGGAAGCATATGCCCGCGGTACAAGCGTGTACCTGGTAGATCGGGTTATTCCCATGCTGCCGACGGTGCTGTCCAATGGCATCTGCAGTTTGAATGCTGGGGAAGACCGCTACTCTATGACCTGCGTCATGGAAATAGACAAAGAAGGCCGTGTCGTCAAATCAGATATAGGACCGGCAGTGATTCAGGTCAAACGGCGCTGTAACTATAAAGAAATCAAAAAAGCCCTGCTGGATGATATTATACCCGATGATTTACAGGCCTTTATGCCGATGCTGCGGAATTTGCAGGAGCTGGCGCAGATTCTCAAGCAGATGCGTCTGCGCCG
>DJEN01000008.1:714-5468 GCA_002431345.1 Megasphaera sp. UBA5897 | reverse complement strand
TGCGGCTGGAAAAACGGGAACGGACGATTGCCGAACAAATCGTAGAAGAATCGATGCTGATTGCCAATGAAACGGTCGCATCCTATTTGCGGGACAGCAAGAATCCTTCTGTATATCGGATTCATGAAGTCCCTGAACCGGAACGCCTTGAAATGATGCGTACGGTTTTGTCGACGTTTTCTCTGCCCGTACCGACTGGCGATGAAGTCAAACCTGCTGATTTCCAAAAACTGCTGACCCTTTCCCAGGGAACCAATGCCGAAGCAGTCGTGCAGACTATTGCCCTGCGGTCTATGCAGCAGGCACGCTATTCGACCAATAATGCCGGTCATTTTGGCTTGGCGTCGGCATGCTATACGCATTTTACTTCACCGATTCGCCGCTATCCGGATTTGATGGTGCATCGCTTGATTCGCCAGTATCAGCAAAAAGGAAAACTGACCGAAGAAGAAGCACAGATGTCTTTGTCCTATCATACCATTGCGGCAGACCAGGCCAGCTCGCGTGAACGAATTGCCGTAGAAGCGGAACGGGAAACGGACGATTTGAAAAAAGCCCAGTACATGCTGCCGTTTATCGGCCAGCCGTTCCCGGCACGGATTACCGGTATTACGTCCTTTGGCTTGTTTGTCGGACTGGAAAACGGTATCGAAGGACTGGTACATATTTCCCTGCTGACGGATGATGTATATGTATTCGACGAAGCAACCTATACTATGCGCGGCCAGCACGGCGGCAACATATTCCGCCTGGGCGATCCGATGGAAGTAACGCTGGCGAAAGTCAATACCGAAAAATGTGAAATTGATTTTGTCCCCGGTGTCGTTGAATCCCTCAGTGATTTGCAGCATATGATGGCTGTCAGTGCAGAACGAAGGCACAAAAACGGCGGCAAAAAAGAAGAAACGAAGCGGAGCTGGTTTGCCGGTGCTGCTTCCGGTAAAAAAAGCAAAAAAAATAAAAAAGATAAAAAAATGAATAAAAAAGGACGCGGTAAAAAAGGTAAGAGCCGCAAGGGAAGAAAGTCCAAGAAAAAATAGGAGGAATAGATAGTGGCAAAATCACCAAGCGGTGTAAAATATATTACAGATAATCGTAAAGCCCGTCATGATTATTTCATTCATGAATCCTACGAAGCAGGCATTGCCCTGACAGGGACGGAAGTAAAATCACTGCGCCAGGGAAAAGTCAATCTTAAAGACAGTTTTTGCCGTATTGAAAACGGTGAAATCCTGCTCCTAGGTATGCATATCAGTCCCTATGACCAAGGAAACCGTTTTAATCATGACCCGCTGCGTACCCGCAAGCTATTGATGCACCGGTATGAAATTACCAAGCTGTTGGGAAAAATTAAAGAAAAAGGCTACACGCTGATACCGTTAAACCTGTATTTCAAAAAAGGCAGGGTCAAAGTGACTGTTGCTCTTGTCACGGGGAAAAAGCTCTATGATAAGCGGCAGGCATTGGCAGAGAAAGAAGCCAAACGGGATATTGAACGCCGTATGAAGGAACGAAGATATTAAACAAATAAGGAGCTGCCGCATACAGGATATTTCCTATATGCGGCAGCTCCTTATTTGTTGTATTGCGTTTATGCAGCCGTCAACAGTTGGGATATGGACTGCGGAATAGACAGAAACGACTAGTAAATGGTCATGTTTTTTTCTTTGTATGCAGCAAATATTTTATTGGCTTCATCCCGGTCTAGCTGTGTCAGGGACAGAACGTCTGTATTTTTGCAGCCGTTTTCAATGAACTGGTATATGTAATCGTCGCGAAAGCCAATAGCTGCCGTATCTTTAGCGGTATTGCCGTAATATACCGTTTTGATATTTGCCCAAATAATAGCGGACAGGCACATCGGACAAGGTTGGGCAGACGTATACAGGTCACACCCGGACAAATCATATGTACCAAGATTGCGGCAGGCGTCACGAATGGCCTGCATTTCGCCGTGGCACGTCGGGTCATTGTTTTTGATGACTTCATTATGGCCGCGACCGACGATGATGCCGTCTTTGACGACGACGGCGCCAAAAGGACCGCCATGTCCTGTTTCCAAATTTTTAGCAGATTCTGCAATGGCTTCTTTCATGAAATTCATGGTATTAGGCCTCCTTGTTGCCCTGCATATTTCGGCAGGGGGGATTTTTGCCGCCTTTTATTATAGGGGAGAGACAACGCCAAGTCAATGTAATCCTGTACTATTCTTTTTTGCTATTCAGGAAAACGAATATTGACGGTATGAACATCTAAGCGTAAACTATAACGTAGAATGTAAAAATTTGAATACTGATAAACTGTTTACCAGACATATGATTGACGTATGGATTTTTGGTATGCATTTACAAAGGAGCAAGGTATGAAAAAAGTTATTTTAACAGGTGACCGTCCTACGGGACGCCTTCATGTAGGACATTATGTTGGTTCTTTGCAGGAACGTGTTGCATTGCAAAATTCTGGCGAATATGATGAATTATATTTTATGATTGCCGATGCGCAGGCATTGACGGATAATGCAGAACATCCGGAAAAGGTACGGCAGAATGTCATGCAGGTCGCATTGGATTATTTAGCCTGCGGCATTGATCCGGAAAAATCCACAATTTTTATTCAGTCACTGGTTCCGGCACTGCCGGAATTGACGGCGTACTATATGAATCTTGTCACCGTATCCCGCGTGCAGCGTAATCCGACTGTTAAATCAGAAATCCAGCAAAAAAACTTTGAAGCCAGCGTTCCCTTAGGCTTTTTCTGCTATCCTGTCAGCCAGGCCGCAGACATTACGGCTTTTAGAGCTACGGCTGTTCCTGTCGGAGAAGATCAGCTGCCGATGCTGGAACAATGCAAAGAAATTGTCCATAAATTTAACACCGTCTATGGAGAAACCTTGACGGAACCGGAAATTATTTTGCCTCAAAATAAAGCATGCCTTCGCTTGCCCGGCATTGACGGCAAAGCGAAAATGAGCAAATCCATTGGTAACTGCATTTATTTGTCGGAAGAACCGGAAGATATTCAGAAAAAAATTATGTCCATGTTTACGGACCCGACCCATTTGCGCCGCGAAGATCCGGGCCATCTGGAAGGCAATACAGTATTTACTTATTTGGATGCGTTCTGCAAGCCGGAATACTTCCAGGAATTTCTGCCGGAATACAGCGGGCTGGATGAATTGAAAGCCCATTATCAGCGCGGCGGCTTAGGCGATGTGAAAGTCAAAAAATTCTTAAACAACGTACTGCAGGCAGAACTGCAGCCTATCCGCGAACGCCGTCATGCCTGGGAAAAACGCCTGCCTGACGTATATGACATGCTGCGCGTCAATACGGCGAAAGCGGCTGAAAAAGCAAATCAGACATTGGCTGACGTACGTAAAGCGATGCGCATCGATTATTTTACAGACAATAATCTTTTGAAATAAACATATGTCTTGAGGACCCTCTTATCTGCGTACTGGCTGATAAGAGGGTTTCTTGCATGGAAACCTATCGGTTGTACCTATACAAGAGAAGTCGCGTTTTGTATAATGGACATATAGTAAAGAAACGAGGTGGAACTATGTCTATTGTTTTATATATTATCTTTTGCGGTTTAGTTGCGTATTTTGCCAGCAAGCGCGGCCGCAGCCCGATTCTTTGGGGACTCTTTTCCCTGCTGATTAGTCCGCTGCTGGCAGCAATCATTATTGCTGTCTTGAAAGATTTGACAGCAGAACACCGCATCGAACGGACAAGTTTGGAAACAGACCGCTTAAAAGAACGCGTTGCCGTGTCGGAAGCGGAACTCCATTCACGGATGGACAAAGTAGAGCAGCGGATGGACCGCATGAGCGGCAGCGAAGCTCCTGTTTTGGACGGCGAATGGAAAGAAGCTTTGCCGCCGCAGGCAGCCGGAAAGCGGCAGTGTGCACACTGCGGTGAAAACGTGCCGCAGGAAGCCGTATATTGTCCGTCATGCGGTGCCAAATTATCCTAAGGAGGGATGGAAATGAATTGGAAAACACGGCTTCGTCATTACTATGGCGATTATCGGCTTACGATTTCCGGTGAAATTTCGTTTGCGCCCCGGCAGGCTGTTCGCTATATATGGCCTGAAGAACTGCGGAAAAAAATAGAAACGTGGCGGGACTTACTGCAGCAGCAGTATCCGTTTTTGAAAATTTCGATGAAAGAAGGCATTCGGGAATGTGAGATTGAATTTTTTGCATTTTCCAGTGCGTGTGCTGATAGTGAGTTTTTAGCCGTATTTTGCCAGCGGCTGCAAGAAATCGCCAAGGCTTGCATGGATGATTCGCAAGTTCATGTGACCATGAATTTTAGCGGCGTCTTTTCTGCTTATAAAGAAGCCCGCCATTTTCGCATTTTAAATAAAAAAGACGACGTGCAGTATCAGATTACAGAACGCAAAAAACGACCGCCTTTTGATTGGATTACCCGTTCATCCTACATGCGGCTGGGCTTGACCATTTTGCTTATTTTGGCAGTCATGCAGCTGCTATGGAGCGAATTAGCGGCAGACGAAGTGATTGGAAAACTGGTATAATTGGCATTATATGATACGTACACAACAAAAAGGACTGTCTTCCCTGTGGGGTGAAGAGAGTCCTTTTTGCTAGGTGTATTTTTTTGAAGAGGTGGGAGAAAGTTAAACGATAAGTAAAGGGGATGTTGGAAGGGGTTCCTTTGACAATTTTATTGTAGCAAAAGAGAGGCTGGAAGGCTAGTATACCAAGGTATATGCATATAAAATAT
>DJEN01000008.1:0-656 GCA_002431345.1 Megasphaera sp. UBA5897 | reverse complement strand
TATAAAATATAAAATGCTTGACGGTATATAGAACGAAGACTATAATGGCGGTGTAATTTTTTGAAAGGATACGGTGTAAAAATATGCTGAAAAAAATGATGGTTATGTTGTGCTGTATAGGCGCACTGTTGGGCGGCATGACGGTATGGGCTAATGATTCGTATGATGCAGGATACAAGCAAGGGTACGAAGATGCAGATAAAGATGTCGATGCGGTCAGCGATGCGCAGGATGATGACTATAAAAGCGGATATAAAGACGGACAGCAGAAATGGCATGATGAACATGACAAGAGCTGGGGACAACGCTATGATGAAGCCAAGGATGCAGTACAAACAGCAGAAAATACGATAGATACGGCACAGAAATGGAAAAGCCGATTGGATAATTGGGCACAAGAAGATAACAATGAACAGTAAGAACTGACTATGTATTTGAAAATCTGCGTAGTTAAGATAGAAAAACGTATGGACAATCTATGTGTGTTGTCAAAAAATGTAAAAAAGTAGTTGACAGAGGTGGTTATTTGCGATATACTAATCAAGCCGTCGGGAACGGGGCACTGCAAAGGGCCCTAGCAAAGACGGAATATGTCTTTTTGTGAGGATGTGAAGAATTGTTCAATTCTTCCGAAAAAAAGTCCTTGACAAGCTCTT
>DJEN01000002.1 GCA_002431345.1 Megasphaera sp. UBA5897 | reverse complement strand
ATGCTGCATCGTCTGCCAAGTGTATCAGTCTGTTTCTGCTGCACAAAAAAGGCTGTGACAAAACGAACTAAAACATTCATTTTGTTACAGCCTCTGTTGTCTATTGCAAATGGGTTTCTTTGGCAGAAACTATCTTATTCTGCTGCCATTGCTTTTTCCAGGCGTTCGGCAATAGCCCGTCCTGTCGGTGTCTTTGCCAAGCCGCCGTCTGATGTTTCTTTGAGAGCTACCGGCATGAGCCTGCCGATTTCTGCCATCGCTTCGACAACTTCATCCGGCGGGATAACGCTTTTTATGCCAGCCAAGGCCATTTCAGCCGCTGTAATAGCCAATACAGCATAACAAGCATTGCGTTTAACGCAGGGAACTTCTACCAGACCGGCTACGGGATCACAGGCAAGTCCCAGCGTGTTTTTCATGCATAAGGCAAAAGCATGCATAATTTCGTCGTTACTGCCGCCAGCCATTTCTGCAACAGCGGCAGCTCCCATAGCTGCTGCCGTGCCGCATTCAGCCTGACAGCCGCCGACAGCACCGGCTACAGACGCATTGCGGGCCACAACGGCTCCTATGCCGGCGGCCGTAAAGAGCGCGTTGACACATACATCGTCAGCAATATCCAATTCTTCTGCCGCAGCCATCATCACAGCCGGTACAATACCGCACGACCCGGCAGTCGGGCAGGCTACGATTTTGAACATTTTGGCGTTGGCTTCGCTGACTGCCAATGCATATACTGCTGCTTTGCGGGCCAGCGGTCCCAATAGTTTGGCTTGGGACTGAAGCAGTTTTTCCGCATCACCGCCAACCAAGCCGCTGACAGATTTCCCCTTGTCTTCCAATCCGGCTTGAATGGATTCATGGAATACATCCAAGCGGCTGGCCATCAACGCCCGTACCGTTTCTTCTGTTTGCTCAGACGTTTCCATTTCATGACGCATAATGATTTCAGACAATGACATCTGCTGCGCCGCTGCCTGTTCCATCAGTTCATGCAGTGTTTTATATTCGTAGTTGTACATGATATCCTCCTATAAGGGCAAGAGCGTCACGACGCTTTCAATGGCTGAAATCTTTTTAATCATGCTGACCATTTCCGGCGGCACCGGGCTGTCCGTACAGACAATCATAACGGCTGTCGCGTTTTTTGCGCTGCGGAACACGCGCATGTTGGATACATTGATGTGGCCAATAGCCATAATCGTCGTCGCCTGCGCAATAATCCCCGGTTTATCCCGATGCACCGTAATCAGCGTGTGTTCTTCCCCGCTGAGGGATACACTGGCCCCGTTGATTTCCCGAATTTCTATTTTGCCGCCGCCTAAAGATACGCCGACAATTTCCATTTCTCTGCCCGTCTTGCCTTTCATGGCAATGCGGACGGTATTGGGATGATCGACTTCTGCTTCCGAACGGTGAAATGTAATTTGCAGTCCCTGCCGGGCCGCAATTTCAAAAGACGTGCGCAGCCGCACATCATCTGCGGAAAAACCGAGCAAACCGGCTACTAACGCTTTATCCGTGCCGTGTCCTTTATAGGTTTTGGCAAACGAACCATATAACGTAATCGTGACAGATTGCGGCTCGTCTTTTAAAATTTCCCGTGCCATCAGCCCGATTCGTGCCGCTCCGGCCGTGTGTGAGCTGGACGGTCCAATCATGACCGGACCGACGACATCAAATACTCCCATACCATTACCTCCTCAACAATAACAACGCAGATTATTCAAACGCTATTTCTTTTTGCAAATGAAAACTATATATATACATACGCTGCAGCGTCATGCCGCTGATTTGTTCTACAGCCTGTCGATATAATGCCAGCTGCACGGCATACCGCCGGCGAAACACTTCTTCTGTATCCAGCCGGTCAGTCTTGTAATCGACCAGTACCCATCCCTGTTCTTCCTGGAAAAGGCAGTCTATGACCCCTTGCACGAGCATACCCTCACCGGGTTCTACATCCGGCAAATAGCCGCCACCGGCAAGAATGACGCTGAACGGATATTCTCTGCGTATCGCTGCCGCTTTTGCCATGCGCTGCCCCAATGGGGAAGCGCAAAACTGCAGCACAGCCGGTATATATACGAGCTTCGTTTCTTCCGGCGTAAACAAGCCGTCTTCTTCCCATTGCGCCAGCTGGCGGCGTATTTCTTTGGCATTCATGGCAGGACGTATATCCAAATACTGCATCACTTTGTGCATGACTGTGCCGCGCTGCGCGCCGGTTGCAGCCGCTTCTTCCGCTGCCATCCACGGCGGCAGCTGAGCAAAGATATCTTCATCTTCAGGCTGCGGTACTGCCGCAGCTGCCAAAGATTGTTCTTCCTCCAAAACTTCTGTATGAAGAAGTCCGTACTGCCGTTTGATTTCCGATACAGAAAACTTAGCGGCCGTTGTTACGGCTTTGGGAAATGCATATTGCCAAGACAGCTGTTTTTCCAGCCACGCCGGTACAGCCGTCTGCGTACAGCGGCCGTCCTGCAGCAGCGCCAGCCGCGGTTCTGCCTGCAGTGCTTCTTCTGTCACTGCCGGACCTGGAATCTGCTGCCAAAGGTGTACATCCCATAGTCCGCACTGCCACTGCAGGGAGCGGCGTACTGCCAGTGATGCTTCGACATCGACATGCTGCGTCTGGCTGCAAATGCACGGCATAACCCAGTCCAAATAGGATTTAGCCTGAACCGGCTCTATCTGACTGTTCCAACGCTGCCAGTCTGTATCCAAATGAGAAGAATGGCCTGTCAAAATCAGTTTATCTCTGGCTCTTGTCATAGCCACATATAAAATCCGTTCTTCTTCTGCTGTGCCTTCCCAAGCCAGGCGGGACGAAATGCCGTTCCAAATCATGGTCGGATAAGTCATGCGCCATGTCGCGTCAAACTGTTTCAAGCCAATTCCCAGTGTATTGTGAAACAAGAGCATGGACTGTGTATCCTTCCGGTTAAAATGTTTGCCGGCATCTGCCAAAATAACAACGGGAAATTCCAAACCTTTACTTTTATGAATACTCATAATCCGTACTACATCTTCCCGTTCGCTGAGTACTTTTGCCGGTGCCAAGTCAACACCGTCTTCCTGCATTTTGCGGATAAAGCGCAGATAGCGGAACACACCGTGAAACCCGGCCTTTTCATACTGCCCCGCTCTGTCGTACAATGCCTGCAGATTGGCTTGCCGGACGGCACCGCCGGGCATGCCGCCGACATATTCATAATATCCCGTTTCCTGATACAGCCGCTGCAGTAATTCTGCCACACTGTGCCGACGGCTGTATGTTCGCCAATCGTGTAGCTGTGCATAAAACCGCTGCAGTCTTTGCTTATCTGCCGCCGCATCCATCGTTTCGACAAACACCGGTATGGCCTGCCAAAGCGTCGTGTCACTCGCCAAGCGCAGATACGACAGTGTTTCTTCACGCATACCGACCAAAGGCGAACGGAGTACGGCTGCCATTGCCAAATCCTGTTCCGGATTGTCGATGCACTGCAGCAGAGCTAGCATGACCTGCACTTCAATCGCCGCAAAATAGCCGCCGTTTTGTTCTGCATAAGCCGGTATGCCTGCTGCCTGCAGCGTCTGAAGCAGCGTATCTGCTTTTCCTGCAAGCGAGCGCAGCAAAATGACGATATGCCGATATGTCAGTGGTTCCATCGTGCCGTCCTTTTTAGCTGCCTGCAGCGTGCTGCCCTTTAATGCCTGAATCCGAGAGGCAATGACTTGGCATTCTTTTTCAAACGCCGTCAATTCCTGGATATTGGACTCTTCATCCGGCAGCTCTTCTGCTTTCGTATTGACGAGATGCACTTCCACCGGGCCGCCGACCCAGTCTGCCGCTGTCGGCGTTTCTCTGCCGTCATACAGCTTTTCCCGCTCTCCATACGCCATGCCTGCCGCTTCTTTTGTCATCGCCCGCGAAAATACTTCATTGACAGCATGTAAAATCAACGGCACGCTGCGGAAATTTTTAGCCAAATCAATGCAGCGTTCAACAGCCTGTTCATCGCGGCTGTACGTCTGATATTTCTGCAGAAACAGCGTCGGATCTGCCAAACGGAAACGATAAATACTCTGTTTGATATCGCCGACCATAAAACGGTTATTTTCTTGGGACACCAGACGGGTAATCAATTCCTGCACGCCATTGGTATCCTGATATTCGTCAATCATCACTTCGGCATAGGAATCTCTAAGCTCTTGCGCTGCCGCAGACGGTACAGGATGGGCCGGTGTCGCTGTCTTATCCAGCAAGATACGCAGACACAGGTGTTCCAAATCGCTGAAATCAATCCAGCCTTTTTCTCTTTTAGCCGCCTGATACGCCTTGGCAAAATCTTCTGTCAATATCGTGAGGCCGTGCATCATCGGTGCCATATCCCGTATGCCCTGCAGCCATTCATCCGCGCTAGCTGAAAAATACGGTTCTTGTATGGATTTAATTATTTCTTTTTTGCAGGCATCGCGTACTTTTTTACATTGTTCCCAAAAACTTTTTTCTTCTTCGTCCAAGCCGCGCATTGATTTAAGACGCGGAAAGGCAATGGCCGTCACGGCTTTTTGCAGTTTTTCCCACGTTTGGCACTGCATGGCTTGTTCCATGGCTCCCTGTTCTACGGCAAAAGCTTCATACGCAGAAACAAAGGAAGAACGCTGCTGCAACTGTTTTGTCATGCTGCGGTATAAACGAACCTGCCCCTGCAGCATACGTCGTATATCTTCTTTGATAGGCTGTATCCATTCCATATCATCTATAGATGCCCCATCCTCTATATCGTAGGCACTGGCAGCCTGTTCCAGCCACTCCTGCGGCCACGGCATGCTGCGGGAATACGTATACATCTGGCTGACCGTTTCCATTAGCGCATCATCGCCGCGGTCATTGCCGAACATATCGGCTAATGGATAGAGAAATCCCGCTTTTTTTTCATCCTCATAATAAGAAAGAAAGACTTCTTCCAAGACACGCTTGCGCAGCAGACTTAATTCTTCATTGCCGGCAATCGTAAAGGTAGGATCGATATCTATGGTATAAAAATAACGGCGGATAACATCTTGGCAAAACGAATGCAGCGTAGAAATAGATGCAGACGGCAGCAGCGCCAACTGCCGTTCTGCCCTGCTGTCGCCGCTGCTGCTCAATGCAGCCCCCAACGCCGCAGCGACGCGTTCCCGCATTTCAGTAGCTGCAGCTTTGGTAAAAGTCACTACAAGAAGTTCCGTAATATCCAGCGGATGTACTGGATCTAGCAGACGCTGGATAATGCGTTCTACTAAAACAGCCGTTTTGCCGGAACCTGCCGCTGCCGACAGCAGCAGTGTTTGGCCCCGGCTATCAATCGCTGCCTGCTGTTCCTTAGTCCAAGCCATGTGTATCGTCTCCTTCCCCGCAGATTTTCTTCAGCCATGCTTCGGCATCGGCTTTATCCGTCACATCGTACGTATTTTCCTTCATCTGTATATCAAAACGGCATACGGCATGATACGGGCAATACTGACATGGGCTCTTCTGCCCCAAACGTACCGGATGGATAGAAATATCCCCTGCCGTAATCTTTTGCGCAATTTCATACAGCCTGTTCTGTGAAACATGGAGCAGCTGCTTCCAAGTACGAGCATCGTACATCACATGAGATGTGTTGCTGAGCGTGCCGTCTTTTTTCATCTGTATGTTTAAAAAAGCAGAATACCCTTTCATAGACGTATCCAACGCCTTCATAATCTGGCTGTCATCTAAATAAAAACCTCGCAGCTTGCTGTTTTTGTCATATAATTTCTTCTTAGTTTCTTCATCTACCCGGTAATCCAGTGACGTTTTATCGTTGCGGACATAACAATACAATATAGCTGCCGGCGCCGCATCCTCTCCCATATTTTGCAGCGCTGCCTGCATATAGGTCAGCAGCTGCAGTTCTAGGCCTGTACATACTTCGCTTAAATCCAGTTGTTTCCGTCCGGATTTATAGTCGATGACGACGACATACTGCGTCGTATCGGTACACATCGTATCCACGCGGTCAATTTGGCCGCTGACGACGACAGACATACCGTTGGGCAGAGTAAACTGCACTGCTTTCCATGGGCTGTGATTTCTGCCAAATGATTTTTCCAATCCTGCCATATGAAAATTGGACACGGCACTAAATTCACGCAGATGACGAACGGTTCGTATCAGCGTTTGAATCAGCCGTTCCTTTATCTGTCCGAAATAGGCATTGGACATCAGAATATTATGCTGTACATCCGGCGCCAGCGTTTCTACGGCATTGCGGCAAAGGGTTGGTATATCTGCATCCGGCAAATCATACCACTGTTTGCCTTCCTGCAGCAGCTTTTCACCCAAAATACGCAGAGCGCCATGAACCAGCATGCCCAAATCCGGCGCCGCAAACCGATACAGCGGCCGTTCTTCCAGCTGCAAGCCATACCGGGAAAAATATGCAAACGGACAGCTGCGATATTGCTCAAACTTAGTTACCGAGCCGCGCAGCGTACCGTCAGGCGCATAGAGTCTGCGTACGAGTTCTGAAGACAGCGGCACGGGCGTGTTGTGGTGAAACAAGCCCTGTACGGCCTGCACAGCCTGCTGCTGCCAGCCATGCTGACATGCCCAATCATACAAAGCCCACCAACAATCCTGCACAACTCTGCCTTCTGCGGCAGGTCTGAGCATAGCCGGCAAATACGATAAGGCTGCCGGCAAAGACGTAATAAAACGGTCTTCTTCACCTTCCGGAATCTCCCCCGTTTCGTGCGCAGCGACAGCGTAGCCGTTTTCTTCCAGCTGCCGCACCCATACGGATGCTTCCTGCGCTTTACCGTCTTCATCTGCCAGAATATAAGAAATATACAGCGATTCTCTGGCTCTGGTAACAGCCAGGTAAAACAAAAATTTTTCCTGGAATGAGCGAAACCGTCTGCCCGGTCCCAGTTTGATGCCCAGTTTGCCGAGACGGCGCCGTTCGCTGTCACTGAGCATGCCTTCTTCGCTGCTGTGCTGCGGAAAGACGCCGTCATTGACACCGCAGAGAAAGACGACGCGTGCCTGCATGGTATAGCCTCTGTCAACAGAAGTCAATGTCACATGATCCAGCGTCGGCGGAATCAAGCTGAATTTCAGTTCTTGCAGACCATCTGTCACGATTTGGGAAAATTCCCGCAGCGAAACGACATCGTCACCGCAGACATGTACGATTTCATCCAAAAACAACAGAATACGCTTCCAGACCTGTTCATGTTCTTTTTCGTCTACAGCCTGTCCTTTTTCGTGGTCTTCTTCCTTCCACTGCCGCAGCGTCTGCGGTACCTGCATCTGCACCAGCCATTGATAAAGCAGGGTACACCACGTCTGCAGGTCATGTTCTTTTTGCGCTGCTTCCCAAAACGGCAACAATATATCTGTAATGCGCCGGCGGATAGCATTGATGGTTTCCAGCGTTGTATTTTCCTGTGCCGCTTCTCCGCCGTTTTCATCCAAATACCGCTTGGGAGCATACGTCCAATCGTCGCCGCTCAGCCAATGATATCCCTGAATCCCATACGCCAGGCAGTAATTTTCCAATAGGTCCGCTTCCTGGCGGCTGATAGGAAACAAATCCGTCTTCAATAATGCAAACACAGATTCGTAGGACCAGCGAGTATGAAACACTTCCAGCAATGCCGTAATGGCTTCGACAACCGGATGCGATGTCATGGGACGACGGTAATCACTGAAAAACGGTATCTGATATTTAGCAAAAATGCGTTCTGCAATATGCTGATACGCTTCACTGGAACGGGCTAAAATAAGAAAATCCCGATAGCGGTATCCCTGCCGGCATAAGGTCTGAATCTGTCTGACGATACTGTCTATCTCTATGTCTCGGTTGCTGCACTCACAAAGATGCAGTCCCTGTACAGGTTTTACAAGGGGCTGCGGCACGAGACGAAAAAAGCCGTCCGTAAATACATCCAACCCCTGCGGAACGGCTTTGGGCAATGCCTGCCGTTCTACGTGCGGGAACAATTCCTGTATATCCCGATACACTTCATACGCCCGGTGAAACAGTGCCGTTTCTTTGGATTGAGCCGCAAACCGCTCGGCGTCCATCGTCAGCGTAATAGTCATGTGGGCCGCTGCTTTTTCCGCAGCCTGCAGTACTGCCAGCTGCTGCGGCGTAAACCATTGAAAGCCATCGACCCAGATACGGGCGCCTTGTATAAAGCGGTACTGCGGAATTTCCCGCGCCAAAACAGTCATAACGTCATCTGCGCTGCCAAAATGCTGTGCCAAAAAATCCATATAGTTTTCATACAGCACAGCCATATCTTCCAGCTTATGTGCCAGCGTCTGGTCTCCCAGGGCAGCCGCTGCCTGATGAAGCATGTCCGGCCCGATACAGAACGAACGGCATTCCCAAATAAACTGGCCCATCGAGGCGGCTGCATGTTCCTGTTTTGCCGCTGTCTGCAGCACCGTAAATTCATCAGCATGCTGCCGTAAAAGGCGCTGTAAAATCAGCTGGCGTGACAAATCGGAAAGGGACGCATGTTCTTGTCCCCGTTCCTGAAATACGCGGTATGCCAATCGGGAAAAGCCTACAATCTGAATGCCCATAAAACCGTGTCCCGGCATCGTTTCAGCAAATTGTCTTTCTGCATAATACGATGCCTGGTCAGGTACAATGAGCAGTGCGTTGCCGCCGCTGGCTGCCCATTCCTGCATTTGCGCAAAACAGTGGCTGCTTTTGCCGCTTTTTCCTATTCCTAAAATCACTGTAACTGCCACCGCTGTTTCCTCCTTATGTGTACTGTGAATCTACATTTCTTAATATTGTATCATATTTTAAAATTAGATGAAAAGATTATTACAAAAAGAAAAGACCGGCAAAGTGCGCTGCACTTTGCTGGTCTTTCCGTATACATGGTTATACTTTTACATGGCGGCACAAGCCATTTTCAGATATGCTTCCTGTTTGCAGTTTTCACCTTTCAGCCATTTCAGGTCATACGGTTCAAATACAACATGCCGATACGCATCTACATCCATCAAGGTACCGTCCCAATCGGAATGAATATCCCCATTTTGCTTAATCAAAATATCGTAAAGAATATCATACGTGATACCCGTTTTCGCATCTTTTTCGACAATGGTGCTGTACGGCAGCGTTTTGTGATAGGTCAGTTCCATTCCTTTGTAATCAAAATGGAAGCCGCAGCGCATACGGCAGCCGTCCAAACCCGTATAGTCAGCAATACATTTCAAATCATGGAGAATGTTGTCACTGGTTTCATCGTAAAGATTTTCCGGTGTCGTTTCCGTATAATCAAAACGGAACTGAATCGACGCACCGCTTATTTTCAGGAATCGTTCTAAATAGGGAATCAATTCTTTCGCCGGATACTTTTTGTACAACACACAGTTAATACGAAACGGCACAGCAAGCCGCGCCAGCAGCTGGTCATTGGATTCCACTACGTAATGCTGCATATGACGGGATACGTTGATACACGTAATCTTGTCCTTATTTTTTTCTGTAAATGCGACTATATCATCTTCAGTCTGATATTCAGATACGGGCAGTGTCGTGTTGATATAGACTTTATGGGTCTGCGGAATCATATCCAGCATACGCTGCAGCGATTCCAAATCAGCAAACGGTTCGCCTCCCGTAAATACAAAATCGCAATAGGGCGTAATGGCGTCCATTGTTTGAATACTTTCGCAAATTTTATCAGCCGAAAAGCCGGTCATGTCGGCATATTCTTCCTTATTAATGCAAAAGGGGCAATGGTTGCGGCAATTATAGGGTACAAATACTGTGACTGTTGCACCGCCTTCTCTTGTTTTGTACGGATGCCGGCTGAATGCCGAATCCGCTGCCTGGTTTATAATGCTGTTCATCCTTCTTTTCGCCTCTGGTTATGATGCAATTTCTGTACAGTGCTCCCACACCGCAGTTCTTCAGGAGAATGATATATTTTCTCATAAATCCATGCAGACACTGTACAGCCTAAATACATCCGTATCCATTCTATCATAAAATTGTATTCCGTCAAATACATATGATGTATTCTTTTTTGGCATATGTTGCATAGCAAATAGTTCACAATAGAATATAACGAAAATATAAAGAGATGACAGCACTATTACCGCAGTGCCTGGGTAATATCAGCCGCTGTCTTTTTTACGCATGCAATAATTTTTTTTTGTACGTCCTCTGTCATGTGCGTTACCGGGCTGGAAACACTGACAGCCGCTATCACCTTGCCGCCGGAAAAAACAGGCGCTGCCACACACGTCATTCCCAGCTCGACTTCTTCCCGTTCTACGGCATATCCCTGCTGCCGTATTTTTTCCAGTTCGCTGAGCAGTTCGTCCCAATCGGTAACCGTATATTCTGTAAATTTCTGCAGTTTGCAGCCTACAAAACGCTGTACGTATTCCGGTGCAAATGCAAGCAGGCATTTGCCGGACGCAGCACAGTAACTGGGACGAATCGAACCTACTGGCGGCGCAATATCCACACTTTGCGGCAATTTGATTTTTTCCAAAATGACGTGCTGCGGATACGGCGCATCGGATTCGGCAAAAGTCGTCATATGGACGCTTTCTTTGCACTGCATAGCCAGCGCTTTGGCATACGGATACGCCATTTTCTGAAAGGATTCTTTTTCTCTAAACAGCATGCCCAGTGAATAGACCTGCAGTCCCAGCCAATATTTTCCCGATTCTTTTTGTCTGCGTACAAAACCGCGCCCTTCCAGCGTGTCCATGGTGCGGCTCACGGTGCTTTTATGCAGTTTCATTTTTCTGCTGATTTCGGTGATACTTAAGGGCGTTTCTTCCTGTAAAAATAATTGAAGTATAGCCAGTGCTCTGTCAATCGATTCAATCATGTCTGTATCCTCCTCGTCCTGAGTTGGTTTGTTCCCATGTCGGCAACATGTATTGCACAATGTGATTTTTATTATACGTACAATCCGCAGAATGTCAATAGATTTTATAAGGACACCTATACATCAACATCTTGTCTCTCTTTACTTGACTGCAGACTTCTGATACTGCTGATACAGACATTGTGCCAGTGTTTCCGTCAGCTCCAAGCAGTCCAATCCATTCAGCCAATTTTTAGGAATTGCTTTTTTCCCGTAAACAGCTCCGCCTAATGTGCCGCAGACAGCACCGCACGTATCGCTGTCTCCATCTTGATTGCATGCCATTAGCACAGCGTCCTTCAGTGAATGATTTTTCAAAAGGCAGTAAACGGCTAATGCCAATGCTTCATCGGCATTCCAACCCAACCCCAGCACACTCATGGATTTTACAGGATTATGATCGGATACCGCTTCATCGACTGCCTTTACCAGTGTTTTGGCCAACGCCATACCGCCTTCTTCTTTTTGCAGTATAGGCAGTACAGCCGTCACTGCTGCCCCCAGTGCCTCGCCAGCTGCCAGCAGTGAAACAAGCGCGCTGAACGTACCTGCAGCCAAATACGCCGACGAACCGCCGTGGGTAAGCTGTCCTGCCCGGCATCCTGCCTGCAGCGCTTTTTCCGGATCGCCGACATAAAACAATCCAACAGGCCCGGTCCGCATGACCGTGCTGGATTTGTTGGTATTTGGTTTATGCGCATGGTCATACTGTTTGCCGGAAGCCAAGGCCATCAAGCAGACTTTTCCCGGACTGCGGCGTGTAAACAAAAACGGAGTCCCCATCATATCATAGCCCCATGCTTCTTCATGCGGTTGTTTTTTTATCCATTCTGCCTGCTCTACACGTACAATCCGTTCAGTCTGCGTATAGTACCAACGCATATAGGAGCGATATACCCCGTCTTCCGGTGCCATCTGTTCATGCGCCGCCCAAAGCAAGCCGTCAGCAGTAAACAAGGCCATCTGTGTATCATCGGAAACAACGCTTTTCTTGTCATTCGATGCCAGTTTTAAAATCGTGCGCAGCCCATACGGCCCATATTTTTTATGAATCGTCTTTAAATCCATATCTTCAATCAAATATCCCAATGCGTCACCGACGGCACCGCCCAACATACAACCTGTAAACCGTTCTGCTGACTCCATGAAGAGACACCTCCCAAAAAAATCATAAAAAGTATTTACATCGTTTGTTTTATTAGATATAATAAAAAGTTTACATATATAGTATAACAGACATACGCTGTAATAATCAACTAGTATACGATAGACTCTGCTATCTTCTTGTTCCTGCGCATCCCCACTGACCCTTGCGCTATTGTGCAAAAAAATAAAGCGGCTGCTGTACAAACAACCGCTTTTTCACTGTTCACTTTGCATTGGGCTGTCTAGTGCCCGGTTTACTTTCTCATCTTTTTTCGATGCCTTCTGTACCAAACAATCCCGTATACCGCAACGAGCAGAATCAGCAGTGCTGCCAGCCGGCCGCTGTGTTCCTGTATGCGGAATAAATCATGTCCCAGCCATACTTCTACGATAACGGCAGGCAGTTTGCCAATCAGGTTGGCAATGAAGTGATCTTTGTAGGAAATCCGGCTCATCGCCGCGACAGCCGTAACAACAACATTTGGGGCATACGGTATGGCACGGCCAATCATTACCGTGCGTATCGTGCTGTATGTATTGACCTTCCCCAGACGGGCATTTTTGCTGATAATCTGCTGGGCTTTCCTGCGAAATAAAGTACGCATCAGGCGAAAGGCAATTTCTATTCCCAATACTTCGCCCATCCAAGACACGACAATTCCGGGAATTAATCCAAAAATAATACCATTAATAGAAAGAAACTGAATCGTTGGAATCCCGACAGCGTTGGCCAGGGCAATTAAAAAAATGCAGATAGCTACGGCACCATAGCCAAACGAGGCAATATACGCCGCCATTCCTTCTATATCTTTTTGCTGCATATACTGCCAAATTGTCGAAAAGAAATGAGGCAGCAGTATATGCATGCCTGCCGCCACACCCAGTACCAACACAAGGCAAATACAGCGCACTAACCATTTTGTTTTTTCTTCACGCATGACATGCCATTCCTTTTTTATCATCATTTTCCATTTACATTATACCACCTATACAAGTACGAAAGAATGCATTACAATAAAGATGCTTTTATTTTATCCATTACGCTGCAAACTATCCAAGCCTGCTGCAGCTACTGCTGCGGCACATTGTACAGGCAACGTACCTACCAAATGAGAAAGGATTACACAGCATGAACACAGCAAACGCCGCTGCAAATACGGCAAATGCCGCCGCCAATACAGCCCATGCCGTACAAGCAGACGTACAGCAGCAAGTAACACAAGGCATGTCTGCCTTAGATCATTTCACTGATTTTTTGCTCAATCATGGCCCTGATCTGATTTACGCCATCATTATTTTCTTTGTCGGCCGGGCCATTGCCCGTTTCATCAAAAACATGGTGGTTCGTTTTATGACGCATGCCAACTCAGACCGAACCGTCATTACCTTTATCAGCCAGATTGTATATTACGCCATCATGGCGTTTGTCGTCTTGACAGCGCTCAATAAAATCGGCATTCCCACCAATTCCTTTTTGGCAGCGTTCGGTGCCTTTGGCTTAGCCGTCGGCCTAGCACTGCAGAGCAACCTGTCCAACTTTGCATCGGGGCTTCTCATTCTTATTTTCAAGCCGTTTAAAGCCGGTGACTGGGTTTCTATCGGCGGTGTCGAAGGAAGCGTCAAGGGTATTCAAGTACTCAACACAGCCATCATCACGAAAGATAAAAAAACAATCTTTATTCCGAATTCTTCCATCACGTCTTCGCAAGTCACAAACAGTTCGTATCTGAACGAACGGCTCATCCCGTTCGTCTTTGATATCGGCTACAACAATGACCATCATAAAGCTATTGCGATTCTTAAAGACATCTTCAAAAAAGACAGCCGTATTTTAAATGCAGACACAATGGAAATCGGCATTCAGGAGTTTGGCGACAATGCAGTCCGCATTGCAGCCTATCCTCTTGTCGCCAGCCAAAACTTTCTCCCTGTCAAATATGAAATTATGTCCAACGTAAAAGATGCCTTTGACGCACAGGGCATTGATATTCCGTACCCACAACGCGTCGTCTATGTCCAGCATCCCCAAGAAAAATAGAACACAGCCACGTTAGAAGTGTATGATTTTTTACTATCTAACCATTAGTTATATTTAGTACATTATAAAAAATGTCTTGCCACACATTGAGCTACCCCCCAATTATTAGACCTAAAATCTAAATTTTTGGGGCTCATCATATTGCGGTAAGACATTTTTTGTTCTTTATTATTTCTTGTTTTTATTTTTATTCTATTAATATACAAGGGTACTAGATTTAGTATCTTTCTAGTAGTTATTGAACTTGTCAGTGTAATTTAACGATTACATCAGGCGGTGGAGCATCAATGTACTTCTTTTCGGTAATTACTTGTCGTTCCTTTTTTCGTTCTTCTTTACGTAAATTTTCTAAGCATTTATTACAATACCGTAATCCATTATATTGGACAAGATTTACAAAAAGCTTTTTACAAATATTACATTGGTACTGATGCTTAAATTTTTCGTTAATCCAGTACTGATATTTTGAGTCTGTAGCTGGTTCAAAAACAAATCCTTTAATCTCTCGTACTAAATAATTCATGACACACACCAGCACTTGCATCGTGTACTTATCATAGTCAAAAATAAAATTTTTTAAATTAAGATTTGGTTTATCGATAGCCGCAACAGCTTTCTGCTTGAGCTGATGTGTAATATATACAATACCAGAATCCGTGTTTTCATCACATATGCTAAAATCAAGTCCTTCAGCATTCCACTGATTTATGCATTCGGCATAAACAACATCAGTATGTTTACCCACCTTTTCTTCAAGATGCTGTTGATTGAAAATATCTTGTTGCATAAGAGATTCTCCAATTTCATACAACCTCTTTGTTTCAATATAAACACATTCTTCATAACCTTTCCCAAGGTAAATTTTTTTAATTATTTTTTTTGATACCCTATCCTGAAGGTTTTTATTCATTACAATCTTTTGATACGCGTTTTCTAAAGATCGGAGCGACTGATAAAATACGTCTAACGTGATACCATTTTTTAAATCATATAAACCAAATTTTTCAAATTTGTCATCTAAACACTTTATGGTATGATCAGATATCTTATTTTCTAACGCAACAAGATTCTCTTCATGATAATAATATACTTTGTCATCATATAATTTTTTACTTGTAATAATACCTTTATTTACCCATTTCTGCATAATCTTGATTCCTTTTTCTTTTGGACAAGTCAAGCTACGCAATATATGGGATGGGCTATCACTTTCTGGCCTAATTTTTTCGATTTCTTGATAACTTACAGGTCTTTCGTCTACCATTTTTTGCAACTGGCCAGTGATGTTTTTTGACGCATCTCTTCTGCTAGCAATATATACTGCACAAGCATATGCCAACACTGCCAGTATAGGCGACTCTGTAAGCCATAGCATAACTGCTAATAGCAAAAGATTCACCTTATACCGCCATATAGTTCCTACAATGACACTAACTACCGTAAGTACAATGTTAGCTGTACCTATTACCAAACGAATTACAAGCCCTATAATCACAATACCTACTAATATCAAAAATGCATAAAAAATTAAACTAAGCATGGTCCACCTTTTCCTTCCAACGTAAGCGTAAATTCCGGCATGCTTTTTGATTAAGTTGATAAAATGTATCGCGGCTCATTATTTTTTGTAGAAATTTGTCATAGTATCTGTCCACATTACAGAATATTGGCCGATCCTCATAACGCTTACATAAATTCGTATTTTGATCCAACCATTTACAACGCCCATCAGATTCAGCCATTTCATGAGCCAAGGACGATTCTCCAATTAATCTGCAACATGAGCCACATCGCTGACATGGATACATTTCATTATCATCTCCTCTATTTGTAAAAACTGTGTACCACTTCTTGATATATTTCGTATTTTCATTACTTCACAATGACATTATAATTACTCCTCATTTTTCTTCATTTGCTCTTTAGGTGATTCAATATCATAAATGATTTTCTTTTTTTCTTCCAATTCTTCTACAGCACGGGGTTTTAAATATTTCATATATTTTGAGGTGATAGATTCTGACTTTTCCCACTTATTATCCTTATTCAAAAAATACAATTCCATTCTTAAAGAAAAGATTTCCGCTGACACATACGTTATAATGAATTTGCCCCCAACATATTTCAAATTTCGCATCTTTTCTAGGTCTAAAATCACTTCATCTACTTTTTTCTCATAAACATCTGCAAGCTCATCCAAATCCATCTGTGTCATAAAACTGATTCCTTGATCAATAAAGATCAATATATCTTGAAATATTTTTTCTATTTTATTCTGATACTCACCATTATTTTTTTTCATGCTTACACCTCCAATTGTAATTCTTTTTCCATTTCTGGGGTAATATTCGTTTCTCCATTCTCACGTTTGATTTTTTCCACAATTTCAGGCGGCACTTCACTCTCATCAATGATTTGTGTTGTCGTTTCTTCCACCCAATGATTATCTTCTTGGTAATATAGCTTATGCATGATTTTTGCCAACTTATCTAACCCCTTAACAATCAGATCGCCAACAATTCTTGCCCCAAAAGGGACATTTTCTCTTACTTTTTTCCACTCTCTCCTTAGTTTTGGAATAAAATTCTTCAACCAATTAACAACATCTTTCCAATTCATTGCTATTGCAATGCCACCAATCACTAGTCCAGCAGCAATTAATAATGGAATCATTATGTTTCCTCCTCATGCATTACACTTATAAATAAATTTCTTTCTTGTTTACATCATAAAATAATATTATAAGAATATTTTAATACTATACAATGAAGGTCTTGCCTCCTTTACGCATTTTCTAGCTGTTTATCGACATATTCTTTTGAAACAATCCGTTTCGTTACTACCGGCTTTCTTTTTGCATTTGCTTCCTTGCTTGCAATAACATTTTGAATTGCTTCTTCCACATATTTCTGTCGAACAATAGTATCTTTATGACGTGCTGCCTTGAATGCAGCCATCAAGACAGCATTCGCTATATCACTGCCTGATATATTTTCATATATTTTAGAAAGCATCTGCAGATTAAAATCATTCGGCATTTCTGCTGGTATGTAATGTGCCCATAGACGGTAGCGACAATCATAATCCGGCAGTTCAAATCTAATATGATATGAAATTCGTCTCAGAAAAGCAGGGTCAAAATTTTCGATGAAATTGGTAGCAAATATAATAAAATCCTGATACGTATTTAGGATTGTCAATAAAACTGACCTTGTTTGATTCACACTCACATCCGTAGCATTACTCATATTCGTAACGCGTCTGCTTAGAATAGCATCAGCCTCATCAAAAAACAAGATACTGTGTGTCTGTTCTGCCGCTTCAAATGCTCTATAAATATTTTTTGGAGTTTCTCCTACATATTTTGATTCTATTTCTGCATAATTTACGCAAAGAATTTCCCTGCCAAGATACTTGGCAATGGCATGTGCTGTCATCGTCTTGCCTGTACCAGAAGGGCCATAGAGATTAATGCCCATACGTTTAGAATATTTATGTGTTTTTCCCAATCCCCATTGTTCAAATATAATTTTACTATTGTAAGCATAATCTGCCACTTCCAGAATCTGTTCTCTCACATTTTTCGGTAAAATAATGTCGTCTAAGCTAAACATCGGCTCCGTTGGCTGTAGGATAAGTTCTTGCTTCTTCTTGCCCACCTTATCGGATGGCTGTAAAGTTTCTTTCATTTTTTCTTCTTCTCGTTTCACAATACACCCCTGTTTCATTTAATCAAAAGTTAGTAAAATTGCTGTTATTCTTCAGTAGAATCAATTTATCTTTTATATATTCACTTCTTTTCTTTAAGTGAATCATAATTACTAGTACCCTCCATAACTAAAAATAAACAGACTGACCAAATCTACTTGATTACCCTGCATTTATATTTCACCTACAGTGTAATTAAAAAACAATCCATTAATTATCTTTCTCAGTAAATAAAATGTTTTTCTAATTTTATTATAAAACAAAAAAAAAAAAGCAATGGTTAACTTTCACAGACATAGACATAAGAAATAAAGTATATCTTACAAATAAGCTCACGTAATCAGCGAACCAAAACTACCATTTTGCCTTAGTTAACTTCTAGTACCTAGTTATTCTCCATACTGAATGCAAAAGAAAAGACTCTTTGTCAAATGTTGGGGGCCTTTTAAATCATCCACTACTGATGGACGTGAGTGTTTTTCTCACCTCCTTTTTTATTGTTGTTTTACACGTGACAGCCATAGAATCCGTGTTCGGAATATATTGAAACTTCAGAATCCGAAGGCTGTTCGCTTTAATACTTTTATCTTGTTGTTCATCCCTTCGGTAAATCCATTAGAATACACATTGGCCAGTCCTTCTTGAATTTCTGTTTCCCAGGTTTTAAATGTTTTTAGGATACTTTTAAATTCTTCTACGCCGCTAGGCATTTCCTCTAAATTCATCCAACGAAAGAATGGATGGCAGATGAAGGGGGTGCTGGACTGTTATGCGGTCAAAGTACCGAATAACGGTGGACACAGAGACACCGTTCAGTTCTGCCACCGTTTTAAAGCTCATCATTTTAGAACAAGCGTACAGAATTTTGTTAATGAGCGTGCGGGAACGCCGCTGATACCGGTCAATGTCGGGAATCGACTCATAAAATGTCTTATGGCAGGAGGTACAGATATATCTCCGTTTGTGAATCAGTGCGAAGATTGGCGAGAAATCCCAATACCCTAACAAGATTTTTTGATTTCGATAGTCTTTGATATGAAGTTTATGGCAGTGGCAATAAGGACAGCA
>DJEN01000058.1:26382-38383 GCA_002431345.1 Megasphaera sp. UBA5897 | reverse complement strand
AACATTTGACAAAGAGCCAAAATTTTGGGCGGTTAGAATCGACCAGCCATGTAAATGTATTTAAACAACAAAAACAGATTGTGTTGCAAGATACCCCGATGCTGTTTGCATTGGCCAAACAGGTCATTATGGCTAAGGTGCATAATCAAATTACAGTGCTTCGACAATATAATCGACGGGCAGTGAATCGTACAGTAACAGCTGATATAGAAAACATCCAACGAATACGAAAAAACATACAGTTTGCAGCGGATAAGAAAGAACTGATGGGCTATGAAGGAATCATAGCTCGTGTCTACTTTCATGCATTAGGACAGTTGGTGCCGCCGGATTTTGCATTCACTAAGCGCACCAAACAGCCGCCATTAGATCCGTTTAACACGATGCTGAGTTTTGGATATACGCTGTTGATGTATGACATATATACGGCTGTTTCTAATCAAGGACTGCATCCATACTTTGGCTTTTTGCATGCCTTAAAAAATCATCATCCTGCATTGGCATCTGATCTAATGGAAGAATGGCGTGCTGTGCTTGTCGATTCGATGGCATTGTCTCTAGTACATCATCATGAAATTACGCGGGAACATTTCCAGCATGCAGAAAGCGGAGACGGCATATTTTTGACAAGAGAAGGGCGGCAATTATTTATCAAAGCCTATGAAAAGAAGCTTCGCAGTACAAACCAGTATTTGGAAAGCAAACAGTCTTTTCGGAAATCCTTGGAAACACAAGCAGGAAAATATGCTCAATGTATGATGGATGAAGATGTAAAGAAATATACGCCAATCTATATTCGCTGAGGTAGCATCATGGAATATGAATGGGAAGAAAAAATTGTTGCAGATACAAAACGATATATTGTGTTGGTCATTTATGATATTGTAGACAATAAACGCAGAAACAAAATGGTCGCATCATTGGAAAAATATGGGCTGCGCGTACAAAAATCTGCTTTTGAAGCCTATATTACCAAAAAACAATATGAAAAAATGGAACGAGAAATTACAAAAGTAATTGACACGGAGGAGGACTCGCTGCGAATATATTTTTTGGCGAATCATACATCCGTTCGTTCTTGGGGTGTAGGTGATAAACATGTGGAAGATGTCATTGTGTTGTAAAAAGAATATATCGAAAGAATAGTGACTAGATACAAAATAAATCAGAATAATTTTTATGTTTGAAGAAGGAGTGAAAACGTTTGGCTGTTACAGAAATAGATGTAGAAAAAGCGGCCCTTTTTCATGATATTGGAAAAGTATACCAGCGCGCAGGCAAACTTCGGAAAAGTCATTCCCTCGTGGGAAAAGAAGTTTTGATGCCTTTCTTTGATAGGACTCATGAAGCGATATTGCGGGCCGTTGCGTGCCATCATGGCTCAGATTTGAAAAAGGCTGCATTGCCTTCTGATGATATCAGCTATATTATTTATGAAGCCGATAATTTGGCTGCAGCATCAGACCGGAGGTCTATGTCCGTTGAAGGGGAGGAGAATGCAAAAAGCGGGCAGCGTTTCGTATCAACACTGCCCTTGGGAAATGTTTTCAATGTGTTTGATCCAGTCAGCAGTGAGTGTCAAACAGCGTATCATTTGCAGGCATTATCAAAAAAATGGCAGTATCCGCAGGACAAAGAACATACGGCGGCACCGGCTGTAAGCTATCAAAATATAACGGCTGCATTGCAGGATGTATTTCAGACGCGCTCCCCGCAGGATATGACATTGCCGGAAGTGCTGCAAGTACTAGAAGAAACTATGAGTTATGTCCCGTCGAGTACGAATACCTGTGAAATTTCTGATATTTCATTGTACGATCACCAGAAGCTGACAGCAGCGTTTGCTGTTTGCTTGTGGCATGTGTTTCAAGAACGGGAAATTACTGATTACCGTTCGTATTGTTATGGGAAAAAACAAACATATCTGCGGCAGGTACCGGTATATCTGCTGGTTTCCGGCGATTTATCAGGCATTCAAAAATATATATATACAATTCCTTCCAAAGGAGCATTAAAAAGTTTACGCGGCCGTTCGTTATATTTGGATATTTTGTTGGAACATGTTGTCGATGAAATATTGGAAGCATGCCATGTCAGCCGTTCTTGTTTGTTATATACCGGCGGCGGTCATTTTTATTTGCTGCTGCCGAATACAAAAAACGTTCAAACGGTGTTGGAACAAACAGATTTTGCAATCAATGAATGGTTTTTAAAGCAATATGGGACACGCCTTTATTTGGCACTGGCATCGGAACCTTGCTCTGCTGCAGAGTTTTCGGCAGCAGGTGGCGGGGCAGGCCAAGTATTCCGCCGTGTAAGCCGGAAACTGGGAAAAAGGAAACTTTGCCGTTATGATGCGTCCCAGCTGGCAGCGTTGTTTGATCCTCATAGCAGATATAACCATGATACAGGCGGAACGCGGGAATGTGCCATCTGCCATACTGCATCGCCGGCAGCTTCTTTACATCCATATGGCGATGGAACTGACGCAGCAGAAGACGGTGAGGAAGCCTGTGAATCTTGCAATGCCCTTTTTTATCTGGGAAAAGCAGCGTTGGATGGCAATGTTTTTGCCGTGATGACAAAAAAAGTACCACAGGCAGTACCTATACCTGGTTTGGCACAGACATACTACCTGCAGGCTTTGAAAGAAGACAATATAAACGCTGCCATGTCTTTGAAACGAATGTATGTCAAAAATGAGCTGACCTTGGGAACGTGTGTTTCGACACATTTGTGGATGGGTGATTATATTGTCCGCAATGCGCAGCAGCACGCTGTCGAATTTGCTGAATTAGCCCGGCAAAGCGGCGGCAGCCATGACAGTCAAGGAATTGCCCGCATTGGCGTTTTACGGGCTGATGTCGATAATTTAGGCGCAGCTTTTATTGCTGGTTTTGGTTCAGCATACGACACGCTGTCTCGGAAAGTCGCTTTATCCCGCAGCTTATCGCTGTTTTTCAAACAATACGTAAAAGAACTTTGCCAAGGTAAGACGGCTGATAGCTTGCCGGAATTTACTCTTTTTGCCGGTGAAGTCAAAAAAGAACGGAAGGTTCATGTCATTTATTCTGGAGGAGACGATATGTTTCTTGCGGGAACATGGGATGACATATTAGAAATAGCTGTTGATTTACGCCGTGCTTTCCGCAAGTTTACCAACGGGAAACTGACATTTTCCGCAGGTATTGGCTTTTTCTATCCGTCGTGCCCTATATCGCAAATGGCTCGCAAAACGGGTGATTTAGAAGACTATGCCAAAGCGAATACGACACATGATAAAGACAGTCTGGCCTTGTTTGGCGAAGTAGAAGCAGTGCAGGGAGCGGATACGGCAGCATTGACAGCACGGTATTCGTGGGATGAATTTGAACAGGGCGTCTGCCGGGATAAGCTGGGATTTTTGGAAAGAAATATCACGGTTCAGCAAGATGAAGCAGGAAGCAAATTGTTTGTTGGCAAAACGGCATTATATCGGCTGCTTGGTTTATTGCGTCGAGCAGGAGGCGACGGCAGCCATATTGAGTTGGCACGGTTTGCCTATACGTTGGCCCGCATGCAGCCTAAAGAAACAGAAACAGGAAAATGGCACTGCTATCAGGCTTTGCGAAGTGTGTTATACGACTGGTACCAGTCTTCAAAAGATCGAAAAGAACTGATTACAGCCATTGAACTTTTGATTTACCATATACGAGATAAAGAAGCGAAAGGATGAGATACGTATGAGGGATATTGGCAAAGAAGCGGAAGAAGTTATTTTGGCATTAAAAAATCAGAATAACGGCCGTATTAATTTAAAAACAAGTCAAATCCGTAAATTTTTGACAGCTGTCAATGCGATTACCAATAAAGTCGATATATATAAAGCTAAACATTTAGACGCGACAGAATTGCCGGACGAATTGGTGGGAGAAGTACAGTTTTTAAAAGTAAAAGCAGCATATCAGGCAGGACGTAACAAGAATGTTAAGGATTTCATGATAAAGAGCAAAATGAAAGATGAAATTCAGCGGGTTGGTACTAGTATTGTAAAATATGGAGAATTCGCCCGCTACATTGAAGCACTCGTGGCATATCATAAATTTCATGGAGGGCAAGACTGAGTATGGGACAAGAAAAATTACAGGGTAAATTAAAGATTACCGCAAAATTACGATTAGAAACGGGCCTTCATATTGGAAGGTCTGATGAATTTGCGCCTATCGGAGCCGTCGATCAGTCGGTTATCCGAGATCCGTATACGAAAAAACCGATTATCCCCGGCAGTTCGCTAAAAGGGAAAATTCGCTCGCTATTGCGTCGCAATCAAGGTGTATTTTCCCTAGAAGAGGAAAATGCTGTTCTAAAACGTCTTTTTGGCACAGCGGAAAAGAAAAATGCTACGCCGGCGCGACTGCAGTTTTTTGACATTCATTTGACACCCAATAGTGTAGAGACAATGGAACAACTGGATATGGATACGTATTTGGGAGAAATCAAGTTTGAAAATAGTATTAACCCCCTTACAGGTGAAGCTAATCCCCGTCAAATTGAACGTGTTCCTGCCGGGGCTGTTTTTGACTTTCAATTAGTCTATAATATTTCTGACAGTAAAGAAGCACAGGAAGACTTGCAGACTTTAGCTGATGGACTGCAGCTGCTCACGTGGGATTACTTAGGCGGCAGCGGCTCACGCGGTTATGGACGCGTTTCGTTTAGTGACTGGCAAGTTGAAGGCTTTTCAGGTCTTGCTGCAGCAGATATGCAGCCTGTTGTCGATACTGCGCTGCAAGTATTGAAAGAAGTGTAGCCTATGAATTACGTGCTTTACGCTTTACAATTTGATACGCCAATTCATTTTGGCGGTGCTGAAAACGGTGGCAAGCTGGAACAAAGTTCGTTGACGTATCGGTCGGATAGTTTGTTTGGTGCCTTATGCTGTGAATTGGCTGCCTGCGGCAATACAGCAGGAATACAGCATCTTCATGATAGTGCCGTAAACGGCAGTCTTATCTTTTCTGATTTATTTCCGTATATCAGTGATGAAAAAAATGGACTGCATTTATATGTACCAAAACCTGTTTTGCAGATAGAACGTATAAAACCATCGCTTTCGTACGGATACATGGCGTTTCGCAAAGAAGCGACGCTGCAGAAAAAACAAAAGAAGCTCTCATATATTCGAGTTTCTCAGCTTGATACATTCTTACAGTCGGTAAAAAACGGAACGTCCTTTGCGGGTGACGATTGTACAGTCAGCTATGATCAGCTTCTTGTCCGCGTGAACTGCAGTGCAGATATTCCTCGGCCGTATTATGTGCATCAAATTCAATTTGTAAAAAATGCGGGACTATACGGCGTATTGGGGTATGAAAATGAAGAAGATAAAAATTGGTTATTGGAATTATTGATCATGCTAGGCCTTTCTGGTATGGGAGGAAAACGCAGCAGTGGCTATGGTAAATTTCATTTTCGTGAAGAACCTATTGATATGGATGAATTGGGACTGTATGAAGATGATGCTGCATTATATCAGATGCTGACGCGAATGGATGCATCAGCGTATATGTGCCTTTCTTCGCTGCTGCCGACACCGGATGAGGCAGCTTGCGTCAAAGACGGGCAGTATGTGCTTTGCCGCCGCAGCGGCTTTTTGACACCGGATGGAGATGTTATGCAGAAGAAAAACGATGTCTATATGATTGGAGCCGGTTCGTGTTTTCCTACAAAAATCCAAGGAACCTTGGCCAATGTCGGCAGTCAGACATCGCATCCGGTATGGCGTTATGGTAAGGGATTATATGCGGGGTTGGTAATATGATAGATGAAACGAAGTGGGAACGTAAAATATATGAATTGACATGCATCAGTCCAATCCACATTGGTAATGGTCAAGTCTTGAAGCCATATGAATATTTTTTTGTCACAGGAAAACAGCCTTGTGCGTATTTTTTAGATCATGCCAAATGGATGCGTTTTTTGCTGCACCATGATTTAATCGATGATTATGCCCATCAAGTTTTGAAAATAAAAAATTTGAAATTATATTCTTGGCTGAAGTCTACACAGTTAGGCAACCCAGTATCGTTGATTTCGCAAATCAGCAGTGATTCTGCACCTATTTATTTTGTCAAAGATTCGAGGAAAGAGTGCAATGATATCGTGCGGCAAGTAAAAACGCCTGATGGCATACCGTATATTCCCGGCAGCAGCTTGAAAGGGGCTATCCGCTCGGCTATTTTATTTCACTGCATCCGGCAGCAGCCGGACGCTTACCGCAGTTTTTGGCCGCAACTTCGCAGTCTTATGGCCGGAACGAATCGCAAAGCTGTTCAATCCATTGCAGCGCAGCTGGAAAGGCAGGCGTTTTCTCTCTTGCCGCAGCATACAAAAAATCCAAGTGATGCCCTGCAAAGCGTTATGAAGGGTATCTCTGTCAGCGATGCAATGCTCGTAGGAAAAGATAAGGGAACGGTCATTCTGCAAAAATATGATGTGTCTGCTATTCGCGGCGAAGGACTAAGAATGCACTCACTGCCTATATTCCGCGAATGTATTCCCACAGGCAGAAAACTGCGTTTTTCCTTGACACTAAACCGAGATATAATCAAACTTATCGGCATTCATAGGGCTGATGATATCTTGCAATGGCTGCGGGATTATCTTGCCTTTGGCCTTATGATGGAAAAACGACGCTTTGGCCGTGAATATCGTGGGGAATTTGCTGAAAGTGATTTAGCAGATGTCCTTCTTGGCGGTGGTACAGGCTTTTTTTCAAAGACGGTTTACTATGCGTTGGCACCGGAAAAGGAAGGCCAGAAAATTCTGGCTAGTTTCTTTGACCGAGTGCTCTTTACTCGGAGAAATTGCCACCATCATTTGCAAAAGGATGACGGCTTGACGCCGCGGACTTTAAAACTAGCTTGGGCAGACAGTGACCGTTGGATTTTAGGATTAGCATCTATGAAAGAGGTATTTCCATGCTGAGATGTATTGAAATACCATTGGTTATGCCAAAGCAACGCCATATTCGTCCTTCCATGGGTTCTGTTTTTCATGGTGCGTTAATGGAACACATTGCATCGGACAGCGCGTCTTTATATCATCAGCTAACGCTGCGTCCGTACAGCCAGACTGTGTACTGGGATGCCAAGCGGCAGAATGCCTTTTGGCGTATTAGCACATTGACGGATGATGCATATAAGCGATTGGTTTTGCCGCTGCAGACGGTGGATACGCTTTGGCTGCAGCAGAAGCAATATGCAGTTGGCCTTAAAGATATGAAAATCATGGCGCAGACGAGCTTTGAAGACTTGACACAACAATTTATCAAAGCGGCTGCAGCACCAGCTGGTGCTGCATGGCATTGCTTGAGTGTGGTAAGTTTTAAACAAAATGGCCGGTATGTTATTTTGCCGGATATACGTCTCTTTTATCAAAGTCTGCTGCAGCGTTGGAATGTATTTTCAGAAACAATAACAATGGAACAGGATGGGCTGTTAGAGCAGTTGGTGTCTCATTGCCGCCTGACAAAATACCAGCTTCGCTCACAAACATTTTCGGTCAATGGCAGTACGATTTACGGTTGTGATGGTTGGCTGCATTATCAATTTTTTGGGTATGATATGCTGAAACGACTGCAGGGATTGTTGGCGGCATTTGCTCCCTATGCCGGCATTGGTGTGAAAACAGCCCTTGGTATGGGTGCAGTGACGACTACTATTTTGTAAAGGAGTTTTAAGATGAAAATTTTATTTTCGCCTGTAGGAACGACGGATCCCGTGCGCAACTGCCGAGACGGTGCATGTCTTCATATTTTGCGCCATTATCAGCCAGATCAAGTTGTCTTATATTATACGGCTGAAATGGCAGAACGTGAAGAAAAGACACATATGTATACATTAGGCGTAGAACATGTTCAGCCGGGGTGTCCCGTACAGGAAATCCGTTCCGGGATTACGAATGCGCATTTATATGATGCGTATTTGCATCATTTGCCGCAGGCTGTTTTCGATGTTCACCGGGCATATCCAGAAGCAGAAATCCTGCTCAACCTTAGTTCCGGAACACCGCAGATTAAGGCTATCTTAGCTATCATGGCGACAGAATACGATTGGTGCCGGGGCATCCAAGTTGCTTCGCCGGAAAAGCGCTCTAATGTGTATGCCGCACCGGTACAAGATAAAGAAGATACAGAAGAATTGTTAATGTGTAATGAAGACGATGAAGCAGGAACAGAAAATCGCTGTTCCGAGCCGCATTTGGAAGTATTGCGCCTTTATCGGGAAAAATACGAATTGATGTCCCTTGTCAATCAATACGAATATACCGGGGCGTGGGCATTCTGCAAGGGAAATCCCGGTATTCCGGACAGCACAAAAAAATTGATTCATTTTGCGATGTATCGGGCAGATTTGCAAACCAAAGCGGCTCAGCAAATTATGCGCAAATATCAAGGAAATAAACTCTTCCCCATAGAAAAAAACGCAGAAACACTAACAGAATACCTCTTAACCATGCAGATTCATCAGGAAAAAAGTCAGTATGCCCATCTTATGGTACAGTTGTCTCCGTTTTTATATGAACTGTTTTTGGCATATGTCAAAACGAATATAACGATTCCTGTGCTGGACTATCGGGAAAAAATACGCGGCAAACGAATACTGAGACGGGAAACATTGCTGCAAAAACCATTGGGCAGAGAATTGGTAGCATTTTTAGATGAAAAATTTCACTCAACATATTATGACAGCGAACTTTCATTTATCCTTCTCTATCAGATTTTCGATTTTGCCGGGCAGCAGGGTGCTGTTGCAGATGCCGAAAAGCATGCTTCATTTATGGGAGATTCATTGATGAATGAGCAAAATATCGAGAACATACGTAAACTGCGCAATAACACGGCCCATGAAATTGTCAATGTTACGAAAGATATTGTCATACAGCGAACCGGCATGAATCCCGGCGATATTATCCAATCATGCTGGCACTTGCTTTCTTTGACGTGCGGCCAGGAAATAAACCGCCAGCGTATGGCATATAAACAAATAAACCAATGGATAGAAAATACGCTGAAACCATAATGCAAAAGATGATTTTTCCGATTTATGCCAATAGAACATAGTTTTTTGAAAGTAGCCTTGACAAGGCCGTATTCCAGTCGTATAATTTACGCATGCATAGAGATGTGCATAAAAATATGTATATAAGCGATGACAAGGACATGATACCTAGCAGGGTGTTATGCAGAGAGAAGCATGGATGGTGTGAGTGCTTTTGATGCCGTAGTGTATTACCGCCTTGGAGCTGACTGCCGGAATTTGAGTATGGCAGTCCGGTCGTTCCGTTACCGCGCTTGAGTACAGTAGTCTAGGCTGCTGAACTAGGGTGGAACCACGTGAGTATGCTCTCGTCCCTTGAGGACGGGAGCTTTTTATGTTAAGGAGGATGTTTGTAATGGCAGAATTAGTGTTAAAAGATGGCAGCAAAAAGTCATTTGCCGATGGCATTTCGTTATATGACGCTGTCAAACAGCTCAGCAATAGTCTGGCAAAAAAAGTGTTAGTCGCAAAAGTAAACGGGGAAGTTACCGATTTGAGAGAAACCATCGTAGACGGCTCGACTGTAGAATTTCTTACTTTTGACGCACAGGAAGGGAAAGATACACTTCGCCATACAGCATCTCACATTATGGCACAGGCTATCCAGCATTTGTTCCCGGGCGTAAAATTTGCAATTGGCCCGTCTATTGAAAACGGTTTCTACTATGATATGGATACGGAACATCGATTTACGCAGGATGATTTTGCAGCGATTGAAAAAGAAATGGCAAAAATCGTCAAAGAAAACCTGCCTCTTACGAAAGAAGTCGTATCCCGTGAAGATGCATTGAAATTGTTTAAAGATGCTGGTCAGGATTATAAAGTAGAATTGATTGAAGACTTGCCGCAAGATGCTGTTATTTCATTGTATCGCCAAGGCGATTTTGTCGATCTTTGTGCAGGTCCGCACTGTGAAACAACCGGTCAGGTCAAAGCCTTCAAGCTCCGCACGGTAGCTGGTGCGTACTGGCGCGGCGATGAAAAGAACAAGATGCTGCAGCGTATTTACGGCACGGCATTTGAAAAGAAATCGGATTTGGAAGCGTATTTGAAGATGATGGAAGAAGCAGAAAAACGCGACCATCGTAAATTGGGCAAACAGCTCGACCTGTTCAGCTTCCATGAAGAAGGCCCTGGCTTCCCGTTCTTCCATCCGAAGGGAATGGTACTGCGCAACAACCTGCTCAAATTCTGGCATGAACTGCATGATGAAGCAGAATATGATGAAATCATGACACCGCTCATTTTGAACCGCCAGCTTTGGGAACAGTCCGGCCACTGGGATCATTACCGCGACAACATGTACTTTACGACGATTGATGAACAGCCTTATGCAATCAAACCGATGAACTGCCCGGGCGGCATTCTCGTTTATAAGAGCAACGTTCACAGCTATCGTGATTTCCCAATGCGTATGGCAGAATTGGGTATTGTCCACCGTCATGAACTGCACGGCGCACTGCACGGTTTGTTCCGTGTGCGCTGTTTCACGCAGGATGATGCGCACATTTTCATGCTGCCGAGCCAGATGAAGCAGGAAATTTCCGGTGTTATGGATTTAATCGACAAAGCATACAAGACATTCGGCTTGGAATATCATGTTGAATTGTCTACGCGTCCGGAAGATTCCATGGGTTCTGATGAAATTTGGGAATTGGCAACCAATACGCTGCGTGAAGTTATTGAAGAAAAAGGCGTTCCGTTCCAAGTCAATGAAGGCGACGGTGCATTCTACGGCCCGAAACTGGACTTCCATGTCAAAGACTCTATCGGACGTACATGGCAGTGCGGCACGATTCAGCTTGATATGCTTATGCCGGAACGGTTTGACATGACGTATATTGGTGAAGACGGCCAGAAACATCGTCCGGTCATGGTTCACCGTACTGTATTCGGCTCCATCGAACGGTTCCTCGGCGTCTTGACAGAAAACTATGCCGGTGCATTCCCAGTATGGCTGGCTCCGGTACAGATTAAATTCCTGCCGATTTCGGATAAACACTTGGCATATGTCAAAGAACTGGCTAAAAAATTCAAAAAAGCAGGCATTCGTGCTGAAGTCGATGAAAGCAGCGAAAAAATCGGCTACAAGATTCGCAAGGCTCAGATGGAAAAAGTACCGTACATGGCTGTCGTCGGTGACAAAGAAATGGAAAACGGTACGTTGGGACTGCGTGACCGTTCCAAAGGCGATTTAGGCGCCAAAGACATTGACGAAGTCGTTGCCCATATTCAGGAATTGATGACGACTCGTAAGGGCTAATCGATTTGTGATATAATAAAGATATAGCAGCTAAGGTATCCCCGCAGACAACGCGTGCCGGCAGGTACGGTTCTCTCAGGGATACTTTGGCATGATTACTAGCAGTATAATTTTTTTATGAGGTGATTATCGTGGCAAAACAGATTTTTGTTACAGGACACAAAAGTCCGGATACGGATTCGATTTGTTCATCTATTGCATATGCAAAATTACAGCAGCTCCAGGGCGTAGATGCTGTCCCTGTCCGTGCAGGTGAAATCAATAAGGAAACAGCGTTTGCTTTGGATTATTTCCATGTAGACGCACAGCCTTTGGTCACTGATTTTTATGTCAAAGTCGGCGATGCAGTTCACACAGAAGTAGAAGCATTGAAAGTCAGTGCCAGCTTGAAAGATGCAGCCAACTGGTTTGCTGCTCATGAAAGCACAGTAGCACCGGTTGCTGACAACGGCAATTTTGTCGGCATCGTAGACCGTGCCAGCTTGGCAGAAGAATTTATTAAGACTGTTACAGGCAAAGAACTCAGCACTGTCAAAGAATTGATGCACGATCCGGATTTGTTCTTCAGCACGAAAGACAATGGCCATGACGTACCGGCTGACGGGCAGTATGCTGTCGTAGATGACGGCAAATACGTCGGCATGGTTTGTGCAGACTG
>DJEN01000058.1:0-26309 GCA_002431345.1 Megasphaera sp. UBA5897 | reverse complement strand
AAACAAATTATTGACGGCATTGACGAAGCAGAAATCGTCAGCGTCGTAGACCATCACCGCATTGGCGGCACGTTGGATACAACCGCTCCGATTTTCATTTTGTTCAAACCGGTTGGCTGCACGGCTACCATTATTACGGAATTGTATGAACAGGCTCATATCGATATTCCAAAAGACATTGCAGGACTGCTGCTCTCGGCTGTCATTTCGGATACCGTATTGTTCCGTTCGCCTACATGCACGCAGCAGGATAAAGATGCTGCAGCTAAATTAGCAGCTATTGCCGGTGTAGATGTAGAAGCATACGGCATGGAAATGCTCAAAGCAGGTGCCAATGTATCGGATTTGACACCGGAACAAATTGCATCCAGCGATATGAAAGAATTTTCTGACAGCGGTAAAACCTTTACGATTTCTCAGGTTCAGGTTATGGATACAGCTGATTTGCTGGCACAAAAAACGGTACTTCTCAGTGCATTGGAAAAAATGCGTGCAGCAAAACAGTATGATGCTTGCTTCCTCATGATTACCAGCATTATTGATGAATCGACCAACTTCATTTTTGCCGGCAACATGGACGATGTAGTCAGCAAGGCATTTGACAAAGACGTACTCGATAAAGAAGTATATCTGCCTCATGTCATGAGCCGTAAGAAGCAAATCGTTCCGCCGATTTTGGCTGCATTGAAATAATACAGGATATTCGAAAGGCCTCATCGTGACGGTGAGGCTTTTTTTCACCGATAGAAATGGAAGGAGCAAGTATGAATCCCATTTTGGATACGTTGAATGACAGGCAGCTGGAAGCTGTGCAGTGTACGGAAGGGCCGCTTTTGATTACAGCAGGCGCCGGTTCCGGCAAGACAAAAGTATTGACGTGCCGTATTGCCCATTTGTTGGAAAAAGGCGTGTCTCCGTATCGTATTTTGGCCATTACCTTTACCAATAAAGCGGCTAAAGAAATGCGGGAACGCGTGGAAAAATTAGTAGGCGCCAGAGCAGAAAGCATGTGGCTGAGTACGTTTCACTCGTTTTGTGCCAAGCTGCTCCGCTTTGAAATTGACGGCAAATTTGGTTATACGCGTAATTTTACGATTTATGATGCGACGGATCAGATGACGCTGGTCAAAGACTGCTTAAAGCAAATGAATTTGGATGACAAGCAGTTTCCGCCGCGGTCTGTACTGGGAACGATTTCATCAGCAAAAAATGCGTTGATGGATGCCCATGAATTTGCTGGACGGACGAGTGATTTTTATGAAGAAAAAGTGGCAGAAGCCTATGCGCTGTATGAAAAAAAGCTGCTTGAAAACAATGCCATGGACTTTGATGATTTACTGCTGCTGGCTGTACGTCTGCTGAAAGAATACGAAGACGTACGGGAAAAATACCAGGAACGGTTTCAGTATATCCTTGTCGATGAATACCAGGATACGAACCACGCCCAGTATACACTGACACGGCTGTTGGCGGCTAAATGGCGCAATATCTGCGTTGTCGGTGATGCCGACCAGAGTATTTACGCCTGGCGTGGCGCGGATATCCGCAATATTATGGATTTTACCCGCGATTATCCCGACGCGGCGTCGATTAAACTGGAACAAAATTATCGTTCGACTAAAACCATTCTGCAGGCAGCCAATGCTGTCATCGACAACAACGAAAGCCACCCGCAAAAGAAGTTGTGGACAGAAAATCCGACAGGCAATAAGATTATCCATTATCATGCGCAGACAGAACATGATGAAGCCGATTATGTAGCCGGCGTGATTTACAACCGCCATGAAATCGGCAAAGAACCTTACGGCAATATGGCTATTTTGTTCCGCACCAACTCCCAGTCCCGTGTATTGGAAGAAAAGCTGATGCGTTACGCTATTCCGTATACGATGGTAGGCGGCACGAAGTTTTATGACCGCAAGGAAATCAAAGATGTCATTGCTTATTTGCGGCTGCTGTATAATCCGGAAGACAGTCTGAGCCTGACGCGCATTATCAATGTACCCAAACGGAACATAGGGGCGACGACACTGGAACATTTGGCAGACTACGCAGAAGAACAGGGGATTTCTCTGTTTGAAGCCTTGTCGTCTACAGAAGAACTGCCGGTAACGAAGCGTGCCAAAGCGGCATTGGAAGATTTTTCAGTGACGATTTTTGAACTGCTCAATCATGTGGATGAATGGAATGTACAGCAGATGATGGAAGAAGTCCTCAAACAGACCGGATACGGTGCCATGCTGGATAAAGATGCCGAACACGACCCGCAGGGCGAAAGCCGCAAAGAAAACGTCGGTGAATTTTTATCGGTAGCCAAAGATTATGTCGACTCCAATCCGGACGGCACGCTGCAGGACTTTTTGGAAAATGTAGCCTTAGTGAGCGATGTCGATGAATTTGAAAGCAGTGAATCCAAAGTGACGCTGATGACGCTGCATGCAGCCAAAGGACTGGAATTTCCGGTCGTCTTTCTCGTCGGACTCGATGAAGGCTTGTTCCCGCACAGCCGAACGCTGATGGATTCTTCCCAAATCGAAGAAGAACGGCGTTTGGCATATGTCGGTATTACCCGTGCAGAACAGCAGCTGTATGTGACCAACGCATCGACGCGCACGATGTACGGCCATATAGCAGCCTATATGCCCAGCCGGTTTTTGGCTGAAATCCCGGAAAACTTGATGGAAGAATATCACCGCAAGGCGGCGATGCCGCAGCAGCGGACGGCTTCGGTACCGGCGCAGCAGCGTTTGTCTATTTTGTCCAAACCGGTTGCATCCAGCCTGCCAAAAAAACATGCCGTCGATACGACGTTTGCCAAAGGCGACAAAGTACGCCACAAGATTTGGGGTATCGGTACGGTGCTGGAAGTCATTGGGGAAGGGCAGAACATGCAGATGAAGATTCAATTCCCAACCAAAGGTATCCGGCAGGTTGTCGTCAAATATGCGCCGCTGGAAAAAGCGTAACGGCACAAAACAAACAGTCCCTGCCAAATGCGGGAACTGCTTTGGGCGGATGAAAAAAAGATTTATGCAGAACAGGAGGATAGCGATGGATGCGGAAGTGGAGTCTTTAAAACATGCGACCATAAAAGAAAAATTGGAATTGATGCTGGATATAGGACAGTTGATGATGGAAAGCGGCAGTGATTCCAAAAGTATTGTCAGAGATATGCTGCGTGCAGCGGCTTATTTGGGACTGCATTGGAAGCATATTAATTTTCACATGACGTATACGACGATTATGGTAAATTATGACAATGAAACTGAAGCGTATACGATATACCGCAAATGCCGCCGTCATGGCATCAATATGTCTGCCATTATTGACGTAAGCCGTGTATCTTGGCGTGCCATTGAAAAGAAATATGTCATTCAGGCTTTTAAAGCGGAATTGGACAGAATCCGGCTGGAGGAACAGACACGGCATTATTCTCCGTTGGTGACATCCATTGCCGCCGGTTTTGCCTGCGGCGGGTTCTGCAAGCTGTTTGGCTGCGATTGGGCTGCGTTTTTCTATACGGCGCTGGCTGCGTGCTTCGGCTTTTGGGGCCGCCGCTGGTGCAACTTGCTGGGCGTCAATTCTTATATTAGTACAGCCGCCGCTGCGTGCGTCGCGACCATTGCAGCTTATTTCACCAGTTTTCTGCCAGGTTCGGCTACGCCTTGGTTTCCTATGATTGCTTGCATGCTTTTCTTGGTACCGGGGATTCCGCTTATCAATTCCTTTGATGATTTGATGAACAACTATGCTCTTTCCGGCGCGACACGGGCTATTCACACCCTTTTGATTGTCTTTGCCATGACGTTTGGCATCGTCTGTGCGATCAGTGTGTGTGATGTGCCTCACTATGCGGCATACAGTATCGTGCCCAGCGGCTTGGACGGTTCCCAGGCGATTGCGGCAGCCGTTGCGGCGATGGGATTTTCTGTTATTTTCAACATACCGCCCAAACTGCTGCCTGTCGTGGCTGTCGGTGCGATAATTGCTGTCGGGACGCGCAATATTTTATCATTGGGATTTGGCATGTCACAGGCTTGGGCATCTTTTATGGGAGCTGCCGTAATGGGAATTATTGGCTATAAATTTGCTCATTGGATTCACGTGCCTCACATGGTCGTCACGATACCGGCTGTTATTCCGATGATTCCCGGTGTTTTGATGTATCGGCTGCTTATCGGGCTGTTTGATATTACAGCACTGAATCCGCAGGATTTTTTGGGAGCCATGCAGGCCGGCGTCAAATCGTTTTTGATTATTTTTGCCATCGCTGTCGGCGCGACGATTCCGGAAATGCTGGCCCATCAATGTATTGAACGGAGTAAACAGCGTCGGCTGCAGCGAATGCTGGCTGCTTCCCGCGGGAGCCAGGAAAGCATGTTTGAAACAGAAACAGATATCGATCAGGCAAGTAATTTGAAATAGAACGTGTGATAGGGAGGTTTTTTATGGATGACACGACAATGAAGACGCGGCTGTTAGAGCTGCGCAAGACACTGGATGAACTCAGCTATCAATATTATACGCTGGATAAACCGACTGTCACCGATTATGAATACGATATGATGTATCGGGAACTGGAAACGATAGAAAAAGCTCACCCGGAATGGATTACACCGGATTCACCGACACAGCGTGTCGGCTCCAAAATTTCTGGCGGCTTTGCTAAATATACCCACGACAGGCCGATGCTTAGTTTAGGTGATGTCTTTAACGATGCAGAGCTGATGGAGTTTGACCAGCGTGTGCGCCAAGATTTGGACGGTGAAGAGGTAGAGTATGTCGTGGAATTGAAAATTGACGGGCTTGCTGTCAACTTGATTTATGAATACGGGCAGTTTATCCGCGGCGTAACCCGCGGCGACGGTCGTGTAGGTGAAGATATTACCAATAATGTGCGCACTATTCGCACGATTCCTCTGCATATTGATAGTACGTCACCGCATATCGAAATCCGCGGCGAAGTGTACATGCCGATTGAATCCTTTGCCAAGCTGAATGCACAGCGCCGGGATGATGAGTTAGAACCGTTTGCCAATCCCCGCAATGCCGCCGCAGGCTCGCTGCGGCAGCTGGACCCGAGCATTACGGCACAGCGCAAGCTGGCATTTTTTGCTTATGCCTTGGGAGGTAATGTCGGCATCGAAATCAACAGTCAGGAAGAACTGCTGGCTGATTTGAAGGCATTCCGTTTTCAAGTCAATCCGGAATACCGGAAATTCAAGACGATGGCTGAAGTCATTCAGTTTATCCACACGTGGGATGAACGGCGTGATACACTACCTTATGCGACAGACGGCATGGTCGTCAAGGTCAATTCCTTTGCCCAGCAGACACGGTTGGGAAATACCGTCAAAATTCCCCGCTGGGCCATTGCGTATAAATTTCCGCCGGAACAGGCAAAAACAAAGGTCTTGGGGATTTCGATTACGCTGGGACGAACGGGCGTGCTGACACCGGCAGCAGACCTTAAGCCCGTACGGCTGGCAGGAACGACGGTCAAGCGGGCAACTCTGCATAATGAAGACTATATTAAAGAAAAAGACATTCGTGTTGGTGATACCGTCATTATCCAAAAAGCCGGTGAAATTATTCCGGAAGTCGTTCGCCCAGTTACCTCCGACAGAACAGGAAACGAAACGGTATTTGCTATGCCCAAGACCTGCCCGTGCTGCGGCAGTCCTGTCGTACGGCTTGAAGGGGAGGCGGCTACACGCTGTACCAATCCCAACTGTCCGGCTGTTATTAGTGAAAAAATAGCCCATTTTGTTTCCCGTGATGCCATGAACATTGACGGCTTAGGTGATGCGATTGTGCAGCAGCTGCTGCAGCAGCAGCTGATTCATGATGTGTCCGACATATACGGATTGACCAAAGACGAATTGGTAGATTTGGAAGGGTTTGGTGAAAAGTCAGCAGATAATCTGCTGCAAGCGATTGAGGATAGCAAGCATGTCGGCTTGGCACGCGTCTTGTTTGCCTTGGGGATTCGCTTTGTCGGTGCCAAAGCCGGCCGGATTTTGGCAGAATGTTTTGGTTCGATGGATGCAGTGATGAAGGCGTCTGTCGATGAGCTGACGGCTATTGGTGAAATTGGCCCGCGTATTGCCGCAAGCATTGCGGCGTATGCAGGCAATCCGGATAATCAGGCATTGATACAGAAACTGCAGGCTTATGGCATTGATATGACAGCTGAAAAACGGCAGCTGATTAGTACGGCCTTTGACGGCGAAATTGTCGTTTTGACAGGCAAACTGCAGACCATGACGCGCAAAGAAGCACAGCAGGCTGTAGAAGACCGGGGCGGTAAATGTACGTCGGCTGTTACTAAAAAAACGACGCTCGTCGTCGCCGGTGCCGAACCGGGCAGCAAATATGAAAAAGCGCAAAAGCTGGGAACGCATATTATTTCCGAAGAAGAATTCCGCGACTGGCTGGAACGAGATTAGGCATGAGTATGATGATGAGTAATAGCGCAGCCTTGCTTTTATGCGTACCCTTTGTTACAATAGATACGTACGCAACGAAGGAGGGGTTGGTGTGAATACATTTTTTCATGAAGTTTTTGAATGGGTTTATTCTATTATCATAGCGTTAGCCATTGCCATGGTAATTCATATATTTTTCTTTCAGCCGACACGGGTGTCCGGTGAATCGATGGTGCCGACACTGCACAACGGAGAATATTTGATTGTATCCAAATGGAATCATGTCCTGCGGGAAGTACCTAACTATGGTGACATTGTCATCATTGACAGCCGTACACAGTACCATCGGACGTGGAAAGATGACGTTGTAGAACCGATGAACAACTACCTGGCATTTTTCAATCATGATTTACAGACGAAAAATGTCTGGGTCAAACGCGTTATCGGCCGGCCGGGCGATACGCTGGCATTCCATGACGGCAAGGTATGGCGCAATGGCGAAGCCTTAGATGAACCGTATATTAATGAAACGATGGAATACAGCCGCAAGGATGAAATCAAGATTCCCGAAGGGTATGTATTCTGTATGGGTGATAACCGCAATCACAGTAGTGACAGCCGTTTCATCGGGCCAGTACCGGTAGACCATGTACTGGGACACGTTATTTGGTAATAGCATAAAGCGTAAAGGACAGTTCGCAATCCATCCTGTCGATAAACAAAACTAGGAAGCAGTACCATACGTACACGACGGGTTTGTTTCGGCAAGCCCGTTTATTTTTTGCTTAACCATGAAAGGGGGTGACGCTGATGTATAATTTCCTGGCTACTACGAAACGAATGACCATAGCAAGCATGGTCATTGCTGTATATATTGTTGTATTGTATGTGACTCAAGGCATATCCTTCGGAGCCTATCAAATTCGTATTGCGACTGCGTTGTATGCATTGGCGTATTGGTACCCCTTCCTAGTTGTGCCGCTGGGGATTGCCAATCTCATTGCTAATTTTTTGTTTGGCGGCTTGGGACCGCTGGATATGCTGGGCGGCTGTGCAGTCGGCATGATAACGACGTGGCTGATTGTGCAGATTAGACAGCATCACGGCAATGTCTGGCTGACCGTGCTGCCTATTTGGTGGGTTCCTTCACTGGTCGTCAGTTTGTGGCTTTCGTATCTGCTGCAGCTGCCGTACGGCATGCTCGTCATCAATCTGTCAGTGGGCCAGCTGCCGCCTGCGATTTGCGGTGTATTTTTGATTCATGCGTTGGCAAAGGTATATATTTTTCATCAGGAGGGCATATGAGCCGTTCAAAAGAAGAATTGCAGGGTGTAACACTCCTTGGCAATCAGCATACTGCATACAGTCAGGATTACAATCCTGACCTGTTGGAAACATTTATTAACAAACATCCGGACCGGGACTATTTTGTCAAGTTTAATTGTCCCGAATTTACCAGCCTGTGCCCGATGACCGGCCAGCCTGACTATGCGACGATTTATATTTCGTATGTGCCGGATACACGGATGGTAGAAAGCAAGTCACTGAAGCTGTATTTATTCAGTTTTCGCAATCACGGCGATTTCCATGAGGACTGCGTGAATATCATTATGGATGATTTAATTGCCCGCATGGATCCTAAATATATTGAAGTATGGGGTAAATTCCTGCCGCGCGGAGGTATTAGTATTGACCCGTACTGCAATTACGGCAAAAAAGGGACGCCATGGGAACAAGTCGCTTGGCAGCGGCTGTCCCAGCACGATCTATATCCTGAAAAAGTAGATAATCGATAACTAAAAAAAAGAAAACAAAAAAACTCTCTGTACAGTCTGCTTTAAGGACTGTCAGAGAGTTTTTGGCTTTTCTGCCTAGAAAAGTTTATTCGATTGTCTTGACGAGTGCGGCAAATTCTTCATGGTGTGCCGGATACCATGTGGTAAACGGCTGATTGGCTTTTTGCAGGACTGCCGCTAATTGTGTAAGAAATGCGGGAATGTTGGCTTCTGTAATGACGCCGATTTCTGTTCCCAAGTGTTCCTGCGTAGCTGTATAGGTACCGCCGGCTAATACGGCAAAAGCAGGCTGCATAGCACCGTCGATTTTCTTTGCAGCTCCGCGCAGGCCAATGGCACCCACCTGCGGCGTACCACAGGAAGCCGGGCAGCCGGATATATGCAGCTGCGGCAGCAGCGACGTATCGACATGGGAGTCATGCAGTTTCTGCAGGGTGTGAAGCAGCATTGCATGGGAGTCGCGCAGGCCCTGCTGGCAAATCGAAGCGCCAATGCAGCAAACAGACGCTTCAAAAGCATTGTGTGCTGTATCACCTTCGGTAATGGCAGCGGCTTTTTCTGCTTCTTCTGCTGTTAAGTTGATGGCGTACAATGTTTCATCAGGCTGTAGCCGAATTTCAACACCGTCTACTGTAGACAGATACTGCAGCAGGTGAAGGAATACATCCCGATCTGGCGTGCCGGCTGTGGGGTGATAGGATACATAGTACAGGTTGGCCTGTTTTTGACGCTGAATCCGCGGGTTGACAGGCGCAGCAGAAGTGGGCGCTTTTTTGGTAATCGGCGTGGAAACCGGTGTAATATCCAAGTCTTTTTCTTCCGATTGTTTTAGGTACGTTTGGAAAACACGGCAGAATTCGTCATCGCCTAAATTCGTTGGCATAAAACGGGAACGGGCTTTGGCACGATTGGTATAGTCACCATATTTCATAAAGACCTGTGCAAAGGCATCAATATAATACAAAATCTTTGTCGGGTCTACGTTTTCGGCAACTTTAATGCCTAAGCGGGGATTGGAAGCACCCAAGCCGCCGGCAGCATATACATCGAAGGTACCGTTTTTCTTGGCGAGAAAGCCCAAGTCTTTAAACGTTGCATGTCCTTCGTTGTCCGAGCCGCTGGAAAAGCCGATTTTATATTTTCTGGGCAGGTGCAGTTGGGGGATTAAGGAAATAGCATAGCTGGCTGCGGCATCTACATACGGGGAAATATCAAAAAATTCATTCGGATCTACGCCGCGCAGCGGGCTGGCCGTTACATTGCGGGGGTTGTCGCCGCCGCCGCCGGCACAGTAAATGCCCTGGTCAAAACATTCCTGATATAAGGAAAGAATATCTTCGCCGCTGAGCTTATGATACTGGATGGCCTGGCCTGTCGTAAAGTGAACTAAAGATACATGGTATTTTTCCAACGCTTCTGCAAGAAATTGAATTTGCTTTTTGCTGATTAAGCCGCCGGAAAAACGCATGCGAACCATACCGCTTTTGCCGCCGCGTTCAGCATAGCTGCCAAATTTGCCGGAAATGCCTTTGTATTTGCTGGCAGGCAGTTCTTGGCGGAAGAATGCATGACATGCTTCTTCAAATTCTGGATACGCCTTTTGCAGCGTTGTTTTTGTTTCTTCTGAAATAGAAATCATTCTAAAGCCCTTCTTTCATGAATACATATGTGTATGATTAGTATTGTAGCAGATTTTACTCCATAAATTAAGCCTTATAAAAAAATAACTGCTCCGTACAAAGGAACAGTTATTTTTGTTTTTTAAAATGCCGGAATCAAGGCGCCTTTAAAGTGTTCTTCGATGTATTGTTTAATCGTGTCGCTTTGGTAAATCTTGACGATTTTCTGCAGTGTCGCATTGTTTACATCATCTTCATGGACAGCCAGAATATTGGCATATGGCGAATCTTTGTCTTCACGGAAGAAGGCATCGTGAACCGGGTCTAAACCGGCATCCATCGCGAAGTTCGTATTGATAGCGGCAAAGGTAACATCATCGAGAGAACGGGGAATTTGTGCGGCTTCCAATTCTTTAATTTGCAAATGTTTCGGATTTTCGGCAACATCTGTAGAAGTCGGATATTTTACGCCGTCTTTGACTTTAATCAAACCAGCCTGCTGCAGCAGCAGAATACCGCGTGCCCCGTTGGTCGGATCGTTTGGCACGGCTACGGTATCGCCGTCTTTGATTTCATCCAGGCTTTTGATTTTGTGCGAGTATAAGCCGATAGGGGCGATGACCGTATTGCCGACAGAAGCGATTTTCAAGCCTTTGTCCTTGACCAGATTGTCCATAAACGGTTTGTGCTGGTATGAGTTCATATCAATTTCCTTGTTGGACAACGCCACATCCGGTGTAACGTAATCAGAAAATTCCATGATGTGGATGAGAATGCCCTGTTTAGCAGCCTCTTTCTTTACTTCTTCAGCAATTTCTGCCTGTGGACCGGGCGTAACGCCCAGTGTGATTTCTTTCTTTTCCTGTGATGAGCTGGCACTGTTGTTGTCCGTACTGCCGCATCCGGCAGCAAACAGGCAAAGAGACGCAACAGCGGCGAAAGTAAATACTTTTTTCCATACATGTTTCATGCTGCATGACTCCTTTTTATGCGAATAGGACGTAGTAAAAAAATGAATACTTACGTATTAGCGTTTGTTTTTCTTACGGGAAGCAAAGTCGCCGCAGGCTTGAATGAGATTGACGACAACAATTAAAATGATAATTGTAGCGAGCATGACGTCCGCGCGGAACCGCTGATACCCGTAGCGGATGGCAATATCCCCAAGGCCGCCGCCGCCAATAGCGCCTGCCATAGCCGATGCGCCAATTAAATTGACAATAAGGACGGTAATGTTGTTGATAATAGTCGGCAGTGCTTCCGGAATCAAGACCTTGCGGATGATTTGAAACGGTGTCGCGCCCATGGATTCGGCAGCTTCTACCAAACCGAAATCGACTTCTCGGATAGATGTTTCTACTAAGCGGCTAAGGAAAGGAATAGCGACAATCGTCAGCGGTACGCAGGCTGCTGTCGTGCCGATGGAGGTGCCGGCAATAATACGTGTTAGCGGAATAATTGCTACCATCAGGATGATAAACGGAATCGAACGGATGACATTGACAATCGTGCCGAGGATGCTGTTGATCACACGGTTTTCTAAAATATGGCCTTTGCTGGTCGTTACGAGCGTAATGCCCAGGGGAATACCGATGATAGCGGCGATAACAGTGGAAACAGCAACCATGAATACGGTTTCTTGAATGCCTTGCAGCATTAATTTAATGATTTCTTGGGACATAACCTAAAACCTCACTTCCAACAGGTAATTCTTTGATATAGGCTAACGCTTTGGCTTGTGCTTCCATGTCGCCCATGACGACAACGATTAAATAGCCGAACGGTTCGTCTTGGATATAATCGATGTTGCCGTACAGTACGCTGACATAGGTGTGAAATTTTTCGACGATAGAAGCGACAATAGGATTGTTGGTTTCTTTGCCTTTAAAGCGAAGACGTACGAGCATGCCGTAATCCGGTGCCGGCTGGTCTGTAATGCCCATTTTTTTAATGCCTGCCGGCAGTTCCATATTAATAATGGATTTAACGAAATCTTTCATCGTCTGCGACTGCGGGTTGGTAAAGACATCGACGACACGGCCTTGTTCTTTGATGACGCCGCCTTCAATAACGGCAACGCGGTCGCAGATTTCTTTGATAACAGCCATTTCATGCGTGATGATGACAATCGTAATGCCGAGACGCTTGTTGATATCCTGCAGCAGTTCCAAAATTGCTTTTGTCGTCTGCGGATCCAGCGCGGATGTAGCTTCATCACACAGCAAAATCTTCGGATCGCTCGCCAGTGCCCGGGCAATGCCGACACGCTGCTTCTGCCCGCCGGAAAGCTGGGACGGATAGTTGTACTGCCGTTCTGTCAATCCGACGAGTTCCAGCAAATCGGCTACTTTTTTCTGGATGGCTTCTTTGGAAGCGCCGACGAGTTCAAGCGGAAAGGCGATGTTGTCAAAGACCGTACGGGATGAAAGCAGGTTAAAGTGTTGGAAAATCATACCGATGTTTTTGCGTTCTGCCCGCAGCTGCGCATCGGACATGTTAGTCATATTTTTATCATCAATGATGACATTGCCGCTGGTCGGGCGTTCCAGCATATTAATGCAGCGAACAAGGGTAGATTTGCCGGCGCCGCTTTTGCCGATAATACCAAAAATTTCACCGTCGTCAATCGTCATGTTGATACCCTTTAAGGCATGTACTTGTGCTTTGCCGTCGTAGGTTTTGGTAATATTTTCCAATTTAATCACAATATCAACTCCTTGGTATAGTTGTTACAACAAAAAAAAGCCGTCAACAGATGACGACTTCATGCATGTATGCTCTCGCTTCATCTGCCGGAAAATCCGTTGGAATTGGCACCTTCCCGTATAGGGGGTTGCCGCAGCTTCATAGGGCCAGTCCCTCAGCTGCTCTGGATGAACTGAATATTCTTGTTGTTGTTCTATATATTAGCACTACTAATAGAGATTGTCAAATACAGGAACGCAATTATTTTTTGTAATGTAATCGTTTCGTTAGAGATTTGTTAGAAATGCATGCTACGATAAATAAAGATTAGGAATTATATACTGTTTATAGTATAATAAAAAAACGTGCATGCTGGCATGCACAGGGGTAATTAGGTGATATCATGAAGCATACCAATGTATCTAAGTTAGCACGAATTTGGATTTGTCATGTTACGATGTCGGTTTTGCTGCTTGTTTTTGCTGCATTGGCCTGTATCGGCATTGCACGAGTCATACTGCCGGGTCAGTCTTGGCAGGCAGATATGATGGCCCTTGTGTGGCCGGAAAGCAGCCCGCAGGAAAAACTGCAGTTTGCGCTGGGCGGGCTGCGCAGGTGTGCAGATACGTATACAGCGGACGAACAGGGTGAACTGCAGGAACGATGCCGGGTATTGGAAAATCAAGGGCTTGCCGTTGCGGTGTATCAAGACGGACAGATCGTGTACGCAACGGACGGCAGTGACCCATGGCAGACCATCGCAGCAGCCCAGAAAAAAATTGCCGGACAGCAGACGGGGACTGATACTGTAAATCCCGATACGGATACGGCGGCCATGATATGGAAAGAAAATACCTTGGCATATCTGTATATGTCACGCAGCACAGGCGTACAGGTGGCAGCGGTCAGCCAGGAAGCCATTGCAATGCCTCGTGAATATAAAGGCATGTATCCGCTGCACATGCAGCAAACTTGGGTTTGGCTGAGTATTGTCTGGCTGTGTATTAGTTGTTTTTTAGTGTGGATTGTGTTGTCCAAGCGGATTATAAAGAAGATGATACCGTATGTTCCGCTGCGTTTGGATATGCAGCAGCAAAAACAGCACGGCTCTGGCCATCGTCAGGACCGTGACCATCCGGATGCATCTGCGCACAACAGGCAATAAAAATATGCTGCAAGAGAAAGAGAGGACATATTGTGAAAATAGAATGGAAAGGTTCGTATTATATATGGCTTGTAGGACTATTAGCTGTGATTATATGTTTCTTTGGTAATTCCCAAGTTATGGTAACAGATCCGGTAGAATCAAATTATGTACTGACTGCCAAAGAAATGCTGGCTGCCGGTGATTATATGTCGCCGCGGATTTTTGGCCATTACTGGTACGACAAGCCGATTTTCTTTTATTGGGAACTCATGGCTGCTTTTTCTTTGTTTGGCATGAATGATTTTGCTGCGCGATTTTTTTCTGCCTTATGTGGTGTTCTCGGCATTTTGCTTACGTATGCGTTTACAGCTCGCCTGTATGATAAAAAAACGGCATGTACTGCATCCTTGGTGCTTTTGACATCATTGGAATATTTTTATATATCCAAAGCCGTGATTACGGATATGACTTTATTTCTTTTATTTGCAGCCACGCTGATTTGCTTTTATATTGCATACAGCGAAGGAAAGACCAAGTGGTACTATGCAGCGTACGTGTGTTCCGCTGTCGCCGTGCTTACCAAAGGTCCTGTAGGATTGGTGCAGCCGGGACTGATTATTATCCTGTTTTTAGCTTGGCGTCATGACATAAAAGCACTATTTACCAAAATCAAGCTCTTTTCGGGATTGCTGCTGTTTATTTTAATTGCCTGTGCCTGGTACGGTCCTATGTATATGCTGCACGGCAGTGATTTTATTCTTAATTTTTTAGGTGTTCATAATGTGCTGCGGGCTACTGAATCAGAACATCCCCAATTTAATGTATGGTACTATTATACGTGCATTTTTTTGATAGGTTTTTTCCCTTGGACACTGACGCTGCCTCTGGCATGGAAACGCTATCAGGGATGGCAGCGGCTCAAGCAGACAATCGCACAAATCCGTATGGCCCGCCGGCTTCCCAAATGGGATATGCGGCAGCAGTTTTTGGTGACGTGGGCTGTCGTGGTCTTTGTTTTTTATCAATGTGTGGCAACCAAATATCCGACATATACATTTCCGTATATGGTGCCTGTAGCGATTGGCTTTGCTGCGTATTTGAAACATCATACTATGCTGGTCCGCTATATCAGTGCCATCAGTATCGCTGCCTATTTGATGCTGACGATGTTTGTTGCTGTGCCTGTCTGCCGGGAAATGTCGGCTTATGATGCCGGACAGGCTGTGCAGCATCTTGGTGGAGAACGGGCGTATGTCATTACGTGCGGTAAACGGTATCCTGTCTCGCTGACGTATTATTCCGGCTATATGGCCAAACGGCTGATAGCACCGGGAACATTGGACAAGTATCAGCCAAACGGACTTAACTGGAATGCAAAAAATATGATGCCTTTTGTTGAAAGCAGCGAGCTGCCGCAGGACAGGAAAATTATAGCCGTCGTTCACGAAGACGACAAAGAAAAATTTGAAGAGATTGTTCCCGGCCAGTGGCAGCTGTACCGCCGTGCCGGCAAATGGCTGATTTTTACGCGTTATGCGCCGTCATAAAAACAGGGATAAACTGTATCACTCTTGCCAAAACGCTGTCACGAAACTGTAACAAAAACAAGGTATACTGTACCTATCAAATGACGAGGAGTGATACATATGATGAAGCGTATACAAAAAATGACTAAAATGACCTTGGTAATGACCATGATGATGACTATGCTGAGCGGTGCTACCGTTGCCGTACAGGCTGCTGACCATAGACCGCCCCGTCCGCCGCAGTGGGAACAACGGGATAATCCTCGTCATGACCGCCCGGATTATCGGGAAAACCACAGAAAGAGCAAAGCACAAAAAGATGCTGACGATGCCAATAAAAAAGCCAACTGGGCTTTAGGCATTGCGGCAGTGGCAGCTGTAGTTGCTCTGAGCAAGTAATACGCCGTCTTCCTTTAGAGGGAAGAGAATTAAACTCCCTTTTTAATCTCATACAGTAAAAACGCCCGTATGGCAGTGCAGTCACTGCCTACGGGCGTTTTTATGATGAGCATGCAAAAGCCGCATGTGAGGATATCAGCGGATAAAGTTTGTGAAGATTTTATCTTCTGTAGTGGGAGCTTCGATACCCGCTTTTTTACCGGCTTCAATGCATTTAAGAATCCAAGCCATATTGCGGCCTAAGATGCGCATAATCTGCAGGCCTTCTTTGTCCTGGCGTACTTCTTCCGGTGTGTTGCCGTGTACCATGGGCCAATAGTTGCCGGCAACAGAAACCATTTGATGGTAGGACAGGTATTTATTTAATACGTCTAATGTAGCCGTCGTGCCGCCGCGGCGTGCAGAAGCGACGGTAGCACCGACTTTGTGAATCAGGGCAGCGCCGGCTGTACCTGCTAATTTATCCATAAAGGAAATAATTTCACCCGATGGGGATGCCCAGTATACAGGGGAGCCGATGACTAAGCCGTCGGCTGTTTTCATTTTTTCAGCAACGGAAGCGACTACGTCATCTGTCGGTACGGCATGAATGATTTCTGTATCAATACCATTTTCCTGCAGCACTTTGGCTACTTCCGATAAGGCTGTATATGTGCAGCCTGCTTCACGGCGGCTGCCGTTTAATAAAACAACGTTCATGAAAAAGACCTCCTTAATATATGTACTATTGGTAGTATATCATAGAACAGACTAAACGTCTAAAATGTATTTTTTTCATAGATATAGATTTATTTATGATGTAAAAATATCATAAAATAAGAAATAAAATGAAATAAACATTGCATTTATAGCGCAAAATTGCGTATAATACAAGTAGAAAAAGATACAAATGAATTGTTTGATGATATACAGAAAGGATGAAATGGATGGATACATCAATTACTATGAACTCGGCAAACCAAGAAGTTTGGATTGGTGTAGATGTAGGAACGACAGGCGTACGGGCGATTGCGTATACAGAGGACGGCACGAATGTATGCTCGTCAGAAGCGTTTTACCCGCTGCTTACGCCGCATCCGGATTGGGCAGAAGAAAGTCCGCTGCAGATTTATGAAGCCGTTGAAGATGTCGTACGCCGCACTTCGGCACAGCTCCGCTATAAAAACAAAGAGCTGGCAGGGATTGCCCTGAGTACGGTCATGCATAGTTTTGCTGGCTTGGATGAACACTTGGAACCGCTCATGGATATGCAAACTTGGGCAGACAGCCGCAGTGCCGGCATTGTACGGAATATGAAAAAAAATCCGACATTGTGCCAGTCTTTTTATGAACGGACAGGCTGCCCGATTCATGCCTGCTATCCGCTGGCCAAAATTATTTGGCTGCGGGAAAACCAGCCGGAACTGTTTAAACAGATGCACTATGTAGGCTCGTTAAAAGATTATATCTTTTATCATATGACGGGTGAATGGGTGATTGACAAATCGGCAGCCAGCACAAGCGGCATGTACAATGAACAAACCTTAGATTGGGATGACGAAATCCTTACCTATGTCGGCATAACGAAAGCGTATATGCCCAAGGTAGTTTCTACTACGTACAGCCAGCGTTTGACAGCTGACGCTGCCAAATCCATGAATCTGCCGCAGGGGCTTCCCGTCGTTATCGGCGCAACCGACGGCGTGCTGGTCAATGTAGGAATTGGTGCCGTGCAGCCGGGCCAGCTCAGCGGTACGATTGGTACCAGCGGTGCGCTGCGCATGCTGACGAAACAGCCCAAAACAGATCCGCAAATGCGGACATGGTGCTACAATCTGACAGATGACATGTGGGTTGCCGGCGGTGCCATCAATAACGGTGGCATGATTCTCCGCTGGGTTCGCGACAAGATTTGCCATTATGGCGGTAATGCCTTGGAAAGTCTGGATATTGACCCGTATGATTTGATGACGATGAAAGCCGAACATGTCGATGCCGGCGCTGACGGCTTGATTTGCCTGCCTTGCTTTACAGGGGAACGGTCTCCGTATTGGAACTCTGAACTGCGGGGGATGTTCTTTGGCTTTTCCCTCAATCACAGCCGGTCCCATATGATTCGTGCTGTCATGGAAGGCATTTGCTACAGTCTGAACAGTGTCATGCTGGCTTTAAAGGAATTTGGCGATATCAAAGATATCCGCGTCAGCGGCAGTTTTACCAAATCCAAACTTTGGCTGCAGATTTTGTCGGATGTCCTCAACGCGCCGATTACGCTGCCGGACAACAGCGAAGGGGCTGCGTTTGGAGCCGCTGTACTGGGCTTTATTTCCAGCGGCAAATTAAAGAGTATTGCCGATACGGCTCATCTGGTACATCCCAAACGAATTTACACGCCGATAGAAGAAAATGTAGCTGTATATACGCAGCTGTATGATATTTTTGAACGGCTGTATCATAATTTGCAGCAAGAATTTGTAGATATTACAGCGTATCAAAAGAAAATATAGTGCTGAATAGAAGGGAAGATAAATAATGAATTTACATGATATTGGCGTCGTCGGCATGGCCGTCATGGGCAGCAACCTGGCACTGAATATGGCAGACCACGGCTTTACGGTTTCTGTTTATAACTATACGCCGGATTTGACACAAAAATTTATCAGCGAGCAGCCACATGCCGCTATTACGGGGTACTATGAACTGCAGGCCTTTGTGCAGTCGCTGCAGCGCCCGCGCAAAATCATGCTGATGATTATGGCCGGCGCACCGGTAGACAGTATGATTGACCAACTGGTACCGCTTTTAGAGGACGGAGATATTATTATTGACGGCGGCAATTCTTATTTTGGCGATACACGCCGCCGCTATACATACTGCAAAGAACAGGGCCTCCATTTTTACGGCATGGGCATTTCCGGCGGTGAAACCGGCGCGCGCCGCGGACCGTCGATTATGCCTGGCGGCAATAAGGACACGTATGCGGAAATTCAGCCTATTTATGAAGCCATTGCTGCCAAAGCAGCGGACGGTACGCCGTGCTGTGCTTACATGGGAGAAGACGGTGCCGGCCATTATGTCAAGATGGTGCACAACGGCATTGAATATGCCGACATGCAGCTTATTGCCGAAGCGTATTTGCTGCTGAAATACGTAGGCAGCTATACAAACACCCAGATTTCTGAAATCTTCCATCAGTGGAACCAGGGAGAACTGAAAAGCTTCCTCATTGGCATTGCTGCTGATATTTTTGCAGAAAAAGACGCAGCCGGCGGCGAAGTCGTCGATTATATTGCCGATGCGGCAGGACAAAAAGGAACCGGACGCTGGACAAGTATCGAATCCATGAAGCAGGGCGTCGATATTTCTATGATTACGGCAGCCTGCAACGCCCGCGTCATGTCCAACTTGCCGGGACGGCAGAAGGCTCAAGCAGTCATTCACAAGCCTGGCTTGACGAAACAAGAAGGAGCAGCCTTTGTAGAAGCAGTACGGAAGAGTTTATATACGGCGAAAATCGTAGCCTATGCCCAGGGATTTTCACTGTACCGCAGTGCTTCGGAAACGTATCAGTGGCATCTTGATTACGGGCGCATTGCTTCTATCTTCCGGGCAGGCTGCATTATTCAGGCAGAATTTTTGAATAAGATTACAGAAGCATACGCTAAAAATCCGGCGCTGGAAAACCTGATTTTTGATGAATTTTTCTTAGATAAAATCAATGCAAACCAAGACAGTCTGCGGCAGATTGTGGCACTGGCCGTGCAGGTCGGCATTCCGGTACCGGCATATGCCAATGCCTTGGAATATCTCGACACGTACAGCAGTCCCCGCGTAGGTGCCAACTTGATTCAGGCACTGCGGGACTATTTCGGTGCCCATACATTCAAACGAATTGATAAAAAAGGAATGTTCCATCACCAGTGGCAGGAACATTATACAAAATAAAAAGGAGGATTTACTATGCCGCTTGTCATTTTAGCGATAGGCATTCTTGTCTTATTTTTCTTAATTGTCAAAGTAAAACTGAACAGCTTTTTGGCGTTGCTGTTGGTAGCAGGTCTGGTAGGGCTGGCAGAAGGCATGCCGGTAGACAAATTAATTCCTACGATTGAAAAAGGATTGGGAGGCACCTTGGGCGGTTTGGCCGTTGTTGTTTCCTTTGGGGCCATGCTGGGCAAGCTCATGGCAGAAAGCGGCGGCGCTCAGCGCATTGCTACGACGCTGATTAACGTATTTGGCCGTGAAAAGGTAAAATGGGCGGTCTGCCTGACCGGTTTTATCGTCGGGATTGCTTTGTTCTATGAAATCGGCTTTGTACTGCTGATTCCACTCGTATTTACGATTGCGGCGGAAGCTAAAATCCCGCTGCTGGAAGTAGGGATTCCTATGGCGGCAGCTCTTTCGGTTACGCACGGCTTTTTGCCGCCTCATCCGGGTCCGACGGCTATTTCTATTATTTATAATGCCGATATTGGCACGACCCTTGTGTACGGGGCCATTATCGCTGTGCCGACAGCAATCGTTGCAGGGCCGCTGTACTGCAATTTGACAAAAGATATTAATCCGGAAATCCCTAAAGGATTATACAACCCGAAAATTTTTAAAGATGATGAAATGCCCGGTTTTGGCATTTCCGTGTTTACGGCCTTGGTTCCTGTCGTTTTGATGGCGGCTTCGGCTATTGCCAAATTGACGATGGCTGATGCGTCGCCTGTCCGTCACGTCCTTACATTTTTAGGCCAGCCGGATATGGCACTGACGATTTCTGTTGCCATTGCTATTTATACATTTGGCTTGGGCCGCGGCAAAAAAATGGATGAAGTCATGAAAATCATTCAGGATGCCGTCTTGGCTATCGCTATGATTTTGCTGATTGTCGGCGGTGGCGGCGCGCTGAAGCAGATTTTGATTGACAGCGGTGTCGGCACGTATATTGGCTCACTTGTCGCAGATTCTGACTTATCACCGCTCTTTTTGGCATGGCTCGTCGCAGCCGTAATCCGTACAGCCTGCGGCTCGGCGACAGTTGCGGCATTGACAGCCGGCGGTATTGCGGCACCTATTTGCGCGGCTACGGGTGCCAATCCGGAATTGATGGTGCTGGCTACGGGTGCCGGCTCACTGATTTTCAGCCCGCCGAACGATCCTGGCTTCTGGCTTTTCAAAGAATTTTTTGGCTTGACAGTCAAGGAAACGGTACGGACATGGTGCGCGTTGGAAACGATTATTGCGGTCATGGGGCTCATTGGAGTTTTGGTATTGAACATGTTTGTCGGTTAAGTTATAATACAAGTACATAATGAAACGGAATGGAGAATGTCTTATGCATGATGAACAAATTCAAAAATTCCCCGTTCTGCGCAGTGCATACGGCGGTCTGACTAAATCAGAGCGCCGTATTGCTGATTATATTACAGCAGTACCGGAACGTGTGCTGGCGCAGACGATTTCTGATATTGCGGCTGCGACAGAAAGCTCGGAAATTACAGTATCCCGATTTTGCAAAAAGCTTGGCTTCAGCGGCCTGCAGGAATTGAAAATGAATTTGACGGCTGAGTTGTCGGCATCAGAAACAAAACAGTATCATGATATCCACAGTCAAGATGACTGCCATACGGTCGCTGTCAAAGTATTTCAAAACCTGAGCGACGGCCTGCAGGATACTTTGTCTTTACTGGACTATGAAGCAGTAGATGAAGCGGCTCGCATACTGCGGCAGGCAAGACGGATTGCCGTGTATGGGTTTGGCAATTCGGCGACAGTCTGCCGGGACATCGTAACCCGGTATGTGCGCTTTGGTTTTGCCGTGCAGGATTATGCTGATTCACACATGCAGGCCACGTCTGCGGCATTACTGACAGCGCAGGATGCTGTCATTGCCGTATCGCACAGCGGCGCGTCCAGTGAATTGATTCAGTCCGTACAGGCGGCTAAACGTAATGGAGCTAAAATTATTGTGATTACCAGCCATGGGCAGTCACCGCTGGCCAAACTAGCAGATATTTGCTTGTGCGGTATGGGACGCGAAGTCAAGTATTCGTCCGAAGCAGGTGCGTCCCGCATGATTCATATGGCGATTGGTGATGTGCTGTATACGAGGATTGCCATGGCAGACAGCAAGACATTTCAGCAAAATATACAGAAAATGCGTCATGAAATCATAAAAAAACGTGTGAGATAAATCGTATCACAATAGAAAAAAACGCATTGCAGCAGGCTGGCTTATTCTGTATTATAAAATACAGAATAAAAGATATCCATACTGACAGAAAGAGGGAAATCTATATGGCGATAGAAAAAATTTCATTTACATCTGATTATATGGAAGGGGCGCATCCTGCGATTATCAAACAGTTGGCAGCTACAAATTTGTTGAAAACGCCGGGGTATGGCACAGATGCGTTTACTGCATCTGCCAAAGAAAAAATCCGTGCGGCATGTCAGTGCCCGGATGCAGACATCTATTTTTTAGTAGGCGGTACGCAGACGAATGCAACGGTCATCAGTGCCGTTTTAAAAGCCTATGAAGGCGTTATAGCTGCTGATACCGGTCATATCAGCCTGCATGAAGCAGGTGCCATTGAAGCAGGAGGACACAAAGTACTGCCTTTGCCGCAGCATATGGGCAAGCTTTCAGCAGAAGATATTGCACAGTACGTGCGGGATTTTTATGCAGACGATAATCATGAACACATGGTAGTTCCCGGTATGGTCTATATTTCACAGCCGACAGAATACGGCACGCTGTACTCGAAAAAAGAACTGCAGGCGATTCATGACGTGTGCCAAAAAGAACATCTTTCTCTGTATGTAGACGGCGCCCGCTTGGCGTATGCGCTGGCGTGTCCGGAAAATGACGTATCCCTGGCTGATTTAGCTGCTTTGTGCGACGTATTCTATATTGGCGGCACCAAATGCGGCACCCTCTTTGGAGAAGCCGTTGTCATACCTCAGCACGGCTATATTCCGCATTTCTTTACGTATACCAAGCAGCAGGGAGCTTTGCTGGCAAAAGGCCGACTCCTAGGCATCCAGTTTGATGTGCTGTTTACAGACGGCTTGTATGAAACGATTGGCCAGTCTGCTATTCAAGCAGCCCAACGTATTCGCGAAACATTGATTCAGGAAGGATACTCTCTCTATATCGAAGCACCGACGAATCAGATTTTCCCGATTTTGAAAAATGAAGACATGGAAGCCTTATCGCAGCAAGTGGAATTCAGCTTCTGGGAACCTTATGATGCCTATCATACGGTAGTGCGGCTGGCAACAGACTGGGCCACGACCGATGAAGATGTAGAAAAACTGCTTTCGATTTTAAAAACATTGTAAATAAAAGATATTTTAAATACTCACTTTTACATAAAAAAAGAACGCGTAGAGATTTTTACTTTACACGTTCTTTTTTTTGTGTCTCAACATGGGGACAACTGTATAGATATTGAAACGAAATTCGGTTTATAATAGATTTTCTTTGCATTTCATCATATACTGAATAAATGTTTTACTTGCTAACGGCAATGTATTTTTATCTTTTGTCACGATGCTCATAGTACGGACGATAGCCGGTTCAATAGGTACTGATACAACATTATAATTTGTCTTGTGCAAAACAAGTTCGGTTAGAATCGATACGCCTAATCCTTGCTCTACCATGGATAATATCGAATAATCATCATGAACACGCAGTTTTATCTTGGGTGTAATTCCTGCTGCATGGAATGCCGCCAACGGTTCGCTGTATACGCCTTCTTCCAACAATAGGAAGGGTTCTTCTTCTAAATCGTTAAGTGTGAGAAATTTTTTCTCGGTCAGCGGATGATTTTTCGGCAGTATGGCACGAAATACGCCGGACTTGATAATTGTAGTTTCCATTCCCTTAACGGCATGAGGATTGACAAAACCAAAATCTACCGCGCCGGTTCGCACCCATTCCGGGATACTGGTGTAGTCACCTTGATGCAGTACGATTTGAATATTGGGGTGTTCTTGCCAAAATGCACGAATAATACCCGGCAGCCAGTGACAGGATATGCTGGAAACGGTACCAATCCGTACAATGTCGGAATCCAGACCGCGGATTTCATTTGCAGTGCGGCGCATGGCTTCGTACTGCAATACAGCGTTTTGAATGGATGGATACAGTCTATGTCCTTCCGGTGTCAGTCGGATGCCGTAACGAGAACGATACAGGATTTTAATGGATAGTTCTTTTTCCAGTGAAGCGATCATTTGGCTGAGAGCTGGCTGCGTATACCCAAGAAGAGCGGCTGCTTTGGTGAAACTGCCGACTTCAATTACTTTTAACAGTGCTATGTATTTTTGCATTAATCAAATAACCTTTCTGCATGTTTAAATAATAAACATCAATTTTACTTATCTTTGCTTATGAGTATATAATAAGGCCATACTAAATACAAGCATAGGAGGAAGCCCTTATGGATATGAGTAAATTTTTGGTAGATGATTATTTTACTACATATGAATCGAAAGCAAGCTGCATGATGGGCAGTTCCGATCCGGAATCTTTGTTGCTGAAAGAGGTGGTGTCAGATCTCTCCTCATATGCAGACAAGCCGTTTGGATATGCACTGGGAAAAGGGTATTTGCCGCTGCGTGAAAAGTTGTCTGCGCTGTATCAAACCGTCACGCCGAATCAAATTGTCATGATGAACGGCGGTGAGGAAACCATTTATGTTGCCATGCGTGCGCTGTTGAAGCCGGGGGATGAGATTATTGTGCATATGCCATCGTATCAGTCGCTTTCTGTTATTGCGAGGGAGATTGGCTGTTCCATTATCGAATACCGTCCAAGCTTTGAACAGAACTGGGCATTTGATTTAAAAAGACTGAAAATGAAAGTTACCCCACAGACTCGTTTGTTGGTTTTGAACTATCCCCATAACCCAACTGGTGCCTGTTTAACAGACTGTGAAATGGCTTCTATTGTAGAACTGTGCCGGAAATATAACCTTTATTTGATTGCAGATGAAGTATATCGATTTCTGCGCTTAGACGAGAACTGTTCAGATGCTTCATTTGCAGATTTATATGAAAATGCAGTTGCATTGGGTAGTTTCTCTAAAACCTTTGCGGCACCCGGCCTGCGTCTTGGCTGGGCAGTGACAAAAAATCAGGAACTGATGCAAAAGCTGCTGGCTTACCGCCACTTTACCAGCACTTGTTCTAATTTACCGTGTCAGTGGATTGCCAATGAGTTGATGGATAAGCGGGATGCTGTCATGCAGCGCAATAATGCGATTGTACGTCGAAACGCCATGCTGTTGAAACAATTTGTACAGCAGCACGCGGATTTATTTTCCTATGTGCCGCCCCAAGGGGCAACCATGGCGTATGTGAAGCTTCTTGGCGGGCAAAAGGCAATGGATTTCTGCATGGAGATTTTAGAGCATACAGGCGTACTGATTGTACCGTCCTCTGTGTTGGAAAATTCAGACGAGTATCTTCGCGTCGGGTTGTGCCGCGAAAATTTTCCGACATGTATTCAATTAGTTAGTGCGTATCTTTTTTCAAAAAAGAAGGAGAGACTAGGATGAAACAATATATAGTTGATGCGTTTACCGAAAAAGTATTTGCAGGTAATCCTGCGGCAGTCTGCGTGATGGATGCATGGCTGGATGACCGTACGATGCAGAATATTGCCATAGAAAACAATCTTTCAGAAACGGCTTTTGCCGTTAAAGAAGGAGATGCCTACCATCTGCGCTGGTTTACTCCCGGTGGAGAAGTGGAATTGTGCGGCCATGCGACGCTGGCTACGGCCTATGTTATTACGCGCTTTGTAGAACCAGAACGAAACACGGTAGCTTTTGACACGCTTAGCGGCCGACTGACAGTAGAAAAGCAAGGAGATTTGCTGATGATGGATTTCCCGTCTTTTTCGTTACAGCCTGTGCCGATTACAGAACAAATGACAGCGGCTTTGGGTGTAAAACCGGTTGCGGCTTACTATGGTGCAGATACAGTCTGTGTGCTGGAAAATGAAGAACAGGTACGAAATGTTCACCCGAATCAAGAACTAATTCGCCAAATAGATGGCGTGTGCCTCCACATTACTGCGCCCGGCAGGGAATACGACTGCGTAACCCGCAGTTTTGCTCCCAAATGCAATGTAGCAGAAGATCCTGTTTGCGGACGCGGCCATTGTCATGTCATTCCATATTGGGCAGAAAAAACAGGAAAAACGGAGTTTACGGCATATCAGGCATCGGCCCGCGGCGGCGTATTGTATTGCAGCTATGCCGGAAAACGCACGCTGCTTCGAGGAAAAGCGGCTCTGTTTGCAGTAGCAGAAATTTTTATATAAGAGAAGAAGGAGACCTGTCATGAAGAAAAGCAATCGGAATGCAGCGAACCATTATTTTGGGCAGGAAGTTTGTGACGGGTGGCATTTGAGTAAGCGGGATGATGTAAAATAAATACGCTTTAAATACGAAATGGACTAATAGCTAAAAATAATATAAGTACCTTGTTTACTGTTTTTGTAAAAAAAAGCAATGTATACCCATACTAGAAAGGACTTCTCATAAGTAATTTGCAAAAACATCAAAAATATCCTTGACAAATCAAAACTGAAAGTGTACACTTTCAGTAACATTTCGAAAGGGAAATGGATTGAAGAGAAGCAGTGAGGGTTTTACCATGAGGTACTTAAAAAATTTGAACATCATGTGTTGTACAATATAATATATTGTATTGCACACGAAATA
>DJEN01000025.1 GCA_002431345.1 Megasphaera sp. UBA5897 | reverse complement strand
CATGTAGAAACGTCAATATCTGCCCGAAATGTCATGATGCCCTTTTGCGGATGGCTTTCCGGATAGGTGTGCACAGTCAAATGGCTTTTGTCCAAATGGCATACTACGTCAGCATCTTTAGCCTGTTCTATTTCTTCTTCAGAAATTAATATCGTGACACTGGCACCCTGCGGGTCGTAGTCCTGGCTAGCGACGTTTAGAATATGCGCGCCAATAATCGAAGAAACGTTTTTTAAAATTTTCGTCAAGCGTTCTGCATTATACTGTTCATCGATATATTCGATATACTGCTGCCTTGCTTCCTCGCTTACGGCGTAACAGATGTCATACATATTGAAGCTCAGCGTTTTGGTCAGATTATTGAAACCATACAGTTTAAGTTTATTTGCTTTACTTTTCATATTATCCATACCTTTACTTAAAAGTTACAGTAATCCACTTACGTTTACTTGGTCAATTCATACATGCGTACATCTGTCAGTACGCTGTTTTCAATGCAGCATATGGCGTAGGTTCCCTGACGGCCGTCGCGGGGCAGCGCAATGCTTCCCGGGTTCAAAAGCGGGATTCCCTCTACGGTGTCATAATAACGGCAGTGCGTATGCCCAAAGACGACAAGTGCCGCCTCTGTCTGCTTTCCCAGCGCCACTAATTTTTCCAAGCGCTGCCTGCCGTACCATTGATGACCGTGAATTGCAGTAATATGCACGCCGCCAATCGTAATCTGCCGACATTCCGGGGTGTTTGTCTCTGTCATGAAGTCATTGTTCCCCAATACAGTATATACCGGAACTCCTGTGTATATGGCTAAATCATCACCGTCTTCACAATAATCACCGCAGTGAATCCAAGCAGCCACATCAGGCGCTTGCTCTGTCATTTTTTCTAAAGCCGTGAAATGTCCGTGACTGTCACTGACAATCCCTACATATAAGCGGCTCATGACAAAGCCTCAACTAATTTTCTCAAAGCTTTGCCGCGGTGGCTTATGGCGTTTTTTTCATCCATAGACAGTTCTGCCATCGTTTTTCCTTTAGCGGGAACATAGAATAACGGATCATAGCCAAATCCATTGGAACCAGCATAAAAATCACGAATCACTCCCTGGCAGCGTCCTTCTGCTTCGATTTCACGGCCGTCCGGAAAGAGAAGAACCAGCACACAGGCATAATAAGCTGTCCGCTTTTCCGGCGGAAAAGCAGACAACTCTTGTATCAGTTTCTGATTGTTTTTTTCATCATCACATTCCGGACCGGCAAAGCGGGCAGAATATACACCCGGCCGTCCCTGCAGTGCATCGGCAATAATGCCCGAATCATCAGCTAGGCAGGGAAGTCCTGTAGCCTTTAGATAATACGCTGCTTTCAAACGGGCGTTTTCGGCAAAAGTCTTCCCCGTTTCTTCCGGTTCTTCTATGTGCGGACAAATTTCATGGACCGCTTTAACATCATAGCCTAAAGGCTGCAGGATTGTTTTTAATTCGCGAATCTTACCGGCGTTGTGCGTAGCCAGTACGATAGTCTGCTTCATATTCCTTATCCTTTCGCTGATGTATTGGCCTTATTTTTTACAAATTTTGCATAATTTTTAATAATGACAATCGGGGTTTTCTGGGAAGCATTGCCAAACGGGTTATCAATCAAAATTTTTGCAATTTCTTTGGGATCCAAGCCGCGGGAATGACCCAATACGGCAGAGCGTTTCAAATCATTGACATCGGCAACGCAGGCACCATAGCAGCCCAGGCGCTGTTTAATTTTTTCTGCTACTTTATCCGGTTCTGCCGGGCCATATACGATGCATTTATCAAAAGGCGGCATCGTCCCTGTGACATCGTCAGTCAGTGATGCCTGACGGCACAGATGATACCAGACACCGGTCTTGCCGACCAATTTTGCCAAGAAGCCGATAATAAAGCAAAACAGCATTTTCCATTCCCCTTCCAGGTTCATAGCTGCCTGCATGCCGTATAAGCTTGCCATACTGCCTTCACCAGGAACAAAACGGCGCATCAACCGTGCCTGCCAGGACGGCGTCAATTCTTCCGGACGGGTATACCGGCGCTGTGTAATCGCAACGACACTTTCTGCAGAGCAAACAATGTCATCGGGGCCGACATCTTTTTTTGCATATTCTTCAATTACGTCTACAATATCATCTTTATCTGTAAGAATTCTTGTTTTTACAGGAATTAATTCTAATTCTGCCATTGCCATCTGCCTCCTAATGTAGTTCCAGTTCGTGTTGGACTTCCGTAGCTTTTAAGGTAATACGGGCTTTGTGAATATACCATTCACTGCGGGAAACCACTTGATATACCAAATCAATCGGCATATCCGGGAATGTTTTCAAGTCTTCGCGAATAGAATGATTTTTGCTGACCAGTGCAATCGTAACACGGATTTTACCATGGTCACCAGGATTATAAATGACGGATTCCCAATAGTTGTCATCTCGTTCAGCATCTTTATTGGCGAGCTGTGAATGAACGATGCATTTGTCATACTGTTCACGCGGCAGCAGCGTACGGGGATAGAAATCCATAATCGTACCTAACTGACGGCCGCCATTATAAAAGGGAACTTCAGTTTCAAATACAGCAGTATCTGTTGTCAGTTCTTTTAATGCAAAAGGTGCACGGCGGCGCGCTTCAATGACAAAGCGGGCATCCCCCTGCCGCCAGGCAAACAGGCGGAATAACAGGTACAATACAGCAATAATACCGATAACGGCAATTACAACATTGATGAATACATACAGTAACACGGTGCAAGACTCCTTTTAATAAAAATATGATAGTATGCAATCTATTTGCCCTTAGGCAAAGGAAATTTTTTCGACAGTAAATTCATTCGCCGGAATTAAATGTTCCGCCAATTTGCCTCCCCGTTCGGGTTCTGCCGTAAAGCAAAGTTTCAAATACCCATTTTCAGCATCTTCATTGAGCAAATTATCCTTTTTTAATACGTCCAATGTCTGCAGCGCCATTTCATGGGCCGGGTCGACAAAGGCTATCGTATCGCCGCACAATTCTTCAAACAACGGCTGAATAAAAGGAAAATGCGTGCAGCCGAAAATAGCTGTATCCGCACCGGAGGCAAGAATCGGTGCCGTGTATTTTCTAAGGGGCGACATAATTTCTTCCCCGCTGAGGATACCTCGTTCAATCAGATTTGCCAATGCCGGGCAAGCTTGTTCGATGATTTCGATTTCAGGGTCGACAGCAGCGGCAATTTTTTTGTGACTGTGATTGGCAATCGTCAGCTCCGTTGCAAAAACGGCAATTTTTTTTGTCGTCGTTATTTCCCTGGCCGTAGCAATGCCGCGGCTCATGCCAATCAGCGGATATGCTACTTCCGGACGCACTATATCATACGCAACGGCCGTAACGGTATTGCAGCCAATTGCTACCAGTTTGACGCCCTGTGCCGTCATATACTGCAGTATATCCCGCGTATATGACACAATTTCTGCCGGAGTACGCGATCCATAGGGATTTCGCTTCGTATCTCCTACATAAATAATATTTTCATGCGGCAGCAGCATACGCAGCTTGTTGACGACGGTCAATCCACCGACGCCGGAATCAAATACGCCGATAGGCTGTTTATTCCTATCCACTAGACACTCCTCCATTACTGCATGGCTTTCTTTTCTTGTTCATACCATGCTTTCAGCTTTTCATAATGTGCATCATCCAAACGGGCAACGGCTCCCGTGTCTTTATGCGTAAAGACATTTTGCGATGTTCCTGTTGCCAGTACGACGCCGTCTTCTTTACGCACAATACGGTAGGAATATACCATTTGGGCCCGTGTCAGTTTGGTAAGACGGGTTTCGATAACAATCGTGTCTGCATAATTGATGGGTACCATGTATTCACAAGATACGCTCTTGATAGGAAACAGTATTCCCTGCTCCATCAATTCAAACAAATCAACGCCCGCCTGACGCAGGTATTCACAGCGGCCGCACTCAAACCAACGAATATGATTCGAGTGGTGGGCAATTCCCATCATGTCTGTCTCATAAAAACGTACTTTTTCAGTAACTGTAACCATGCTATCTACTCCCATTACCATTATAAAACGCACTCATATCATTTTACGATGATGCTTTATGTTTGTCAAAGGCTTTGTCTATGAATTTAAGAAAAAATAACCAATTCCGAGACATTTTCCGTCTCGAAATTGGTTATCTGCCTATAATTTTACAAACGGGAACATATGGCGCACTTTTTCCTTGTGTTCCGGTTTTAAATACGTACCGGCAAAATGAAGCGCAGCGGCAACGACAGCAGCGTCATCCAGCCAGCCGATACCGGCAAATCCGTCCGGAATCAGGTCAAGCGGCAGTATCACATACCCCAATGCCCCCATCAGTGCCAATTTGACAACTTTAGGCGTGTCTTCATCCTGCATGCAGTAGAAAATAGCAAGCAGTTTGGGCATAAAACGGATGCGGCGTCCCGTTCCCTGAATAAATCGAATAAATTTTCCCGGTGTATAAAAACGAGCAAAAAAATGCAGTATTTTCCACATAAGCCTGGTCCTATTCGTGTTCTAATGGTTTCTTTGCATCTTCTACAGCTGCTTTGACTTGTTCTTCCAAGTCAGATGCCGCAGCATCAGCAGCAGCCGGTTCCTGTGCCGGTGCTTCTGCAGCAGGTGCTGCAGCTTCTTTTTCTTCTGTTTTAGCTTCGACTGTATCTGCCGGTGTTTCAGCTGTTTCCGTTTTTTCTTTTTCATCCAGGATTTCTTCTACTAAATCATTCGGATGGCGTACTGTATGGTATAATTCCTGGCCTTTTTCTTTGACATCCTGCAGTTTGTCTTTGGCCGCGCCGCTCCATTTTTTCATGAAATCAATGGTTTCATCACCCAGCGGAATATTTTTGAGCGGGCTTTCACGGAGCCGGTCTACTTGTTCGCGGGCTTTATCCTTCCATTCAGACATCATGTCAATGTACGGACCCATGTCAGTCGGCATGCCGTCTTTCATCCAGCGCTGCGTTACGCGTCCCAGGCTGTACGTAATACCTACAGCTACAGGTACCTGAATGGCACTGAACGGAATCAGCGTAGTCAAGAGATTGCCTGCCATGCGGCTGCCTACGGCGCCAAGAAAGGCGATTAAAGCACGTTCCGTCAATTTGACATCGTATACGCGGGCAATACGGCTTACCAAGTATACTTCATTGGCCATCAAAGCGACTGTCCCCAATACAGGCGCAACGACGATAGCGCCGGCCCGTGCAGCTGCCCAGCGGCACAATGTTTCTACTTTTACATCAGCATCTTCCGTGGATTGATCTAATGAATTCATCACATTTGCAGCAGTATCTTCCTGTACTGCCGGGCCTGTCTGTGTTTTTAACGCTGCTAATTCTGCTTTTAATTTAGCAATTTCTTCTTGCAATTCTTCTACTGTCTTTGTTTCTTCTGACATATATATCACCCCATTACCTCAAAAATATGTATGGTTTTATTTTCTCATTTTTTCACCAGCTTGTCAAACCGCCGTCAACAGATAAGGCCGCAGCAGTAATAAAAGAGGCGTCCTCGCTTAACAAAAAAGCAATGGTGCGGCCTATTTCTTCCGGTTTGGCCAGACGGTACAGCGGATACTGTTCACAAAGTGACTGCCGGGTAAGCGCAGGGTCTTCCTGCAGCTGTTTTTCCAGCAGCGGCGTGTCTACATCGCCAGGGCAGACGCAGTTGACCCGCACTTGATGCGGTGCGGCTTCCAATGCCAATGATTTGGTAAACGCGACGACAGCGCCCTTTGTAGCCCCATAAATAGAACACGCGACATTTCCCTGCAGGCCGGCGTCGCTGCTGACGGTGACAATACTGCCGCAGCTTTTTTTTAGATAGGGCAGCGCATACCGGCACAGCGAAATCGTACCGTACACATTGACGGAAAAAAGCTGTCCTACTTGCTGCGGCGTCGTATTTTCCAGCAATTCTTCTTCATAATAGCCAGCCGACGTAACCAAGCCGTCCAGCCGGCCAAATTGGTGTACCGTCTGCGCAATCATCTGTTTGCAGTCTTCGTCTTTACTGACATCACCGGCAATATAATACGCCGTATAGCCTTTTTGGGAAAGATACTGCAGAGCTTCCTGGCCTTTGGTTTCATGACGGCCGCAAATAGCTACCTGCCAGCCTTTTGCCAACAGGATTTCAGCCGTCGCCAGTCCTATACCGGATGTGCCGCCGCTGATACATGCTGTTTTTGCATTCATAGGTGTTCTCCTTTTATATGATGCCTATATAAGTTAAAGCTAATTTTCCAATCAAGAGCGTCGTCACAGTTAGCATAATGATGCGGACAAAGCCAGTACCGCGGCGAATCGCCATGCGGGAACCAAAATAGGCGCCGGCAAAAATGCAAACGGCCATGGCTGCGCCATATACATACAGAATTTTGCCGCTGTATACCAATAGAACAAACGCCGTTATGTTGCTCACTAAATTAAGAATCTTGGCATTGCCGGCTGCAGTGATAAAATCAAAGCCCATCATGGCAAAGGCTACAATTAAAAACGTACCCGTTCCCGGGCCGACAAATCCATCATAAAAGCCGATAACCAATGCCGCTGCCATAGACTGAAAGAGAGATTTTCTCGTTTCCCCCTGATACGTATTGGCACTGCCTAAGTTGCGCTGTGTAAAGACAAACACAGCCGTCGCTATGAGAGCCAAAATAATAATCGGCTGCAGCCATTGGGCTGACAGATGCAGCATGCAGACGCATCCCATCACCGCGCCGATAAAAGTAAAGGGAACGACGCGCTTCATCAGATGCATGTCTACTTTACCGGCCCGCACAAACTGCCAAGCACTCATAACTGCGCCAAAAGTAGCAGAAAATTTATTGGTACCGACAGCCAGATGCGGCGGCATGCCCGTCGCCATCAACACGGGCAGTGAAATGAGCCCGCCGCCGCCGGCAATCGAATCGACAAAGCCGGCTAAAAAACCGCCGGCCATGACGAATACTAACATATATATTGAAATATCATTAAAAATTTCCATGTTCTTTCCTTACTGCATCAATTCCGTGACAAACACTATATCAATGCCTTCTTTATGTAATTCATCGATCATCTCGCTGAGTGCCTGTGCCGTTTTGGGACGGCAATGTCCAATAATAATGGCACTGCCGTTGCTCTTGGCGATTTCACCGCCCTGACGCAGACGCTGCTTGATGGCATTGACATCGGCATCATTATCAATAAATAAGTTGTTGCGGCTGGTCGCAATGCCCATAGAAGCTGCTGTTTGTTCGCCTACAGACGCGCTGTTGGTCCGGCTGTCCAAATACACCAGTCTGCGTTTTTTCATGACAGACATGACATCTTTCATTATGCGCACATCTGCTGTTGCCATAGATCCCTGATGGTTATTCATGCCGATGGCATGCGGTACCTGATCGAGCAGTTCGTTCGTTGTCGATTTTACTTTATTGTCGTTCATATCCTCGCCGATAAAAACAGATTCTGAAGATGATACATGCAGTGGCTGCATCGGCAGATGGACAAAAATCTTGCGGCCCGCTTGATAACCGCTCTGTGCTGATTCTGTCGTATGTGCTTTATTGGGCATGACAGAATATGTCAGCGGAATCGGCAGTGCATTTAATTTTTCCAACGTTACCATATCACTGCCGCAATCGTCAATGACAATGGCCAAACGGCCTTTTACTTGAGCCGGATGCTGCTGTTTTAAAGCTGCATCTTGTTTATTGACTATTTCAGATTTTTCCGATACAGCTTTTGCTGGAACATCTTTTAAAGAACCGCTTGCAGACCCTAGTATAAATTCCTTGATGTTTTCCAACAGATTGGTTTTGGCTTTAGGGGCTGTCACATACAATTTATCCATAACCAGATACAGCTGTTCTGTATCCAGCATTTCAAAATAAGCAATATCGTATTCCGTAACGTCTTTACCGTCCAGCTTCGTTTTTTCTGCCCGATAAACGACAGCTTTTCCGTTGCTGCTGCTCAGCTGTTTTTCCAATTCCTGTCGGGAAAAGGCCTTAGACGGCACGACCAGCAAGCTTTTGGTCGTCCACCGAATCGTGCCGCCGGTTGCACGGCGGTGTTCCTGCCGCCCTTCCGTTTTTATCGTTGAAACATCTGCATGCTGTGCCTGGAGCCAGTTTTCAACGGCTTCCTGCAGCTCAGAGGAAACCTGCGTATATTCAGCATCCTGCCCTTCTGTACGGCCGGACGGCAGCTGTGCCATAGATACCGCTGCGGTTTGCGGTACATCCGGCAGAGTATCCGTATTGACATTCCAATAAGCTCCTGCACAAACTGCCAGCATGACAAATAAGACACTCAATGGTGTAACAAACGAACGGGAACGGCGCCGAGATCGGCTCCGTTGTTTTTTTCTTGGTCTCATGATCAAATCCTCCCTGCAAAAAAGCCGGACACAATCACAACAGCAGTGCTGCATGATGCCCCGGCTCTATTATATCGTTTCATGGGAACATGGGCTTCCCTTTGGCGCTGGCTGCGTTTTCTGTTGCGGCAGCAGCATGCGACAAATCTGCGCGCCGATGATGCTGGCTCCATTGCGGTGGCATGCCAGACTGGCATCAGCCATCGTTTGCAGCATATCGGGATGCGTAAGAAGCTGTGATACAACGTCAACTAAATCTTCTTGTTTTTTTACCCAGCGGGCACAGCATTTTTCCTGCATGTAGGCAGCATTGGCTTCTTCCTGTCCCGGAATCGGACTGTATAATACCATCGGTACTTGTACCGTTGCAGCTTCCGTACACGTCAGGGCCCCCGGCTTCGTCACCAAGAGTGCTGCCTGCTGCATGAGCTGGGGAATATGGTTGGTATATCCCAACACTTGTACAGGATGCCGCAGTTCATGACGCAACTGATAAATTTCATCATACAAATCCGCATTATATCCCGTAACGACGGTAAAACTGTCTACAACGTCCAATTTGTCCAGCAGGACAAGGGATTGACGAATGGATCCCATTCCCAGACCGCCGCCCATAATCAGGACATTTTTGTTTTTGGCATGGTCTTCATCCCAATGCCACTGGCTATGGTGAAATGCCCCGCGTACGGGGATACCGGAAACCATGATTTTCTCCGCTGCAATTCCCTGCTGCATGAGCAAGTTTTTGAGTTGGGACGCAGCAACGCAGTACAAATCCATTTGCGGGTATACCCAGAGCTGATGAATGGCAAAATCTGTAATAACGCCGACAATAGGAATATCCAAACGGTGCTGCCGTTTCAGCAGTGCCGCGGCACCGGCGGGAAAGGGATGGGTAAAGACTAAAATATCCGGTTTTTTTTCAGCCAATACGCGCAGCATGCGCCGTTTGAGCCCCCAAGCAATCAAGGTCTTAACGACCATGCCTTTTTTATATCCTTGTGAAGAATAATACATCAAATCATACAGCATAGGAAATAAATCCAGGATTTTAATGTATGTTTCTTTCACAATATTGTCAATCGAAAGAACTTCATTAGATAAAAAATCTAATTGTTCTACATCCCATTCTTCCGGCAGTGTTTTTATATATTCTTCGATGGCTCGTGCCGCCTGTGTATGACCCGTGCCGATAGAAGCCGACATGATTAGGATTTTTTTCTTCGTCATGGAAATTCCTTCTTTTACGTAGAAGATTTTAGATACTTAGTTATATACTATGTTACGACAAATTACAAGAAAAGAAAAGAGCCGTTTTTATGCGGCCCTTCGTCTATTGCAAAATTATTTATTGTTGACCAAATCTTTTAACTGTTTGCCAGCTTTAAATGCCGGTGTTTTGGATGCTTCGATTTGAATCGGTTCATTGTTGCGGGGATTGCGGCCTTCACGAGCTTTACGCTGGCGAACTTCAAACGTGCCAAAACCAATAATTTGTACTTTATCCCCTTCAGCCAATGCCTGGCTGATTTCTTCAAACACAGCTTTTATTGCTTTTTCTGCATCTTTTTTTGTCAATTCGGCGTTTTCTGCTACATTTTTAATTAAATCGGTTTTATTCATTGGTAAATCCTCCTTTAAATGGTTACATCCGTTTTTTCCAGCTAATCTGTTTTTTCCGGCTTTCGTTCTAATCTCTTCGCTTCATTCCAAAATGAGTCCAACTCATCCAGCGTGAATTCATTCCAAGAACGGGAAGACGACTGAACCCGTTCTTCCACATGAGAAAAACGACGGCGGAATTTAGTATCAGCCCGATGTAACGCGCATTCCGGCTCTATATTGAGACGCCGGCATATATTGGCAAAGACGAACAGCACATCGCCAGCTTCTTCTTCGATGTGATCGAGATCGTGTTCCTGCACCGCACTGCAAAACTCCTGCCATTCTTCTTGAAACTTATCGAAGACTTCTTCTATTTCGTTCCATTCAAATCCAACTTTCGCAGCTTTTTCCTGAAGCTTGTAGGCTTCCAAGAGCGATGGCAGGCCTTTTACTACTCCGTCCAGCAAGTGTTTGTGATGCTGCCGCTGTTCTCCCTGCTTTAATCTATCCCAGTTTAACATACTCGCACCTATGTTTTCAAGGTTTTTTTCGCCAAAAACATAGGGATGTCGCCGAATCATCTTATCTGCAATGTCTTTGACAACATCCTGCGCTGAAAAAAGGCCTCTCTCTTCGGCAATACGGGCATGGATGACTACCTGATACAGTACATCCCCCAGTTCTTCCCGAATGCCCTGGATATCGTGCTGATCTATGGCATCCAGCATTTCATACACTTCTTCCAACAAAAAACGCCGCAGCGTTTTATGGGTCTGCGCTTTGTCCCAAGGGCAGCCGTGATCACCGCGCAGCGCCGCCATGACGTCAATAATCGGAGTCATATCAAAAGGCATGGAACGTACCGGCTGTTCGTCTTCAGCCTTTTGAATCATTCGTTTTACAGCAGCCGCCATGTGAGGCCCGCCGGGTACTGTATGCACAATGTCACGCGAAGCTGCCAGTTCCAGCAAATGCGACACAACAGGCTGATACCATTCTTCAAATGACATATCCGAATCGTTGGGATGCTGCCAGCCGGGTATGTCTTTTCCCATATACAAAATTTCAATTGTTCCCATCTGCATAACCTCTTTTATTTTTCCAACCGCTGCACCATCGATGCCAGTCTGCGCCCTATGACAGGAATACGCGCGGCATCACTGGCCTGTACAGCCCGAAAAATGAATAAACAAATGACATATACGCAGGCTGCCGTCCCCATGGCAACTATTGTTGCCCCGGTATTGCCCAAGAAAAGATGCAGCCCCTGATAGATAAACCAAGCCGTCCCTGCCATCGCTGCCGCAGCCAAAAACAGACGGCACACATACATCCACTGCACGCTGTATTGGATAAACCGATAAGAAAAATATAAATTAAGCCCTGTGGCTACGGCAAGATCTACGTTGGTGGCCCAAGCCGCTCCCACTTCACCCAGCCAGGGAATGGCTGTCAAATACCAGCTTAATACGATTTTAAAAACAGCGGCAATGACCATATTGCACAGCGGAATTGCCGTGTGGCCCATCCCCTGCAGCAGGCCGCTGGTAATTTGCTGCAGTCCTACTAAAAAGACAGATATGGACAAGACGCAAATAGCAGGACCGGCTGCAGGCGTCGCATAGAGCATCTGCGAAATAGGTCCTGCCAGTACGGCCAGTCCGCAACAGGCAGGCACTGTAATGGCATTGGCAATACGCATCGCCGTATGAACCCGCTGCAGCACACTGCCTGCATCCTGCTGTGAATAAGCAGCCGAAACAGCCGGTACAAGGCTGGTAGCCAAGGCAATCGTCAAAATAGTCGGCAGTTGTACCAGCCCGTTGGCCATACCTGTCAAATAGCCGTATAACGCCGTCGCTTCATGTACAGTATAGCCCGCCACTTCCAGCCGCGCCGGTACAATAAACAAATCGATGCTCGATACAGCCGGCAGCAGCATATTGGCAGCAGCTACGGGAACCGCCAATACAGCCAGCCGGCAAACTACCTGCGATGCCCGGCAGGGCGCAAAAATATGCGTATCAGCCGGCAGCGGCGTGCGGGTATGGCGGTAGTACAGCAATGCAATAACAGCCAGTCCCACAGCAGCCCCCGGCACAGCGCCAAACGTCGCTCCGGCGGCTGCTTTTTCCAGTCCATAGGGCAAAAACATCCAAGCCAGTATCAGCATCGTACATACACGGACGAATTGGTCTGCCATTTGGGAAACCGCTGTCGGCGTCATGAGCTGCAGTCCCTGGAAGTAACCGCGAAAACAGCAGGTAATAATGGAAATAGTCAGTGCCGGAGCCAAGACAACCAATGGCAGCAGTGCCCGCTCATCCCGCACGATACCGTATTGGATTAAAGCCTGCGAGCCAAAAAGCATGGCAGCGCCGCAGCAAAAAGCTGCAAAACTCATGGTAATCAGTGTAATGTGAAAAATTCGTTTGGCACCACTATAATTTCCCTTAGCAGTTTGTTCGGCAACCATAATCGAAACGGCAATCGGAATCCCGGCCCCGGCAATACTGAGCAGCAGAATATATACGGGATACGCCATTTGATAGAGCCCGATGCCTTCTCCGCCCAGCAGCCGGGACAACAGAATGCGGTTCATGCCGCCGAGAATTTTGACAACAATACCGGCAACCGTCAAAATCATTGCGCCCTGCAAAAAAGATGTTTTAGTCAAGCGAATTCCCCTTTCGTAAGGTTGCAAATATTTTTAATATCGAATCCAGGAAAGCTAAAATATCTGATATGCCCTGCAGTGAAATTCGAAGCAACAGCGGATTGCCGGGAACAGGCCGTATACTACGCCGCAGTTTGGCATCCAGCTGGGCTAAAGGCGGCATGTATGCCGTATGCTGCCATTTCAGTTCCAGTACATCCCGTTTTTGCGAAATCAAAAGAATATGCTGTGCCTGTGCCTGCAGCCGAATATGCGTCGCTGCCAACAGTGTTTTGACAGGCTGCGTCGGCTTGCCGTACCGGTCTACTAATTCAGCTTCCAAATCCGTTAAATCTTTTTCTGTTTTGAGCATGGCCATTCGCTGATACATTTCAATCTTTTGGCCGCCGTTACTGATATATTGGTCATCGATAAAGGCATCGACATGTACTTCCATGACTGTTTCCGGTGTCGGTTCTTCTTTGGCTTTGCCGGACTGCACTTTGGCAATGGCATCTTCCAGCATATGACAGTACATGGCAAACCCGACACTGGCAATGTTGCCGTGCTGTTCCCGCCCCAGCAGGTTGCCGGCTCCGCGGATTTCCAAATCGCGCATGGCAATTTTAAACCCGGAACCCAATTCGGTAAATTCTTTAATGGCCTGCAGCCTTTTTTCAGCTACTTCTGACAGCACTTTGTCGCGGCGGTAGAGGAAGTACGCATACGCCATGCGGTGGCTGCGGCCTACACGGCCACGCATTTGATACAGCTGCGATAAGCCGAAATGGTCGGCATCATAAATGATAATCGTATTGGCATTTGCTACATCCAGCCCATTTTCAACCAAGCTGGAGCAAAGCAGCACATCATACTTTCCTTCATAAAAATCAAACATCAGCTGTTCCAGCTGCCCGCCGGCCATCTGTCCGTGCGCAATGCCGATAGAAATGTCTGGCAGCAGCGCCTGCAGTTCATCTTTCATGCGTTCAATCGTTTCGACACGGTTATACACAAAGAAAACCTGTCCGCCCCGGCGTTTTTCACGCATGACAGCATCCCGGACAATCCGTTCATCATATTCTGTGACATAAGTCTGTACGGGAAAACGATCTGTCGGCGGTGTTTCAATAACGCACATTTCACGCAAATTGACCAAAGACATATGGAGCGTGCGGGGAATCGGCGTAGCACTCAGCGTGAGAACATCAATGTGGGCAGCCCAAGCCTTCCATTTTTCTTTCTGCGCTACGCCAAACCGCTGTTCTTCATCTACTACAAGCAGTCCCAAATCTTGGAATTTTACCTTTTTATTCAGCAGACTGTGTGTCCCAATCAGTACATCAATATCGCCGTCTAACGTGCGGGCTAAAATTTCTTTCTTTTCTTTATATGAACGGAAACGGTTCAAGACATCGCAAGATACGCCAAACGGGGTAAATCGTTCGGTAAACGTCTGGAAATGCTGCTGGGCCAGAACCGTTGTCGGCACGAGAACCGCCACCTGCTTGCCGCCCATAACGGCTTTAAAAATAGCCCGCATCGCTACTTCTGTTTTGCCAAAGCCAACGTCCCCGCAGACCAGGCAGTCCATCGGGAAAGGCTTTTCCATACTTTTTTTGATAGACGCCACAGCTTTCAGCTGATCTTCCGTTTCTTCATAGGGAAATGCGTCTTCAAATTCTTTTTGTTCCGGCGAATCCGGTGGGAACGCATATCCTGTCACAATTTCCCGTTTCGCATAAATATCCACCAATTTTTCTGCCAAATCCGTAATGGATTTCTGCGCTTTTTTGCGGGCTTTCTGCCAATCGCTGCCGCCCATTTTGTGCAGTTTCGGCGTATTTCCTTCGTTGCCGATATACCGCTGCAGCATATTGAGCTGGTCTGTCGGTACGTACAGAATATCTTTGTCGGCATAATGAATTTCCAAATAATCCTTGTGCACGCCATCGAGTTCTATCGTCTTAATGCCGTCATATCGGCCAATCCCATGGGATTCATGTACCACATAATCGCCTGGTTTTAAATCCGTAAAGACGTTAATCTCCTGCCCCTTGGCGGCGTGATGACGCAGGCGGTGCTTCTGCATGCCGTAAATATCCCGTTCGGAAATAATGACAAGCTTGGCATACGGCAGCTCATAGCCATTGCTGATTTCACCGTCTGTAATATAGACGCTTTTTGCTTTTAGCGGCACGGCGTCGTCATACGGCAAGACTGGCTGTTGCTGTTTTTTCAGCCACGATGTCAGCGTTGCCGTCCGTTCTTTGCTGCCTAAGACGAACAGAACCGTATTGTCATTTTGCTGCCAATGCTGCAGTTCATCTGCCAGCAAATTAAATTGCTTCTGAAAACTAGCCATCATCTTCACGGCAAAACTTGCTGACGAATCAATCGTCATATCCGGTACAGACTGAGCCAGCAGCGACAATACAATCTGGGTACCGCGCGGCTTGCCTACGGCTTTTTGCCATGGGCAGACAAGACCTTTGTAATCGTCCGATTCTTTGAGTAATTTCTTTACATTATCCCGTACCCGATTCGGTTCATCCCAAATAATCACGCCGTCGCCAACATAATCCAACAGCGTATACAATGCCTCTTCCGGCTGTGATTCCAAAGATATCGGCAGAATCCGGACGCTGTCTGCTGTTTCTTTTGATTTTTGGTTGGCAGCATCAAAAAAACGAATGCTTTCGATTTCGTCCCCAAAGAATTCCAAGCGAAGCGGATCTGGATAGTTGACGGCATACACGTCAATAATATCTCCGCGCACAGAAAAATGACCACGCCGTTCTACCAAATCGACACGTTCATAACCGCCGTCTACCAAATGCTGCAGGAATTGACTGCGGTCGTATTCCTTTCCTGCAGCAATATCCATCGCCGCATCATCAATCCGCTGCGGGGCGATAATATACTGCAGTGCTTCTTCGGCTGTCGCCAAAACGATACCGGCATGGCCGGAACGCAGATAGCCCAGTACTTCCATTTGACGGGCAGCCCGTTCGATACTCTTGGCTGTCGTCGTAAATACAGCTTTATCCACAAAAGGAAAATCCAAGATGCGCATATGAGGCACCATAAAATGCAAATCAGATGTCCAAGCAGCCGCGTTTTCCTTGGACGGAACAATAACGAGAGCCTGCTTATTGATTTCGCACAATGCTTTTCCTATCAGCATGCTCTTTACGGAGCCGCCTAAACCATAAATACTGTGGCATCCGGGCTGCGCAAACTGCTGAACAGCCTTGCTGATATTTTCATCACGATTTATCCATTGAAATACTTGATTCATTTGACTATAAACCTCATAGAAAATGGGGCTTTAGTTTCCTAAAGCCCTATAGTTAGTATATTTTACACCATACATATGCCGTATTATATCATATTTTTGCCAAAAAGCACAGAAATCCCCCAACTTTATCACGTAAATCCAAAGAAATAAACAAGTAACAAAACATCATAATTTTTCGTTGCATTTCGTAAGCCGCCGCCAACAAGATTCACATGGAACAGCGTAATGTCCGACTGCGCATCTGACATACTCTTCACGTCGCCATGTCTTCGTACTGAAATTATGATAGGCCGCGCCGTGATCTACAAAGAGAAACCTCTGCCATGTTGTCTATTCAGCACTGGGCGGAAATCCATATTCTATGCTGGCAAACCAACCTGTATCTCCCAAAAGAATGCTTTCTCTATAGCCGCGGGCAAAGCTCATACCGCCTAAGGTAACCGGTTCAGCAGACGGCAAAATACCCATGAAACTTTTTAGAATAAAGCTTTATGAGCATTTGTCGGTTTTTTAGTATATTCTGACCAGCATATACAATCGTATATATATTTTCTTAATGTTTGGGATATGTTATATGAAGCAGGCGGACGTGTTTCAATTTTTCTTCTGCCAGCTGCAATATGACATCATCGCGGATTTCCGGCAGCAGCTTATATAAATTTTTACCCGGGCAATCCGTACTGTTGACATCGCGGTGTCCGACGATAGTCGCTGCACTGGGGCGAATATCATAGGTCTGGCACAAAAACACAAGCAGTTTTTCCAGCGCCGCCAGCTGGTTTTGCGTTGGTGTTTCTTTTTCAAAATTTCCTGTTACGTTGATGCCGACAGTATGATAATTCTGCCCTTCTGCATGGGCACCTACAGTAGCCAGCGGACGTCCCCGTTCGATAGAGCCGTCTTTGCGAATGACGTAATGATAGCCGATACCGGCCCAGCCGTTAGCTAAATGGGCTTTGTGAATAAACGCTGCAGAAGTATCGCCGTCTGGAATCCCGACATGATGAATCACAATCATATCCGTTTGGGGCCGAACCAGCAGCGTTTCGTTAAATTTGAAATTTGTTTCGACAACAGGAAACGGTTCCTGCGGTGCCGCATCGTTACGCGGATTATAGTCGCGCAGCGAGGCGTCTGCAGAAGCTCTTTTGACGGGCTGTTTTTTCTGCGTCCGCAAAGAAGGCTGCTTAGCCTGTACTTGGCCAGCCGGTACTGCAGTGACTGCAGCTGCATCTGTATGAGCCAGCACAGGAACTGACAACAACAAACACATACAAGAAAGAAGACACGTTTTATATACGAATCGTTTCATATTCCATACACTTCCCCATTTCGTTCATGAATCAGAGCGCACAAGCGTTCATAGACAGCCTGCGGCTGCGGATGGCTGTACGTTCCCAGTGAAATATGCGGTTTGGCACGGCCATGGTAATCACTGCCCAATGTCGCCAGCAACTGATGCGTTTGGGCAAGCTCCTGATAAAAAGCAGCCGTTTGGGCATCATGATAACTGCAGTAGACTTCGATGCCGTCTATACCGCACTGAATCAATTCTTCTGTAATCGGCCGGTTCTGTTTCATATTGGCTCCCGGATGAGCCAGTACGGCCGCCCCGCCATGAGACTGAATGAGCTGAACAGACGCAGAAAAATCCGGCAGTACCATCGGAATGTACGCCGGTCCTCCCTGTCCGCAAAAATCCCAGCCAAAATTGACATACGGTGCATCGCCGCGGCTTCCGCCGGGACGGTACGGCACTAGTACAGCATTATCTGCGTTTCGCGGATCTGCTAATGCTACGCGGGCAATCGTCACAGAAGCCACCACGCCATCTAAAGACAGATTCCAAATGGCAGGACGGTCCACGTAAATCCCCAATGCTTCGACAGCATCCAGCATCTTTTCAGAATTTTCCCGCCGTTGTTCATGCAGATTGCGTTCTATTTGCTTAAATACAGCATCTTCCGCATGAATCCCGTAGCCAAGCAGATGAAAGTTTTTTCCTTTATGCTGGCAGCTGATTTCTATACCTGGGAAAAACTGCAGTCCCAGCTTTCTTGCAGCGTCTTTCGCTTCTGAAACGGCGCTGACTGAATCATGGTCTGTCACCGCCACGGCACGCAGTCCGGCAGCAGCGCATTGCCGCATCAAGTCAGCCGGCTCAAACTCTCCGTCCATGCTGCAGCACGTATGCATATGTAAATCAAGCCATGTTTCCATGCAACAATCTTCCTTTCTTACCCTTCTGCACGAGAAGGATGATACGCCTATCACTAGGTTCTTGACGAAATAGATTATACCACGAAAGCCGGTGTTTTGTTGGCTCCATACACTATTTTTACGAGGTTTATACCCTGTTCTTGCACAAAAACTGCAAAAATGCCTGGCATCCAGTCCATACATCTTCATACGTCTGGTCAAAGTTTCCCGTATACCATGGATCTGCTACATCCCGCTGCAAACCGGCAAAGGACAGCAGTGCATAGATTTTATGGGCTGTATCTTCACCGCAGATGCGGCGGATTTCATGCTTGTTCTCACTGTCAAAATAAATCAGGTAATCGTAGCGGCCGTAATCTGTTTTGCACAGCTGCACAGCCTGCCGTTTTGTAAAAGGAATCCCTTCTTCACGCAGTTTTTCCTTCGTCCCCCAATGCGTATCATTGCCGATTTCCTCCCGGCTCGTCGCCGCAGACGCGATATAAAACGCATCCGCCAGCCCGGCCCGGCGGACCAATTCTTTCATCACAAACTCCGCCATCGTAGAACGGCAAATATTGCCGTGGCAGATGAAAAGTATTTTTATCACTATATTTTCTCTCCTCGTATACTATATTTGTAAGCAAGATTTCCGCCTCGCTTACAGCGTATAAATAAACTGTTCATTGGAACATCCTGATACTACAATTACTAACAGAGATTGG
>DJEN01000020.1:18742-21547 GCA_002431345.1 Megasphaera sp. UBA5897 | reverse complement strand
CACATCCTCATCAAAAGACATATTCCGTCTTTGCCAGGGCCTTTTGCAATGCCCCGTTCCCGACGGCTTGATTAGTATATCGCAATTAAGCCACTCTGTCAACTACTTTTTTACATTTTTTACACAGCCGTTCTTTTCGCTGAAATTCCATCCTCAATCTATTCCCCATTATATGTATATATAGTATAATTTATCATAGTAATATTAGTTTTAATTATCCGCTGTAAAGGAGTTGTTATCATGAACAAAAAACTAGTAGTCCTGGCAACTACTGCCATTGCTGCTGCCACACTGCTGGCAGGCTGCGGCTCATCGGGAGATAAAAAAGGAGCTGATGCAGCTGGTTCAACATTCACCGTAGGGATGGAGCCTACATTCCCTCCGTTTGAATTTACAGAAGAAGACAAGTATGTTGGTTTCGACATTGACTTTGCACAAGCTGTCTGCGATAAAATGGGCGTGAAAATGGAAGTCAAAAGCATGGGCTTTGATGCATTAATTCCAGCTTTAAAGAGCGGGCAGATTGATATGATTGCTTCCGGCATGGATGCTACACCAGAACGGGCTAAACAAGTAGCGTTTACGACACCTTATTTCCATGATGGCTATTCGGTCGTTGTCCGTAAAGACAATACGGCTATTCACGGCTTCAACGATTTGAAAAACTGCGTAGTCGGTTCGCAAGTTGGTACCAAAGGAGTCGAATTGGCACAAAATGCCGGTGCTACGGTCAAACAATATGATGCCAACAGCCAAGGCTGGATGGAACTGAACAGCGGTACTTGTGACGCTGTAGTCATCAACACGTCCGTTGCGCTGTATTACTTGAAAGAAGGCGGCGACAAAGACTTAAAATTAGCCGGCGACTCGCAGCTGGCACCTGACGGTTTGGCTATGGCTATCAGCAAAGATAAACCGGAACGTTTGGAAAAAGTAAACAAGGCTATCAAAGAATTGAAAGAAGACGGCACCTATGCTAAATTGTATCAAAAATGGTTTGGCGTAGAACCCCCTGCAGATAACTAATGTATTCCACGTATATTTTTGACTTTGATTATACCCTGGCCAACTCTGAACAGGGTATCGTCATGTGTTTTGAAATGCTCTTTGCCGACGAAGGATACGGCCCGTTTCCCCGCCAAACGATTTGCCAAACGATCGGCATGACCATGTATGATGCAATGGCACAACTGACAGGAGAAACCAATCCGCATCGCATCAACGAGCTGATTCATTTGTACAAGGTTCGGTATTCTGATAAATATATGGTAGCCAATACCCACTTGTATCCGCAGACACGGCCCATGCTGACTCGTCTCAAAGAAAAGGGAGCCCGGATTTGTATTGTATCTACCAAGACCCGTTCCCGTATTCAGCAGACAATTGACAAAGAACACTTAAATTCTTATATTGATTGCGTCATTGGCATAGAAGATGTCCGCGACGCCAAGCCGTCTCCCCAAGGAATCCAAACGATTCAGTCACGCTTTCACCTTCCTTTGGGGGAAATATTGTACATCGGGGACAGCCTGATTGACGCGCAGACTGCCGCTAACGCCCATGTAGATTTTGCCGCTGTGACTACAGGCACTACATCTGCTGCTGATTTTACCGTTTGGCCGCTCGTTCAAATCATGCACGATTTGAACGAGCTGTTATAAAGTATGTATGAAAGAGGGATTTGTTATGAACAAGAAATATGTTTCCATCATCGCGGCTTCCATGGCTGCACTGACGCTTCTCGCAGGCTGCGGCAATTCAACGACTACCAAAGACACGGCCGAAAAAGAACAAAAAACATTAGTCGTCGGGACGGAACCAACGTTCCCGCCATTTGAATTTACAGAAAATGACAAAGACGTCGGCTTCGATATCGACCTGACACAAGCTGTCTGCGACAAACTCGGCTATAAAATGGAAGTCAAAAACCTAGGCTTTGACGCATTGATTCCTGCATTGAAAAGCGGCCAGATTGACATAATTGCCGCCGGCATGGACAGTACGCCGGAACGGCAAAAACAGGTCGATTTCACAGATGTCTACTTTAAAGGCGGCTATACGATTGTCGTCAAGAAAGATAACACGGATATTTCCGGATACGATGGGATTACAGGCAAGACCGTCGGTGCTCAGGTTGGTTCCAAAGCTGCCGATTTCGCTCGTGAACACGGCGCAAATGTCAAAGAATTTGACACGAACAGTCAGGGCTGGCTGGAATTGGAAGCCGGTACGTGTGATGCCGTATCCATTGATAGTGCCGTAGCAATGTACTATTTAAAACAAGGCGGCGACGCCAAATTAAAACTGGTCGGCGAACCGATTACATCCCGCGGTGTAGCCATGGCTATCAGCAAGGACAAACCGGAACTGCGCGACAAAGTCAACAACGCCTTAAAAGAATTAAAAGCAGACGGTACGTATGCCAAGCTGTATAAGAAATGGTTTGGCGTAGAACCGAAAAACTTAGACTAATATATGTTGTTTATTTCTACACAAAAAGCACCTGCCAGCTGGCAAGTGCTTTTTGTGTATGCAAATTTAATTCCCATATATTGTCGGCGCATATACCCGTCTTTCGCTCTTTTTCTTCGTCTTTTGCTTGTGTTTTTCTTTCTTGCTTTCTTTGCTGTCTTTTGAAGATACAGTGCTTTTTTGTTCCTGAACCGCTTCTTTCGTATCAGAAGAAACATTTTCTTTTTGTGCTGCCTGCGCTTTGGCGGCTAACTCTGCTTCCCGGCGTATTTTTTCCTGCAGTGCCCGCTGCGCAGCAGCATCATCGGCAGCTTTTTGCAGGTCTTTATCCGG
>DJEN01000020.1:0-18630 GCA_002431345.1 Megasphaera sp. UBA5897 | reverse complement strand
GCAGGTACCGTATCCAAATACTGCATTTGATACGGATCATCTTTGCCCATACTCAGACGATCTGACGGTAATTCAACAATTTTATTGACTTCCTTTTGTTCCGCATCCATATAGGTCAATTCGATAACTCCGGCGTATTCGCCCCCCATGGGGTTAAAATACAAATGGAAATTGCCTTCCCCTTTAGTCCGCAGCCGTATCGTATAATCTACGCCGTAATTACCAACATTTTTGGACACACGGTCATCCATTACGTCACGTCCTACCAAAAAATAGTCCATCACATCTCCTGCAATACGGATGTATCCAATCCCATCCTGTGATGCGTAGGGTATGAGCGTGCTTATATACCGGTTCATTCCCCAAAACGTACCGCGAAGCTTTACGGAATCACTTGGCAAATACAATTGCTTATGCACAAATTCCAGCGGATCTTCATTAAACGGTAAAATCATGGAAGAAACATACATAGCTGCCGGCAGTTCCATATCTACAATACCGGAAAACAACTGATCCGGCAAAACTTTTACTTTATCCAGCCGACTCCCTATCAGGGCATATCCATGTGCCGGTACCACGACCTTGTTGAATGTATTACTGCTTTCGTAATATAGCCGCGATAATTCCTTACCAACTTCATAGTATTCTGTACTGGGCCGTGCATATTGGCATTTTTTCAATATCACCGTTTCATCTGTATTTTCCGGATTATAGGCAATGACAACAATTTTACGCGGAATATTACTCTGATTCACATGATAAAAATACATGCGGCATTCGCCGTTGACTTTATCACCATATAAAATACCGTTTTCTTCCGGATATTCCGGACTGTCCGAAAACAGCAAAGTTCCCTTATTGATTGGCTTAGTCATGCCAATCACATTTTTATGTGCATGTACAAGATGATTCATCGTATCGACATCACTGGGATTGGGACTAGCCACGGCACACGTACATACCGTCATCAACGCAAATACACTCATTATATATTTAAAAAACTTCATTCGTTTCATCTTTCTCTTTTCCTTCTAACTGCATAGCTATCGCAGCGATTTTTTTGAATCGATGGGATAATCCTGATTTCGTTAATCCCGATAAAGCAGCTAACTCACTCATCGGCGCTTCCGGATGACTAAGCCGCAGTTCCGCCGCTTCCTGCAGTTTAGCTGTCATTTGGCTGTACTTGCCGGAAGCCTGTATTTTTTCAATATCGCGCCGCTGCCGAATAGCTGCGTCTACGGTTTTCTGCAGATTAGCTGTTTCACAATTTACCACACGATTGACATTATTCCGCATATCTTTGACGACACGTACACTTTCAAAATCCAAATAGGCCTGCGTCGCTCCGACATACTGCAAAAAAGCGGATACGCCATTGCCTTCTTTGACATAGACGAGATAATCTCCTTTGCGGTCCGTCATTTTCGCAGGGACATGAAACCGCCGCATAATTTTCAACAATTTTTGAGCAAACAGCTCGTTGCCTGTCAGCAGTTCCAAATGATAATCTCCCTTGGGCTGATTGACCGAGCCGCCGCCCATAAAAGCACCACGCAAAAAAGCACGCTGGCAGTTGGCATTTTTTAAATCAATCGCCGCAAATTCTTCCGCTCCCGGAAACAACGACAGGGTCTTTAAGACATGCGTACTGGTCTCCGTCGGCGGCACACGCAAAATATAGTAATTTTTTTTGCGCAGCCGCAAGCCCTGCCGTACCCGTACTTCCGGACGGATAGGAAAGGACTGGCGCCACATTTTTAACGCTTTGCGGGCTACGGCATTGTTCGATGTACTGAATTCAATGCCTATGCAGCCCCGCGAGCCCAATATCAGCGAACCGCCCATGCACAACAACGCCGCCAGTTCAGCATAGCGGCAGGCGGCATTTTCCGGTTGATAGTGGGCAATTTCATTTTTTACCTCTTCGGCAAACGACACAACGCCCACCTCCTATTGGTGTTTAAAATTATATCGTTTCAAATAATAATGCAGCAATTCCGGCGACAAATCCGTCCGCAGTGCATTAATCAAATCAAACAACACATTGGCTAATTTTTTCGTGTCATGGGTAGCTCCCGTTTCTTTATTGACCAAATCAGACAGAATGAGCGTTGCCCCAGACTGACTGACTTCTTTTTTGTCAATGATGACCGGATGGGAACCGGCCGCAGCATACCGCTGCAGAATCGCCGTATCAATATTGCCGTTGTTGGCAATGACAAAATCAATCACTTGTCTTCCCAGCTGCCGATGTATTGCCTTGACATGATCGGCTACGGAATAATCATCTGTTTCACCGGGCTGTGTCATGACATTGCAAATATAAATCTTCTTGGCCGCGCTGCTGCAGACTGCTTCTGCTATTTCCGGCACGCACAAATTAGGCATAATACTGGTATATAAACTGCCCGGCCCCAGCACAATCGCATCAGCACTGCGAATCGCATCTACGGCAGACTGTACGGCCTTAGGCTGTTCCGGCGTCGTAAATACGCGTTTGATTTTGCCGTGCGCATGCGGTATTTGTGATTCACCGCGAATAATCCGTCCATCTGTCAGTTCGGCATTTAAAGAAATTTTTTCTGCCGATGACGGAATGACTTTCCCGCGCACTTTCAAAACTTTGCTCGTCGCATCCATCGCTTCTTCTACATCCCCCAGGACTTCGATCAGCGCAGCGATAAACAAGTTGCCAAAACTATGGCCTGTCAAATTGCCGGAACCGCCAAAGCGATGGGCAAACAGTTTTTCCATCAATCCTTCTTTATCTGCCAAGGCAACCAAACAGTTGCGCAAATCACCGGGAGCGATAATATCCAAATCCTGGCGAATACGACCTGTCGAGCCGCCGTCATCAGCCACTGTGACGACTGCCGTCAAATTATAGGTTTTGGTCTTCAATCCCCGCAGCATGACAGACAGTCCCGTACCGCCGCCGATAACGACTACCTTCGGTCCTTTGGAAAGCTGGATGTTGGACAATATCAAATCGCTGATATTTCCCGATTCATTGGGCATAACGACGCCGAGCATCGTCCGTATCAGCCGCTTCGTAGACCAGCCCATAATCACAACACCGACGCAAAGAACAACAATGCCCAATGTCGCCAACACGGTATAGTTGTAATGTCCCGTAATTTCGTACAGCATGCGGAACATCCATTCTTCAATCTGGCCAAGCCATTGGTAATTAAAGGTCAGGACGAGTCCAAAGCTGGTAGCCATCATACCCAGGCCAAAAATAAAAAGCCAGCGTTTGATATGCAGTCCCGGATGCAGCCATTTAAAAAAACGCATGTGCTGACACCTCCATTATTCTCCTTCGTACCCCGGTGCATCTTCTTCTACTTCATTTTTATAAAGATCTCGATGTTCAATGGTAACATCAACACCCGTTTCTTTCAGATGCTTGTACATCGCTTCTGCCATACAAACGCTGCGATGCATGCCGCCGGTACAGCCGACAGCAATGACGAGCTGGCTTTTTCCTTCCCGTTCGTAATTGGGTAGAAGGAAATCAATCATATCAAACCATTTTTCCTTAAACGCCGCGGTAATCGGAAAGCTTTCGACATAGTCCCGTACAGCCGACACACGTCCCGATTTATGGCGGTATTCTTCAATGTAATAGGGATTGGGCAAAAAGCGCACATCATCGACAATGTCGGCATCAATAGGCATGCCATGCTTAAAGCCAAAGGAGACGACCGTTACATTCATATTTTTTTTGCCGTCATTAATGGCATATTTCTTGACTAAGATTTCTTTTAATTCTTTGGGCTTCAAATTGCTCGTGTCAATAATAAAATCAGCCTGTTTGCGCAGCGTCGCCAAGCGGCGCCGTTCTTCGGCAATGCCCTGGCTGATGCGGCTGTGCGGTGCCAAAGGATGTACGCGGCGCGTTTCTTTATAGCGGCGGATTAACGCCTGGTCAGACGCTTCAATAAAGACAATTTCATAGTCTACGCCCTGTTCCTGCAGCTCTTTTAAAGATTGGCTCATTGCGTCAAAAAACTGTCCGCCGCGAATATCGGCAATCAGAGCGACATGCCGGACCCGTTCGCCCCCTTTGATGCACAATTCAGCAAATTTGGGGATAAGTACCGGCGGAATATTGTCAATACAAAAATAGCCAATATCTTCTAATACCTGCACAGCATGACTCTTGCCCGCACCGGACATGCCTGTCACAATAATCAAATGAAACTGATCCATAGGGGGCCTCCTTATTTACAATACAAATTTTTCAATCGCTTGGGCAACGCCGTCCTCATCATTCGATGCCGTAACATAGCCGGCAATCTTTTTGATTTCATCATGAGCATTTTCCATCGTAACAGAAAGACCTGCCGCCTTTAACATATCAATATCGTTTTGTGAATCACCTACGGCCATTGTTTCTTCTATGGATACACCAAACAAATCAGCCAGCCGCTGCAATCCAGTTCCTTTATTTACACCTATCGGCATAATTTCCAAAAAAGTATCTTCCGAAAATAGAACCTGCAGCTTACCTGGTAATTGTCGATCTATATAGGCTTTGCGCTGTAGTAGTTCTTCATGCGTACCGCGGCTGAGAATTTTATTGCAAGGTCCTTGTGGTTGATATACATCATCACCACAAATAACGGCATTCGCTCCAGTCTTTTTTTCATATTCCTGAACCCAATGATCAGACACAGCTACACGCAATACGTCATCAATATACGTCTGCATCTGCCAGCCTTTTTCTTTGGCAATAGCCAGTACATCTTTGGCATCTTCGACGGATATCGCTTTTTCATATAATTTTTTTCCTGATTCTACGGTCTGAATCAATCCCCCTGCATAAAGGACCATCGGCATATCACCTAGTCCCAAAATTCTTCCATATGCACGGGCAGTGCTATACATACGTCCTGTGGCAATCGCTACGACAACACCTTGATCTCGTGCGGTTTGAATTGTTTGTAATGTCCGTTCGGAAATCGTTTTATCACTGCGCAGCAATGTGCCATCTAAATCCAGTGCAACCAAGCGAATGGGCGGATTCATTTTCATTTTGTACCGCCTTTCTGCCAGTCAAACGGTACGCCTTCTTCTGTCGAAGCGTCTGCCGTACTCGTGCTCGTATACTTTAAATCATTGGCAAATACTTCTGCCAGTTTATCAATCGTTTCTTTCTGCGCTTCTGTTGCCCGTGCGCGGTTTTGTACAGCAGTTTCTACCATTTGAGCCATTTCATAGCGTGTCAGCGAATACGTCGGAGAAAATTTGGACATATCAGCACCTGTCAGTCCTTCTTTGCTCAACGTGCATAACGATGTATATTCCCACGAAGTTCGTTCCATCGTGTCAAACGGATTGGGCGCATAAGGGTTGTACGCTGCGGCACTGCCAATGGTCATGATGACAAAAGCCATTATAATCATGCATATACGTTTCATTTCTATTCCTCCATAATATAAATATACTCCCTGCCGGGCCTAACTGCATCGTCATACCTGAAAGAGAGCATACTCATGATTTTTATTCTTCAGTTTTTACGTCTTCTTCTGTCTGCGGAGCTGTTTCTGCAGCAGCTGCATCAGCCGTTTCCTGTTCAGCGTCTGCATCTTCGCCGTCAATAACCATATCATCCAGCAACCGGAGCTGGCTTGTCAAAATAGCACGGCATTTGGCACGGAAAGAACGGGTCTGCGACTTGATTTTGTCCAGTTCCTGCTGGGAAGCCTGCAAACTCAGCATCGTTTCGTCCATCATTTGTTTTTTCTTATTGGACGCTTCCTGCAAAATCAAATCGGCTTCCTTGCGGGCAGACACTTTGACGTTTTCTGCCGTCTGCTGTGCCAGCATCAATGTGCTGTTCATGGTCGATTCCATTTTTTCATACTGCGTCAATTTATCCTGCAGCTTGTCGCAGCGTTCTTTCAGTTCACAATATTCCCGGTATACTTTTTCATAGTCACCGGCAATATCATCCATAAATGCATCGACGTCTTCTTCACTATAGCCGCGAAACCCTCGTTTAAACTCTTTATTATGAATATCCATTGGTGTTAACATGGTAAAATTCCTCCTTGAATCCTATCCTGCATGTCCCTGATTCAGTGATTACATGTAACGTTTCAGCAGTACGCCAATACGGCCCTTGCGGGATGTACCCGTAATCTGCGTCAATTCCATGCGGCCCTTGCCGCGCAGTGAAATGACATCGCCTTCCTGCACATCCTGCGACGGTCCCTTAGCAGGCTGCCAGTTGACCTGTACGCGTTCGCCCTTGATGGCTTCGGCTGCTTTCGTGCGGGAAATGCCAAACCCGGAAGAAGCAATCGCATCCAGCCGCAGCGATGCGACAGTCGTCTTGATTTCTTTAACTTTTTCCTGGCGCGGTGCAATATCGCTAAGAGGCATTTCTTCTACAGAAACTGCCACCATGGCAATTTTGGTGAAATTTTGTTTCAAATACTGCAGCAGCGGCGTATCTGCCAAAATCACGGCACCGTCGTCCTGCATGATAATATCGCCAAAGCGTTCACGGCTAATTCCCAGCCCCATCAGTGAACCCAATACATCGCGGTGACTCAGCAGACGGTACCGTGCGTCCCACGAAACACGGCAGGCTGTCATGCCAAAATCGACGGGTCCTTCATAATCGCTGCTGACAAAAGCCAGTTTGACCCGTTCTGCGCCTTCATAGCCGCCAAACGTACGCAGCAACAGCGACGGCACGTGAGCCTGAATCGTTTCGCCAATCTGTACAGCTCCCGGCGACACAAATTCACTCACTGCATAGGGGCGGCCCTTGGCTGTACTGTCTGCCAAATCAATCAGTCTGGCAGCCAGTTCGCCATTATCAGTTCCTTTATAATATCGAATAATTCTATCTCTGTTTTTCACAAGTTTTCCTCACTTATGCTTACTGCTGAGGCGTGCTGCCGCCTTCCGGTGCTTTATTGCCCCAAGCCAGCTGTGTCGTATTGAAATCATTATAATCCCGCTTGCCTCTGTCTACGGTAACGCTGCTCGGCACGCAGAGGAAAATGTCTTTGCCGACTTTTTGAATGTTGCCGTCCAATGCATACGTTGCGCCGCTGATAAAATCAACAACTCGTTTGGATACATCCGGCGATGTCGATTCAAAGTTGATAATGACCGGTTTGCGGTCCCGCAAATAATCGGCAATACTCTGCGAATCATCAAACGTTTCCGGTTCTACAATCATCATTTTCAGCGGACGTTCGGTCTGGGCATATCCCAAAGACGGACGGCGCGCAGCCGTTACCGGCGCACGGCGCTGTGGCTGTTCTTCTTCCATTGGTTCTTCATCTTCAAATTCATCTGTTTCAAAATCATCGTCATCATTCACGCCGCTGACCGTGTTGACAAGTTTATCCCAATATTTTTTTACTCCCATGGTTTGTATCCTCCTTAGTAATTACGAGCACCAAAAATCGCCGTTCCTACGCGAACTACGTTGGCGCCTTCTTCGATTGCTATTTCAAAATCATGGGTCATGCCCATAGATAAATACTGTATCTGTCCATCTGGAAACTTGGACTTCATATCTTCATAAAGAGCGTGGGCAATACGGAATATGGGCCGCACATCTTCTACATGTTCAAAATTAGGTGCAATGCACATAAGCCCCTGCACGCGGACGTTTGCCAGCGTACCGGCTAATTCGCACATAGCCGGAAATTCTTCTACTTCCATGCCGAATTTGCTTTCTTCGCGGGCGACATTGACCTGCAGCAAAATATCCTGCACTTTCCCCAATTTTGCCGCTTCTTTGTTCACGGCCTTCAGCAAATGTTCCGAATCAACCGAATGAATAAGGTCAAAATGTTCCACAGCATGTTTGGCTTTATTCGTCTGCAAATGACCGATCAAATGCCATTTCAAATGATTTTCCGGAAATGCTTCCAATTTCTGCAGTGCTTCCTGCACGCGATTTTCCCCTACATCGGTAATACCATTTGCGGCTGCTTCCTTCATGTATTCAACTGGATGATTTTTAGTAACCGCTACGAGCGTAATCGCATCGGTTCTGCCAGCACGGGCAGCTGCATCAGCAATTCTTTTTTGTACTGCTGCAATATTCTCTTTTATCAAAACGTAATCCCTCCGCAGTGTATATAATTCAGTCGCACATACGACGTACTTTATAAAACATTACACTATTTCTATTATATATATTTGCAGTTATAAATGCTAGTATTTTTACAAAAAAAGTCCGTCTGACCACCCGAAATTACCGCAGCATGGCAAACGCAGCCATACGGCCCGTGCGGCTGCCGTCCCGGCGGTAGGAAAAGAACCGCTGCGGTGTTTCATATACGCATTGGCAGCTGACGTCAATATGGTCAGGCTCCAGTCCTGCCCGGCACAGCATCTGATACTGCAGCGCCTTCACATCGGCAGTATATACGCCCTTTTCTTCCCGTACCAATCCCTGCGCGGCAGCTGCCATTGCCAGCCTGTCTGCCAGCTCTTTGCTGATAGTCAAATGCACCGGGCATACAGACGGCCCGATATACGCCGTCAGTTCCTGCGGCTGTGAGCCGTAGACAAACTCCATCGCCCATACGGTCTTAGTCGTAATATGCGCCGCCGTGTTATACAGTCCGGCGTGAATCACGGCACAAGCCTTTTGCTTTGCATCAAAAAGAATCACCGGCACGGCATCTGCCACCTGCACCAACAGCAAAGCTCCTGGTATATCTGTCATCAGCGCGTCCGCATGAGGCAGTGCATCGCAGGCAGAACCAGCGCCGCTGCCGCATTCTTCCTTGCCGACGACGACAATATGATTGCCCTGTCCCTGCTGTACCGCCGTTATCTGACAGACAGAAATGCCCAATGCCTCACACAGACGGCGACGGTTTTCCAAGACATCATGCATATCGTCACCGACCGTCAAGGACAGATTCAGGGACTGCCAACAGCCTTTGCTGACACCGCCGCCGCGGCCCGTCACGCCATGGCACAAACCGGCATGACGCAGCAGACGGCTTTCTTCCCAGGCAATACCGTTCGCATGCTCAATCCACTGCGTTCCCATCGGCACCTCCACACACATGACAACGATGACAGCCGTCAAAACAGGGAATCGTAAAAGCTCCCTTGCGGGCTTGTTCCAACTCATGCACCAAATACGACGGAGCCAGCCCCATGTCCAGCACGCTCCACGGCAGCAAAGCCTGTACGTCCCGTTCGCTGTACAAAAAGCGTTTGACATCAAACCGCAGCTCTTTCACTGCCCGCTTCCAGCCTTTGACGCCGCCGTACTCGTGCGCCTTGACCAGCAGCTCGCCGACGCGGCGGTCCCCGCGGGACAATACCCCTTGAATATAACACTGCCGCAGCGGTTCTGCCAAAATCTCAATCTGTTTATCTTTATCCAGCGACTTTTTGATATATGCCAGCCGTTTTTCAACGGTTTTCTTATCAGTCATCGCCATCCATTGAAAAGGCGTACAGGGCTTGGGAATAAACGGATTGATACTCAGCGTAATCTTGCTCAGATTGCCAATCGCCGCCATATGCTGCTGCACACGCCGCGTCATATCTACGATGCCCTGAATATCTTCATCTGTTTCCATCGGCAGGCCAATCATGATATACATGCGTACATGGCGAATACCCGCAGCCGTCGCCAAATCAATGGAATGGAGCAAATGGTCTTCCGTAATTCCCTTGTTGATAATATCCCGCATATGCACGCTGCCCGCTTCCGGCGCCAGCGTAATCGTCTTTTGGCCGCTTTCTGCCAGACCCTTGACAATCGTCGGCGTAATCGAATCAGCCCGCAGGGACGCGCAGGAAAACGCCAGTCCCTGACTGCGGATAAAAGTGACTAATTCGTCAATATAGGGATAATCAGAAATCGCCGCGCCCATCAGGCCGATTTTCTTGCCGAGAGCTTTGCCCCGCAGTACGGCTTGCTTGACATAATCCAGCGGCCGCACGCGCGGACGGCGGTAACAATAGCCTGCCATGCAAAAACGGCAGTGCCTGCCGCATCCCCGGGCAATTTCAATCAAGTACATGGCGCCAAATTCCGTATGCGGCGTCGCGACTACCGTTTCTCCCGGCTCGGTCAGCTCCTGCCACTGCCGTTTGACATGCCGCGGCGCGCCCGCTTCCGGCGTAATACGCACCAGTTCCCCGTCTTCATCATATTCATGTACATAGAGGGACGGGACATAGATACCCGGCAGTTGAGCCAGCTTCATCAGCAAATCATGCCGGGACAGCCCTTCTTCCCGTCCTTCCATATAGGCATCCAAAAACGGATGCATCAGGCCTTCTCCTTCACCAATCAAACATACATCAACAAAAGGCGATAACGGTTCAGGATTAAAAAAGGCGACCGGCCCGCCCATCACGACCAGCGGGTCGTCATCGCGGCGTGCAGCTGCCAGTACCGGAACCCTGCCCTGCTCCAGGATTTCCGGTATATGAAAATAATCCATTTCAAAGCTGACGGACAGCCCGATTATTTCAAAATCACAAAGGGGCCGCTGATTTTCCATCGTAAGCAAGGGCGTTTTTTCTTTGGCATAGAGCCTGCCCAGCTCCTTATCCGGCAGAAAAGCCCGCTCACACAGCCAGTCCGGCCGTTCATTTACCATTTTGTAAATAATCTGCATGCCCAAATTGCTCATCGCCACTTCATACGTATTGGGGTAACAAATAGCCATGGCATGCCGTGTCCCAAAAGGATACTTGTAATATCCCGATTCTTCCTGCAGCCGCTCTGTCAATTTCTTTTCAATCTGCCAGCTCATACGCACGCTCCCTTCACCGGCAACAATCTCGTTATCTGTCGTGTCTGTAATTGTATCATATCTGCCCTGCAGAATAAAGCAGTGCCCTTAGCCGCGCGTGCCTTTATTATGCGTATAATCCGGCAGCAGTTTGGGTGACGGCACATCGTCTTGGAAACGGGCAGCTTGCTTTTCCTTGGCAAACTGCCGGACATGCTGCAGCGACAGCGCACCGATTTCTGCATGCCGGCTGTATTGCGCCGCTTCGGTGCCGGCAATGCGGCCAAAAACAATAATATCCAGCAGGCTGTTGCCCATGAGACGGTTTGTGCCGTGGATGCCGCCGACATCTTCACCGGCAGCATACAAGCCCGGAATCTTCGTCGCGCTGTGTTTGTCAATGCAAATGCCGCCGTTTTGGTAATGCAGTGTCGGATATACCAAAATAGGCTGTCTGCGAATGTCAATGCCAAACTTTTCGTACATGTGAATCATCGCCGGCAGCCGCTGCGCCATCGTGCCTTCGCCATGAAGCATATCGACCATAGGCGTATCCAGCCAGAGAGCCGGTCCATGCAGGGCATGGACGCCTTTGTGCCGGGCTGTACATTCACGGATAATCGCCGCCGCCACGACATCACGCGTTTCCAGCGGATGGAGAAAGGCATCGCCGTCTGTATTGACCAGCATGGCTCCGAGAGACCGTACTTTTTCCGTTACCAAGGCTCCGTAAATCTGCGGCGGATAAGCAGCTCCCGTCGGATGATACTGAATCGCGTCAGCATATATCAAAGGGACGCCTGCCCGGTAAGCCAATACCAAGCCGTCTGCCGTAGAGCCGTAATGATTGGATGTCGGAAATCCTTGGTAATGAAGCCTGCCGGCACCGCCTGTCGCCAAAATGACGCTTTTGGCACGCACGACCTGATATTCCCGCGTATCAAAATCATAGAGCACAGCCCCTGCCGCTTTGCCTTCTTCATCCAAAACCAGCTCGACAGCCGGCGAATATTCGACGACCTGCACGCCACTGTTCCGCACTTCATCGCGCAGGACCCGCATGATTTCCGCGCCCGTATAGTCACCGCAGGCATGCATCCGCTTGCGCGACGTACCGCCGCCATGGGTCGTCACCATGGAGCCGTCAGCCTGTTTGTCAAACATAACGCCCAGCTCGCCGAGCCACTGAATCGCCGCCGGGCCGTGCATGACAAGCCGTTCCAGCAGTTCCGGAATGTTTTTGTAATGGCCGCCGCCAATGGCATCCAAATAATGAATCGCCGGCGAATCTTCTTCTCTGTCCGCTGCCTGAATGCCGCCTTCAGCCATGCCCGTATTGGCATCACCCAAGCGCAGCTTCGTCGCCATCAAGACCGATGCGCCGTGCTTGCGGGCTTCTATGGCTGCTGCCGCGCCGGCGCCGCCGCCGCCAATAATCAGGACATCCGTGTCATACACGGCATGCGTCAGATCTATCGAAACACCTTCCAGACGGCTTTTCCCTTCCAAGACAGCCGCCAGTTCCTTTGGGACTTTGTCGCCTTTGTTGGGGCCTACCTGCAGCACGGCAAAGTTTTCCCGTCTGTAATCCGGATGATAATGGAGCAGCAATTCCTGCTTTTCTTCTGTCGTATACCGCCGCAGCTCTTCATGAAGCCGCAGATTCCGTGTCGCTTCGACGCGGGCTTGTGACGCCAGCATTTCTTCTGTATATTTCATACGAGCCTCCTATTTTTCAATATCCCGCTGTTCATACAACCGACGCAGTGCATCACTCGACATATGGGACAACGCTTCTATCTCATCCACATAAGCTCCTGCCTTGATTTCTTCTACTCGCTTGGCAAGGGGGACGCTTTTCTTGGCAATAAATTTTCCCATCAGCCGCCGTGCCAGCAGCCCTACGGCACTATGGCTGATTTTGACGGGACAGCGGGACGCACAAATATCACAGCTGACGCAGCGGAACGATTCTTTGGCACAGCCGGCATAGTCGCCGCGCTGCGCTAAGGCGATATATTTCATGACATTCAGCCCTTGGGGACAGCTCTTGGAACAAGCATTGCAGTGGATACAGTTGTAAATTTCCGGGTACAGCTGCCCTACGACATTCCCGGCGACAGGCAGATTGTCCAAATCGTACTGCATTTTGTGGATGGGGAACGATTCCAGCCGCCCGACACACATGCCGTCTTCTACTTTTGTCTGGCAAGCCAGTGCCGACTTGAGCTCTGTCTGCCCCTGCAGCCGGTACACGACAGCACATGCCCCGCAAAAACCGCTGCGGCAGCCGCAGCCGCGCACCAAGCGAAAGCCTGCATATTCCATTGCCCGCATAATCGTCAAATCGTCCGGCACGATGCACTGCCTGCCTAGCAAATACACCGTCGCCATATGTTTTTCAGCCATACCTATATCTCCTATTAGCAACAAAAAATCAAAAGACCCGACGCATCCCTCTCACCGTAGAGAAATATGTCAGGTTCTATCGACACCATAGTACCAACTATCCACCGGCTTGTCAATTATCCGGCAATAAAAATAAAAAGAACAGCCATACAGGCAGTGCATCGATAGAGAGAAAGAACTGCACTGCCTGTATGGCTGTTTGTATATCAACACAGATACATCAGAAAGGGAGTAACGATATATCTGATGCTGGCGTAACACCTACTATATGCAATTGTTAGAATTTATAGCTTACCTGTACGCGCGTGTAATCGCCCAGCGTAAAGGATTCCGGCCCGTAGAGCGTATCCCGCTGACCTGTGGATTTCGCGCCGAAAGTGTAGAACGCTTCTAAGAGGAAGTCTTTCGCCGGGACGTAGCCTGCACCCAAGGTAAAGCTGCGGATGCCATCGAGGTAGCGGTCCGGCAGGGCTTCTGTGCCGTTGCCGCCAAAGAAGGCGCCGTGCTGGAAGTATTTGTAATCTGCAAAAGCATTCCAACTGCCCGGTTTGTCCGTATCGGCATGGCCGATATCGGCGCGGAGTACCCAGAAGGTCGGGTTCGAGCCGCCGCCGGTGTATCTGCCGTAAGCATCTCTGCCGCCGTTGAAGTAACGCCCTGTTTCGGAACGGTTGACGCCCCAATCAAAGGACAGGCGGGATGCCCCCAGCTTCCACTGCGCACCCAAGCCAAAGACGTTGGCAACGTCCATATCCTGGCTATACGTATCCCATGTGCCGTTGGTTTCTATCATACCGGTCTTGTGGAAGGCATCACCGGACGAGCGGAGATACCATGCCGTCAAGCCCAAGTTGTCGTTGAGTTTTTGCCGTACCTGGATGAAGGCCGCTCTGTCAATGGATGGAATATAATCTTTTGTAATCTTCTTACCTACCATAACAACCGTCTTAGGAACATTGCTCATAAGATCTTCTTTATTATCTCCCATAAGATAGCCAGACAATCCGCCAGAAAAGTTATTAAAGCAAGAAACAATACTCTTACCGTAACTCCAAGTAGTGCCTACAAATCTTGAATATAAGGCAGCAATCGGATCTGCAGATACGTTGCCGTTTACATCTAAAAATTCAACTGTTTGTCCGGCATATTTATTTTCTATTGCGTTCACAAGTTCAGACAACGTATTCTGTATATTCGTCTTACCATCAGAACTTAAAATCTGTCCCCAATCTAAGGGAGTAACTGTCTTGAAACTTTTTAATCTAATATTTGTATCTTTGCCGTTTACTTTAATTAAGCCAAAGGAAGTTTTACTAATTTCTTTATAAGGCTCTTCTCCCATTAGATCTGCATATGAACAATTAAAATCAGAAATAATATATGTGTGCCAAAAATCATTCTTATTCAAAACTACATTATTGTAGTATTCTTTTCTGTATTTTAAAACGCTATTTAATGTAGAATCATTATATGTTCCATTGCCATTATCTTCTGTTCCGGCATTTTCCAAAATACTGCTCATTTGCTGCATAACCGCCAATTTTTTATCGGCTATCTGTTCTGCAGTCAAAGACGGATCATTTTTCCATGTTCCATCTGCATTCTGAATTTGTCCGGCATGATTGAATGCCTCTTCATATTGCGCAAGAAATTCATTATACGAAGGAGCACGATAATATGCCGCCGTTTCACCATGCGTATAAGCAGAATCGGTGATACCCGTACTCTTGCTAAAATCGCCATAACCGATGCGAACCTGCGTCTTGTCTCCTGTCCATGTCGCACGGACGCCGTCGTATTCTTTGCCAAACCAATAGCCTGTCACACCCATCTTTTCAGTCAGGCGGCCCATAGTGAAGTCCCATTTGTTTGCTTTTTGGTTGAGTTCTGCCCGTTCGAGCCGCGTGTCATGAAGGCCCCGTTTATCGGCTTTCGTATATTTCGTGTCCACCGTATTGCCCGAAGAGCCTTCGACGAGCAAATTCGTGTTGTCGCCAAGCTGGGCATCGACACCGAGGCGCAGCCGTTGTTCCAAGCCATGATCTGATTTATTTTGGAAATTCTTGGATGCTTCCGCATCAGCCGTCCCAGTCTGTGTTTCACGCATGCCGCCTACTTCACTGCCTGTATACATGTTAGAACGAACTCGGTAATCGCCAATAAGCTTGACATCGCCTTGTTTGCGCGCTGCATCTTTATCAGATGGACGGGTCAGGAACCAATCTCCCTGATTCATAATGACCGTGCCGTTGTCGGCTGTCGTATCGACTGCGCCGGATTCTGCCGTTCCCTGTGCGTTGGCTGCAGCCTTCTTCGCCGCTTTTTCTGCCGCCCCTTTGGCATCATAGCCAAACTTGATGTTGGCACCGATGCGGTACGTTCTGTCGGCGTAAGCTCTGTCGTCATCGCGATGATTCAACAGGTTGTCAATGCCAAAATAAATCGTTGCATCAGGGCTTACCTGTTTTTCCAGCATGAAATTCCAAATGCCAAAGGTCTTTTTCTGATAGTTCGCGGTTTTCTTCTTCCAGTTACCCGTAGCCGGATCTCTATCGTTGACAGTATAATTGGTGGAAATAGAATTGCTGTCCAGCATATGAATGTAGTAATCTGCCCACAATGCGCCTTTCCAGCCGTGTTTCTTATCTTCGTAATTGAAGCTGATGTCTATCTTATGCTGCGGCCGGTCCAGCAATGTCCGCGGCATATCCGGGTCGCTCTTGTTGATAGCGTGGAGCCAAGCATAGCCCAGTTTTGCCGACCATTTATCATTAAACCGCTGCTGTACTTCGGCTTCAAAGCCTGTAATTTCTGCTTTGCCGATATTTTTGAAGCTGTAGATTCTATCACCAGCAAGGACCGAACTGCTGTGCCCATAATTAAAGTCAATGAGCTGTCCTGTAAAATACTGGGTCATATAATCATTGATAACATTGTGGAAGACCGAGGCTTTGGCATAAGTTTTCTTGCTTTCCCCTTCGAGAGAAATATCGAAATTAACGGATTTTTCCGGTTTCAAATTGGGGTTGCCAATCCAGTACCAACCATAACGGCTGCCACCGGAGTTGCCGAACATTTCCCAGTTGTAATAGAGTTCTCCCATGCCCGGTTCGGCATAGCCTGTGCCGGCATTGACTTTCAAGCGGCGGTGGGCATTGCCGTTGAGGTTGTGCGTCATGCCCAAATTAGCCGTCGCATGGGTACCAAACAAATCACTGTGGTCTACGCGAAGAATCGGCGTGATGATAGTGTTATCGTTAACCTGCCACGTATCCTGAATAAAAGCATGCCGTTTTTGCAACCGCGCTTCGCCACCACTTACTTGATTTTGTCGTTCTTCATATTCCTGTCCGTAATATTTTCCATCCAATTTAAAATTTTTATAGTAGTAAGCTAATTTGGGATCTTTATAACTTGTATTCAGATCTTTATGATACAGCCCTACAATGGAATCCGCCGAACCGCCATACCATGCATTTTGAGCTAACAGCTGTTCTCCCAACGCATGATATGCTTTGTACTGATCTGTTGATTTATCTACTGAATTCTTGGAGACATCATAATACACAGAACGTATTTCTTCATCCGTCAAAGTATGAGTCCTGCCATTTCCTACATCAAAGGTCATGGAATGTCCACCATAATATTCTTTGGTGCGATCCCAGTTATATCCATCCGCAGTATGTGTAAACAGCCAATTATGTACATCCGAACTCGGTTCGCCTGTCGTACCGTTTTCTACATACAAGTTTTTATTATAAGCCCATGGATCGATACTCTTGATCCATTGTTTCGGGGCATTTTTCAGTCTCGTGCCATCAGCTCGTTCATCTGTATAGCCAATGCCGTAGGTCAAGAGATGTTTGTCATTAACCTGCGTATTCATGGTTGCATTGACATCCAACTGTTTATGTTCCAGCCAATCGACAGCTGCCAAATTGTTTCTGCCGGAATAGCCGTCAAACCCGGCAGCGTAGTACGTCGTTAACGTGACATCATTTTCTTTCATTTTGCCGTAGTTGACATCAATTTTCCAATCATGCTTGTCATTTTTTCCTGTATACGACAAGGCATACGTATCCCGATTCATGGTACGATTAAAAATCTGCATCGGTTCAAATGATTCATCAAAGAAGTTGCCGTATGCTGATTTATTACGGCGCTGTAAATCTTCTTTTTCATTCATAACGCGGAATGTCATTTTGTTGTTTTTATTAAATTCGACTTCACCTGTCGCTCCAATCGTTTTTAAATCACCATAGTAACGCAAGGACGGTTTGAAATTATCAAAAAATGCATTTGAACTTTTACTATACGCTCGTTCACTCGAATATACCGGCATGATTTCCCGTTTACTGCCAAAGATACTGAATTTGGCGTTGCCTACTTTGCCTGTGTCGGCACGCATGTAGAAGTTCGTCGGCCACGTGTTTTTGTTTTCGTCCGTGCCTTCGTGGTTGTGATAGCGGGCTTCGGCGTTGAACTGGAACGTTGGGTGGTCGGACGGAGCCTTGGTAATAATGTTGATAACGCCGCCGATGGCATCAGGGCCATATTTGGCTGTTGCCGCGCCACGGATGATTTCGATGCGTTCGATATTTTCCGCGCCGATTCGCATGGCTTCATCACTGCCGCCCATATATTTCGATTCACTGCCCATGACCGGCTGGCCATCAATAAGCATCAGCGTATGGCGCGGGTCTGCACCGCGGATAGCCACGCCAACGCGCCCCATGGCATCGACAGTTCTCGTGACGCCTGTTTCACTAAAGATAACATCTTCCAAGGACTTGGCTTGTTTCTTTTCGATGTCTTCTTTCGTAATAATCGTCGTGCTTTGGCTTTCATACTTTGCTTCTTCTTTGGCTCTATTGGCTTCGACATTGACATCTCTCGTCGTAATCGTCGTATCGGCATCTGCCGCCAATACCGGCATGGCAAGCCACGTCATGACCGCGCAGGCCAGCATGGCATAGGTACGCTTGTTGTGCATGAGTCATCTCCCTTTCTGTATTCCCGACAATCTCATACGTTGTCAGATACTGCCTCGTATCTTTTCTCCGTCGCGAATACAATAAATGATTGTTATTATTGTTTAGAAAATTCACGTACTAAAAATACCACAGGTACAGGATGCCTGTCAAACGCATAAAATACAGCAAAATAGCCCGTTTAGACACAAAAATAGCCCAATCCGACACTTAATTATCATTATAATTTAGCCATCATCTATCAGCCGCATTGATTCGTTATTCTCATTTTCATTTAAAACAGGTGGTACTGGAAAATTTTTTAAAGTTTTTTTATTCTTTTTAGTAAATATGCCGTTTACATCAGCGTATATGCTATTTTTTCTGTGCGGACAGAATGCCGGGACGGTTCCCGGACACCCTCTGTTATTCATTCTTTTTCGTGCCACACGTAACGTAAGGGAGTATCCCTTTGACCCACATATCATTCTGTAAAC
>DJEN01000069.1:9825-27200 GCA_002431345.1 Megasphaera sp. UBA5897 | reverse complement strand
TGTCCGCACAGAAAGAAAAAGTACATTGCATATGTAAACGGCAAGTTTACAAAAACAATATGAAGGTCTAAAGGACTCATCCCTACATATACCATAAAACAAAAAAACTGCCACATCATAAGCTTTCCAAGCTTATGGCGTGACAGCCTTGCTTTTTTATTGTTTAGGAGCTTCAATGGGATCGTAATCAGCTGGTTTATCCACTACAGCCGCTTCATCCACTGCCGACGGAACTGGTGCAAAACCCTGCCGGAACAACTGGCGTATCGCTTCGATATATACCGGAATAATCCGATCCATCAACAGATAGCGTTTCCGGAACAGATTGCGTTTTTGTGATTTAATTTCACCATATTTACGGCGTTTTTCTTCAATGGGCAACCGGAAATACCAGCGTTCCGTATCGTCGCGGACGGCACCTTCGTCCTGCCAAAAACTGTTAAAATTCGTTTTTTTGGAACGATTGCCGCGCAGCATATGGCTGTTGGTATAAAATCCTTCGTCACTGATGACATACATATCCTGAATGCCCAGAGTCTGTACCAAAATACGCATGAGGTACAAAATAAAATTCTTGGGACGATAACCAAATAATTTTTTAGTCAACACCTTGGTCGTATCCAATCCGTGCTTCGACCCTTGAATCGTGCCGATATACATAGACGGTTTGCCTGCGGCGTTATAATCAAAGCGGAAATTAAAATGGTAAATCATCTGTCCTTCATGATACAGATACAGCGACAGAAAACCTTCTTTACGCTGACCCGTATCAAAGAGGAGCTTCGCTTCCAGCGGCATGGATTCATCCGCCGATTTCCACAGGGTATAACCGTGGCCCCAATAGATGTTGTGAATGACTTCGTCCGTAAAAAAGGTTCGCAGAATCGTAAAATGATGCAGCAGCGCATCCAAACGCTGGGACATGGTCGAGTTTTTGAATAAAAAGACACGCGTCATGACTTCTTGAAAATCCGTATCCTGTGTTTCCAAAAATCCGTTCATGGGTTCATACGCATCAAAGAAATCATATAATTTTTCAAACAACGCCCGGTTTGCGGCAGCGCGGAAAAAAAAGACGACGGCCCGTTTATTTTCCTGAAAGTTGCGAGGACGGTAAATACGGCGGGACAATCGCCAAAAATAAGATATACTATGCATGAAAGAGCCTCCTTTGCAGGCAATATGCGTAAACCGATAACTTTAACAGCAAGCTATATTATACGTTTTTTCTCATTTACCTGTCAATATTTCAGATGACGGGGCAGTACTCCAAACAGCAGCGCTGGAGATGACGTTTTGCGCCATTGCATCTTTACGATGTATATACGCCCATCCTGTTGACGGCAAGGCATAAAAAAACTCCTGTCCTACAAGAATAAGACAGGAGTTTTGGTTGGTGGGCCCACCTGGATTTGAACCAGGGACCGACCGGTTATGAGCCGGGGGCTCTACCGCTGAGCTATAGGCCCAAACAGTAAGGCTTAGAAGCCTTACTAAGTAAGTATACAATAATAACGGAACACCGTCAAGTACTATCTATCAAAGAAAATCTTTAATTTTTTCCCGTTTGCCCCAATTTCTCAGCTTACTGAGGGCTTTACCTTCAATTTGGCGGATACGTTCACGCGTAACGTTAAAATGCTGGCCTACTTCTTCCAACGTGCGCGGCCGGCCGTCTTTCAAGCCAAAACGCAGATACAATACTTTGCGTTCCCGGTCTGTCAAACAGGAGAATACATCTTCGATTTGTTCTTTCAGCAAAATGAAGGATGCTGCATCATCCGGCGCTACGGCTTCTGAATCTTCAATGAAGTCGCCCAAATGGGAGTCTTCTTCTTCGCCGATTGGCGTTTCCAGTGAAACCGGTTCCTGGGCAATTTTCATGATTTCCCGTACGCGTTCTACTGGAATTTCCATTTTTTCAGCAATTTCTTCCGGCAGCGGTTCACGGCCTTTGTCCTGCAGGAGCTGGCGGGAAATACGAATAAGTTTATTAATCGTTTCTACCATATGAACAGGGATACGAATCGTGCGGGCTTGGTCGGCAATAGCGCGCGTAATCGCCTGACGAATCCACCATGTCGCATAGGTACTGAATTTATACCCTTTGCTGTAGTCAAATTTGTCAACAGCTTTCAACAAGCCCAAATTGCCTTCCTGAATCAAATCCAGGAACAGCATGCCGCGCCCGACATAGCGTTTGGCAATGCTGACAACGAGGCGGAGGTTGGCGTCTGTCAATTTTTTCTTGGCAATCGCGCCGGCTTTAATATCTTCTTCTGTCGCATCTTCGGCATTGCCCCGTTCAATCGTCTTGGCCAGCGTAATTTCTTCTGTCGCGGACAGAAGGGGCACACGGCCGATTTCTTTTAGGTACATGCGGACTGGATCGTCAATATTAACGCCTTCCGGCACGCTCAAGTCTACAGTATGCAAATCCGGCACTTCTTCGGCGTCGTCATCCACTTCAATGTCGTCATTGTCATTCATGGAATCGTCTTCACCGATAATATCAATGCCCTTGTCGGCAAACAATTCATACATCTTATCAATTTGTTCCGGCGTCAGTTCATCTTCTTCCAGCACATTCATGATTTCTGTATAAGTCAGGCTGCCTTTTTTCTGGCCCATCTGCAGCAGCTGCAGTACGTGCTGCTGTGCCAGCTTCAAGCGTTCCTGTTCCGTTAACTGTCTGCCCTGGTCTTTTTTTCTATCGTTTTTTCGTTTGCTGCTTCGCTTTGCCGTGCCCCGTTTGGCACTTGTTTTTTTATTTGTCAGTGTATCTGTGCTGTTTGTTTTCGTCATTATATGCAAGCTCCTCTCTGCTCCTTAAGACCACTTCTTGATTTCTTCATTTATCTTTTTACAAGCTGCCAGTTCGGTTATCACACGGCTGTCATTGTCCCTGCTGTATGCAGCTGCCCGCCGGCTGTGTTCCATATACTGCTTTTGCAGCTCAGCCAGACGGAATCGTTTTACATAGTCCATTACTACCTTTTCATCCATGGGTACGTCTTGCAAAATCATAATCCTTGCTACTTCTTCGGCCTCCTCAGGAGTTAATTTTTCTTGAATGTCCCCTTTCGTGTACATTCCCTGCTGCGTATAGACGTCTAATATCGTCTGGTAAATATGCTGTCTTCTGCTGTCTGTAAAAAAGGCAATGTCGATTTTCTCTTGAATCCGCCCGCAGGCTGCCGGCTTTTCCAACAGAAACCGCAAAATATTTTCTTCTGCAACTGCCATGGCGCCGCTGCCGCGGGCTGTGGCGTTTTCATGCGTAACCGATGCAGAAATAACGACTTGCTGCTGTCCCAATTCCGGGTGCTTGGCGATATATTTATTAAATTCGCTGCGCACGGCATTGTCGTCAATTTTCAGCTGTGAAGCCATTTTTGTCAAAAACGCTTCCAAGACAACCCGGTTGTCCACTGCCGCCAGCACGGGCAGCACCATCGCTGTAATTGCGGATTTGCCCTCCAAAGTCGTACGGTCAAACTGTTTGCACGCTGTCTGCAGCATATAATCCAATACGTTGGGTGCGCGGCTCACAGCCTCGCGAAACTTGTCCGCTCCGGCTGTATTGATGTATTCATCCGGGTCTTTTCCCTGCGGCAGGGACACGACGCGGATGACCATGCTCATGCCGCGGACAATTTCCATCGCCCGCAGTGTCGCCTGCCGGCCTGCGCCGTCCATATCATAGGACAGAACCAGCTCTTTAGCCTGCCGCTGCAAAAGCCTTGCTTGTTCCGGCGTAAACGCCGTTCCCAATGACGCGACGACGTTGTGAATGCCATGGCTATGAGCTGCCACGACATCCATATAGCCTTCTACCAAAACAGCTTTTCCTTCGTCATAAATCGCTTTATGTGCCAAATCCATGGCAAACAACAACCGTCGTTTATTAAAAATAGGCGTTTCCGGGGAATTTAAGTATTTAGGCTTGCTGTCATCGAGAACACGGCCGCCGAATCCCACAATACGGCCGCGCCCATCACGGATGGGAAACATGACGCGGTTGCGAAAGGCATCATAAAAACGGCCGTTTTTTTCTTTGGCCAGTCCTAAACGGACTAAATCCCTGCCTGCCACGCCTTTCTTCATAAAGGCATCGGTCAGTTTATTCCAGCTGTCCGGTGCAAATCCCAGCTTGAACTCACGAATGGTATCATCGGATACGTGCCGACCGTGAAAATATGTCAGCCCCGGCTGTCCGTAGTGAGTTTTGGTCAGACAATTGTGAAAGAAATTTCCCGCCATTTCGTTAATTTGATACAAGCGGCCGACTAATCGGTCCCGTTCTATTTCCTGCGCTGTCTTTTCTACTGCCGGCAGCGCAATATGCGCTCGTTCTGCCAGTCTTGCCACCGCTTCTGCAAAAGAAATGTTTTCTTTCATCATTACAAATTTAAACACATCGCCCGACGCATGACAGCCAAAGCAATAAAAAAATCCTTTATCTGCCGCCACGCTGAAAGATGCTGTTTTTTCATTATGAAACGGACAACAGGCCCAGAAATTTCGTCCCTGCCGCTTCAGTGCGACATATTCCGATATGACACTGACAATATCATTGGCCTGCCGCACTTGTTCAATGAATTCGCTGGAAAATTTCTTCATGCCTATCACCTGCACCTTACAAAATATTCCGACGTAGTATATATTCTCTATAGTATGGGCAAATTCCTTCTTTTCGCAGGCACTAAGTTTCTGCTTTATTCCAAAAACCTGCGCGCGCCAGCCCTCTACAGTGTAATGACACACAACGGTTTTATATTATACTATGCTTTGGCCATTGGTCAATATATTTTCATATCACATGGCCTTTCCTATATCCTTTTTCTCAAATGTATGATATAAACAGGATAAATTAATTTGTTTCTGAGAAATATATGGATTTATTGTTCTGCATTCTGTATAATAGGGTTGTAATATGTACACAGCGAGGAATACATATGATTCATTTTACTGTAGGAAGAATAGATAAACCCACTTCACTGCTCGGCGCACTGCGTCATTTTGGCGTGTCATCCACACTGCGCCGCCGCATCAAGCACCACGGCATCTGCACGATTAACGGAACAGCTGCGTCAACGCGTGATTTTGTACATATGGGAGATTTGGTAACGGTTGTGCTGCCGGAAACGAATCCCTTTTCTCCCGAACCGATTCCGTTCCGCATTGCCTACGAGGACGAGTATATCTTGGTCGTCGACAAACCGGCTGGTTTGTTAATGCATCCTACATCCGGCGCCCATACAGGCACGCTGGCCAATGCCGTTGCTTACTATTATCAGCAGCAAGGGCTGCACTGCGCGTATCATCCCATGCACCGGCTGGATAAAAACACATCCGGATTGTGCATGATTGCCAAAGAGCCGCAGATTCAATCCGCCTTTGACAAGCAGGACCTTGGCTACAGCCGCACGTATCTGGCAATTGCCGAAGGATATTTTCCCTGTGCATTTGCAACGGTCCGCACACCTATCGCCCGCTGCCCGGACAGCATTATCAAACGGCAGACCGCACCGGACGGTCAAGCGGCATGGTCTGATTTTACGCGGCTGGCCGCCAATGCCGATTGGAGCCTGCTGCAAGTCACGCTCCATACGGGACGGACGCATCAAATCCGCGTGCACAGCAGTTATCTGGGACATCCGCTTGCCGGTGATGATTTATACGGAGGTTCCCGGAAGGTAATGCAGCGCCAGGCACTGCATGCGTACAGGCTGCGGTTTATCCATCCGATGACAGGACAATGTATTTCCGTTCACTCCCAGCTTCCTGAAGATATGAATCATCTCATCACGCAGGCTGGCTGGAAAGATATATCCCAAAGGCTATAACAATCTATGCAACATACTATTAGGAGGAATGTCACATGCCATTAATTGGAACCACAGAAATGTTTAAAAAAGCGTACGAAGGCCACTATGCGATTGGTGCGTTCAACATCAATAACATGGAAATAGTCCAAGGAATCACGGATGCTGCCGCAGATCTGCACTCTCCCATTATCCTGCAGGCTTCTGCCGGTGCCAGAAAATACGCGCGTCCTGCTTATTTAAAACATTTACTGGAAGCTGCACTGGAAGACCATGATTTGCCTATTGCCCTCCATTTGGATCACGGCCCGGATTTTGAAACCTGCAAAGAATGCATTGACGGCGGTTTTACTTCCGTTATGATTGACGGTTCCAAGCTTTCCTTTGAAGACAATATCGCCTTGACACGGCAGGTCGTAGACTATGCCCATGAACACGGCGTTTTGGTCGAAGGTGAATTAGGCAAGCTTGCCGGCATTGAAGATGAAGTCAAGGTCGCTTCGCACGAAGCATCGTATACCCGTCCGGATGAAGTCGAAGAATTTGTCAGCCGCACCGGTGTAGACTCATTGGCTATCGCTATCGGCACCAGCCATGGCGCGTATAAATTCACGCCGGCACAATGCACGCGCAATGAAAAAGGCGTACTCGTTCCGCCTATGCTCCGCTTTGATATTTTGGAAGAAGTTTCCAAACGGCTTCCCGGCTTCCCAATCGTGCTGCACGGTGCCTCTTCTGTCGTTCCGGAATATGTAAAAATAATTAACGATAATGGCGGCAACTTAGCCGATGCTATTGGCATTCCGGAAGACCAGCTCCGCAAAGCCGCTTCCATGGCTGTCTGCAAAATCAACATTGACTCGGACCTGCGCCTGGGCCTGACTGCCGGTGTCCGTCAGCACTTGGCTGCCTATCCGGATCACTTTGACCCGCGCCAGTATCTCAAAGACGGCCGCCAATGCATTTATGACATTGTAGCACATAAAATCAAATATGTACTCGGCTCGGAAAATAAAATATAAAATGATAAAAAGTGACACGATTTCTCTTCATTTATGTATTGATTTTTATGTTTACATATGATAAAATGCATTTTAGTGTTCTTGTAATTTAGGGAGGTGAACCAATTGCCGCAAATTAAATCCAACATTAAATCCATGGAAAAAGACGCAGCTCGTCATGAAGCTAACTCCAAAGTAAAATCCACTGTACATACAGCTATCCGCCGTGCTACAGAAGCGATTGCTTCAGGTGATGCTAACGCTGTTAAAACAGCTTTTGATAAAGCCAACAGTGTAATCGATAGCGCCGCTCAGAAAGGCGTTCTCCATAAAAACAATGCAGCTCGCAAAAAATCCCGTTTGGCTGCTAAAGTCAACGCAATGGCAAAATAATGGCATACACGCCAGCAAAGGCTTGTCGCACGAAGCGGCAGGCCTTTTTTTCTTGCCGTTTTTCACGGAGGTATCTATGCATTTCCCCCATCTATATCAACTTAGACATTTTCTGATTTTGTTTTTCCCGCTCTTGCTGACACAAATTGCCCAAATCGGCACCAGCGTATGCAGCAGTATTTTCAGCGGCCAGGCCGGTACTGTCGATTTGGCAGGCGTCGCCGTCGCCGTCAACATCTGGTTTCCCGTCTTTGCCGGCATTTCCGGGATTTTTTTTGGCGTGTCCCCGATTATTTCACAACTCCGCGGCGCCAACAAGACAAGCCGTATTCCCATCTATATCATGCAGAGCCTGTACATTTCTGTCTTTTTTACGATTGTCATTATTGCGGCCGGCTGGCTGCTGCTGCCGCCGTTTTTGGATTTTATGGGGCTGGAACCAGCTGTCCATCACATTGCCAGTGAATACTTGTTTGCCCTGGCACTGGGCGTACTGCCTCTCTTTTTACAGGCTACTATCCGATATGTCGTCGATGCGCACGGCATGACCCATATTTCTATGGCTATCATTGTCACCAATATGGTACTGACGATTCTCTTATTCCGCCTGCTCATTTTCGGCGGTTTGGGCATCGCCCCCATGGGCGGTATCGGCACGGGCTATGCTATTACGATTGCCGCCTGGCTTTCCTTGTTTCTTTTCCTTGCCGTCCTGCAGTGGAAAGAACCGTTCCGGTCGTACCATATCTGGACCCGTCTGCGTCCGTTTAGCTGGGTTCACTGCTATCATCAACTTCAGCTCGGCCTGCCTATTTTTATTGCTGTTTTTTGTGAAACGAGCCTGTTCAGCATTGTCGGCTTGTTGATGGCAGAATTCGGCACAGTCTATTTAGCTGCCAATCAGGCCGCTATCAGCTACGCAACACTCACCTATACGATACCTTGGAGCATCAGCCTGACCGCTACCATCGTCATCGGCTATGAAGTCGGCGCCAAAAACTTTATCGGCGCCCGGCAGTACGCCGTACTGTCACAGCTGACGGTCTTTACTATCGTTATCTTTACTATTGCCGCTACGTATTTCTTTCTCGATCCGATTGCCCATCTGTTTACCAACGATGCCGCCACATTCCAGGCGATTCGCAGCTTTCTTCTCTTTGCGGCCGTCTTTGCCTTTTTTGACGCGGCCGGCACGCCGGTGCAGGGGATTCTGCGCGGCTATAAAGACGTAAAAATTATCACGTATATTGCCTTTGTGACCTATTGGCTCATCAGCATTCCCATGGGCTATGCCTGTGCCCATTTGACGCCGTACGGGCCTTACGGCTATTGGCTCAGTTTAGTTATCAGCCTGGCAATTAATGCCAGTGCCCTCAATTACAGACTTTGGCGGCACACGGCGTTCGCCCAAGGTTAATACGATACGAAAGGAGTTTTTCTCATGCCAACAGAAAAACAATTACATGTATATGCGCAAGTATTATTGCAAAAAGGTATTCATTTGCAAAAAAATCAAATTCTCGTCGTCAACGCGCCTGTCGAAAGCAGTTCGTTCGTGACGATTCTGACCAAGGAAGCCTACGAATGCGGCGCATCGCAAGTCGTCTGCAACTGGCGCTGTGACGATATGGCCCGTCTTCGCTACGAATACGAAGACCAGAAACAGTTTGAATCCCTGCCGGACTGGCGCCGTGATTTCAGCTTGTATTACTATCACCAGGGCGCTGCCTTTTTGAGCCTGATTTCTGCTAATCCGTACTTGATGAACGGCATCGACACGAAAAAAATCTTTGCTTGGCAAAAAGCACAGAATACGGCACTAAAAGAATATATCGACGGCATGATGGCTTCCAAGACGACTTGGCTCGTCGCTGCCGTTCCCAGCACAGTTTGGGCATCCCTGCTCTATCCGGATGCCGCTCCCGAAGAAGCTTATGAATCCCTGTGGCAGCAAATTCTCCAATCTTCCCGTGCTGACGGAGATCAGCCGCTGGCAGATTGGGACGCTCATTTGGACGCGCTGGCCCAGCGCCGTCAATGGATGACAAAACAGCATTTTACAAGCCTGCATTATACGAATTCTCTCGGCACAGACCTTACCGTAGGGCTGCCCCAAAGGCATATCTGGCAGGGCGGCGCCGAAGAATCAGGCAGCCATGTCCTTTTCAATGCCAACATCCCTACAGAAGAAGTGTACTCTGCCCCGCAGGCAGACCGTGTCGACGGTATTGTGTACAGCACGAAGCCCCTCGTATACAACGGCAATATCATTGACAAATTCCATTTAACGTTCAAAGACGGCAAAGTCATCGACGCCCATGCCGAAGTTGGCGAAGAGGTCCTGCAAAAACTCCTTGCTATCGACGAAGGAGCCAGCCGTCTCGGCGAAGTCGCGCTGATTCCCTACCATTCGCCGATTTCCCTGTCTAATATTCTCTTTTATGAAACGTTATTCGACGAAAATGCATCATGCCATTTGGCATTAGGCGCAGCCTATCCAACCTGCCTTGCCGGCGGTGCCGACATGACCAAAGAAGAAACCCTGCAGGCTGGCATCAACGACTCCATGATTCACGTCGATTTTATGGTCGGTTCTGCTGATTTGACAATTACAGGCACCAAAGAAGACGGCACGACTGTACCGGTCTTTACCAACGGTGATTGGGCGTAACGGCATACGTAATGGCATAATTGACAATTAAACATATAATTCATAATAGGTATAATTACTTGTTATGTTAACTATTGCATGGTATGATAGTGTGGTGCGTGTCAAATGGCATGTACCACATTATTTTTTTGACAAAGGAGTTGTCCCAATGGCAAATCAAAACACTACCCCTGCAGCCTCCCCGAATCAAGTCGGAGGCTTCCTCGGCTGGATTGAACGAGTCGGTAATAAAATCCCCGATATTACCATGCTCTTCATTGCCGCATTCTTTATTACCTGTATCGTTTCCGCAATTTGTTCTACCATTCATTTTGGCTACCTGCATCCGACGACAGGGAAAGAAATTACCGTAACCAACATGCTTTCCCCGCAGTCCCTCGTAACACTTATGACCAAAATGGTTTCCAATTTTGCTGGTTTCCCGCCGCTGAGCATGGTCATCGTCGCTACTCTCGGCATCGGCATTGCCCAAGGTTCCGGTTATATCGGCACAGGTCTGAAAAAGATTTTGATGGTCACGCCGAAATTCCTCATTACGCCAATCGTCATCTTGGTCGGCATGCTCAGCCATTTGGCACCGGACAGCGGCTACATGATTATTATTCCGATTGCCGCCTACTTATTCTATGCATCTGGCAAGCATCCCCTGGCAGGCGTAGCCGCTTCTTTTGCCGGTATCGCCGGTGCCTTTGCTGCCAACTATACGCCGTCAGCTATCGACCCGGTCATTCAGGGTTTTACCCAAATGGCAGCCCAAATCATCGACCCGTCCTATGAAGTCAACGTCTTGTGCAACTACTTCTATGCCGTCGGCTCTACCTTTGCCGTCATCGGCAGCTGCTGGTGGGTCACTGAAAAAATCACGGAACCGTGGTGCCGCAAAGCCTGCCCGATTGATGCAGACATCGACGTATCCGGCGAAGCCATGAAACCGATTACACCGCAGGAAAACAAGGCTTTTTACATTGCATCGGCTGTTCTCATTCTTATGCTTATCGGCCTGTTTTTAGCACTCATACCGACAGATTCCCTGCTCCGTGACCCGGACGGCAACATTGCCAGCTTCAAAGCGCCGGTCATGCAGTCCATCGTAGCGATTATTTTCCTGCTCGTCGGCGTTCCCGGCATTGTCTACGGCATCATCAGCGGTACGTTCAAAAGCTCCAAAGATTTCACCCATTCCATGGAAGAAATCACGCACACGCTGGTACAGCTGATTGTCTTCTATTTCTTTGCCGCTCAGTTTATGTATGCTTTCGGTGCGTCCAATCTGGGGGCTCTCATTGCCGTTGCCGGTGCGGATTTCCTCAAATCACTGGCACTGCCGCCGCAAATCACGATTTTTGGCATCATCATCTTCGTTGCCCTCTTAAACCTGATTATTACGTCAGCATCGGCTAAATGGTCCATCTTGGCACCGATTTTCGTACCGATGCTCATGTCCGTCGGCATTGCGCCGGAATTGACACAGGCTGCGTTCCGTGTCAGTGACTCGGCTGTCAACGTCTGCACGCCGATGTTTGCCTTTTATCCGCTGATTATTATTTACTGCCAGAAATACTACAAAAAAACAGGCGTCGGTACCCTGAGCAGCCTCATGCTTCCGTACACGATTACGCTGCTGGTCGTCTTGACGATTATGCTCTACGTCTTCTGGTTCTTCGGCATTCCCCTTGGTTTCCAGGCAGACTATATCTACCCTCGCCAAATGTTTTAATGTAACTGTTTTACCGTAAAGGAGTCTTACTCATGAATGATATCCAACAAGAATTAGTTACGCGGTTTTACCGCTACGTGCAAATCCCGTCCCAAAGCAAAGGAAACGGCGGCACTGTCGTCCCCAGTACAGAAAGCCAGTGGGACATGGCCCGTCAATTACAGCGCGAATTGGAAGAACTCGGTCTGACTGACATCAGCCTGAGCGACAAATGCGTACTGACAGCCAAACTGCCGGCCCATCTGCCGCAGGGCGAAACCAAGACCGTTCCCTCCGTCGGCTTCTGCACCCATATGGATACAGTCGATGTCTGCCTCTCGCCTATTGTGCATCCTCAGACCATTACGGCCTATGACGGCGGCGACATTGTCTTGAACGAAGCACAGCACATTGTCATGACAGCCAAAGACCATCCGGAACTTGCCAAATACAAAGGTCAGGACCTCATTGTCACAGACGGCACGAGCGTTCTGGGCTCGGACAACAAAGCGGCTGTCGCCAACGTCATGACAGCCCTGTCAACGCTTACAAAAGACCCGTCTTTGTATCACGGCGACATCTACGTTGCTTTTGTCCCCGACGAAGAATGCGGCCTGTACGGCTCCAAAAACATGGATTTCAGCAAATTCCCCGTCGATTTTGCCTATACCATTGACTCCTGCGAACTGGGAGAAGTTGTCTATGAAACGTTCAACGCCGGCAGTGCCACCGTCACGATTCACGGCGTCAGCGCCCATCCTATGAGTGCCAAAGGCGTTCTCGTCAATCCGACGCTTATTGCCGTCGATTTCATCAATATGTTTGACCGCAGCGAAACGCCGGAATGCACGGACGGCAAAGACGGCTATATCTGGTGCCAGGAAGTCCATTCCAACCAATCCACGGCGACAGTACATCTCAACATCCGTGACCATCACAAAGACTTGTACGAAGAAAAGAAACAGCGCATTGCCGCAAACGTCAAAAAACTGCAGGCTGCCAATCCCCGCGCTGTCATCGAATGCACCATTTCCGATACATACGGCAACATTGCCGATGCAATCACCGATGACAACCGCAAGGCCATCGACTACATTTACGATGCCATGAAAGAATTGGACATTACGCCCAAAACGATTGCCATGCGCGGCGGCACAGACGGTTCCTTCATTTCTACCAAAGGTATTTTGACACCAAACTACTTTACCGGCGGCATGAACTTCCATTCCCGTTATGAATTCCTGCCCATTCCGTCTTTGGTAAAATCCTATGAAATGACGATGAAATTGATTCAACTCATTTACACAGGAAAATAATCACCTTTTTATTTTAAGGTTAAACCTTAAACTTAAACGTTTATTTCATATTTTAACAAAAAGCTTTATCTTTTTCTCTTGACACCCCTATACTCATATGCTATTATGTCATCATCAAACGTCGTTAAACGTGATGACGCAAACCAGTAAATCCAGCTGGATGTTTCAGAGAGCTGTCGCGGGGTGCAAGACAGTACAAAAAGCGGATTGAACTCATTGCCGAGCGGAGAAGCTGAATGAAGTAAGCTGCTACGGGAACTCCCGTTACAGAGCATGGATATGGCACCTGCCGTATCCGAGAGAGCGTCTTCGGACGAATCAGAGTGGTACCGCGGAAGGATATATACGCCTTTCGTCTCTTAGCTAACACGCAGAGAGACGAAAGGCGTTTTCGTTTCTCTTAAGACTTATAGCTCTATCTTGAGGGAGGATATGCATTATGAAAACACCATCTACTATCAAAGCCGCATCGATCAGCATGTGCTTTTCTGTCGGTGCTGTATTATTTAGTTCTCATGCCGGCGGCGGTTTCGCAACCGGCAACCAGGCCAATGTATACTTTATCAGCTTGGGTTGGCTCGGTCCGATTACAGCCATCATTACGATGCTGCTCTTGACCTTGACTATCAAAGAAGCCATGAACATGTACAACTCACGCCATCTGACAAGCTACAGACAGCTGTTCCACAACCTGTACAGCCCGTTTAAGCCCGTCGAATATTTATTTGAAATCTTCTTCTACATCATGGTTCTCATGGCCGTTTCTGCCGCCATTTCCGGTGCCGCTTCGGCTCTGCAAGATCAGATAGGCTTGGATTATTACCTGGGTATTTTAGTCGTCGGCGCCGTTGTTCTCGTCCTGACGATTTTTGGGGCTGGCTTGGTTCGTAAAGCAACCACCTATATGGGCATTGCTATCTTAGCCACGTCTGTCTTCATCTTTGCCATCGGCATTTACATGGCTGGCGACGTTGCCGGTACAACAACGGTCATGCAGGCCATGGCGCAGGATTTTGAAATCAATGGCTTCAGCAAACTGCCACAGGCCATTCTCCACGCCGTTACCTATTCCGGCTTCCAGTGCGTCGTTATCCCGACTATGATTGTCGTCGGCATGCCGCTGGCAACCCGTAAAAACTGTGCCACTTCCATGTGGTTCTCCTTTATCATGAACGCCGTCGCACTGACCTTATCCGTCTGCATGCTCTTAGGCTGGACCAACATCTACGGCAAATCTCCCCTGCCGACTCTGACCAGCTGCCAAGGAATGAACATGTCCTGGCTGACTATCGTCTACAGTATCTGCCTGCTCTTATGCCTGATTTCCACCGGCGTTACCACCGTATTCGGCTTTACAGCCCGCTTCTCGGAAACCAAACCGCTGAAACGCCTCTCTGACAACTCTGTCGTTCGTTCCAGTATCGTAACCTTAGCCATCATCGTCGTATCCATGACTATCTCCATCGTCGGCCTGACCAACATCATCAAATACGGCTACGGCTACTGCGGCTACTTAGCTATCGCCATCATCATCGTACCGTTCCTGACTGTAGGCTACTACAAAAACAAACGCTACGAAAATGACGCAGCCTATCGTGCCCGCATCGATGCCATGAACGAAAACCCCGATGCAGAAAAAATCAGCGTATCTGTAGAAGCAGAATCCATGCACTAAGAATCAGATAGTTTAACAACCTAAACAATGATATAAAAAAAGATGCCTTCTCTACATGGGAAGGCATCTTTTTTGGCAGTGTCAAGTAAGGAAACAGTATATGCTGCCATTGTCTCCAATATTATTTTACTTTTGAAAAAGCTTGGCAGCCAATAATATTGCCTGCTTCATCTCGTAAAAAATCAAAAGGTACCAGCAAATCATCCCGTTGTCCCTTGCAAGCTTCCGCTACAATAGTCGATACAATATACACTATACCCTCTTGAGCACTCGGCAGCCCCTGCACCTCCCCATAAGATGTTTGATATACAGGAATATTTTCAATATATCCGCAAAGTTCCTTATGAATTTCACATCGTGCTACCTGCCCGGATGGAGGTATAAGACATTTCTTTGTTTCTGCCGATGCAGTATGGGAACAAAGAATAGATATACTATGCGGTGTTAAATTGACAAACTTCATTTCATCACCTTTTCTTCTCTCTACTTGACTCACACATTAACAAATATCTCTGATTTGCTCAATTCCCAATTTGATTTCATCACAAATGTCCTTCGTAGACCATTGTGTACTATCCAGTCGGGCATGGTTGGTATGATTTCGTTCATTTTTTATTTTGTAGTACTGTTCCATAATTTGACGCAGTGTGTCTGGCGAAACAGCACTTCGAACCCATCCATTTTCAACATTCGTCATCATCCGTTCAGAATAGGGAATATGTATGTCAGAAAAGAACTCCAACGTATTTCGGAGATCCATTTGTGACATAAAGGTTGCTATCGCTTTGCCTTTTTTATAAGCAGGCAGATTTTCAAATTTCTTTAAATCCATTTCCCGATTTTTAACGCATTGCACTTGTATGGATTGAAAAATGCTGTTGTCTTTGTAAGCTTCCCATGTTATCTTGGGCTTCGTGTACAATTCTTGGTAAAATTTCAATCTCCTTTTTAATAAATCCTCATCATCAAACGCTGCAGGTATTCCTGTAAATAACGATTCCATCGTGCTCTGCAGAACGTCAAAAACATTTTCAGGACGTACCTCTTGCTGCTGCAGCATTTTTAAACACTTCCTAAGTTCGCTGCAATAGGCAGCTTTTTTCTTATCAATAGCTTCCTGCATATGCTTATCATATAACTTATTGCATATTTTAAACGCCTCGGAAGTACCGCTGTTATCATTTTTAAACTGTTCGATAAAGGCTTTTTCCCCGCTTTCTGTTAAGGAAACGATTCCTTTACTTATCAAAATTTCTGGTATCCGTTCTGTGTAAAGCGTCAATGCCTGCTGCAAATAGCTATGACTTACACACCACAAAATCAGCGTTAAATCATCTGGTTCTTCAGGCTCCAAAAGATCTTTATAGTCATAGTAAATCCGGTTGTACAAGCTGTCCATAAACGCATCATTTAATCTAACTTCTTCATCCACCACTTTCTCTTCGTGTTGTGAAAAATAATTCACAGCACCGCGCAATTGGCTGACCGCTTTCTTAAATTCTCCGTAATGGCATAGATTAATCGCTTCGGCAAAAGCTTCCATTGCCTCCAACAAAGCTTGTAATGCCGGAGATTGAGATTTTTCTTTATAATAATCTTTTAATGTTTGTATACTGCCAAAACGAACAAACTCTTCGGCACCAGCGGCTAAACTAAATAAATCATAAATATCATTTGCTTTTTCAACAATTTGCTTTTCATAGTTTGAATATACAATATCTCCTATTTGTACTCGTTTGTCATACTGCAGCAATCGTGTCAAAACCATCATAATCATAGCCGCATGCCGCATACCGCCTGTAAAGTCAACATGCAGCACCAAGCTATCTTCATACGGCAGTTTTTGTACATATTGCCGAATTTTTTTTGCCATGGCAACAATTACATTCATATTACTTTTTATTTCAGCTTTTTCGTCATACTCTTCAATATCTATGCAGTTTTCACAATCTGGTAAGATAGGTGCTACTCTTTTGACAAAATATTCGAGATGTGTCCAACTTTTTCCATCCTTATCATGATATACTACTGTTTTATTATCTTTTGTATCACGATATGTAATCAGGTCTTCACGTACTTTTCTACTAGCGAAAACAAATATTTTTTCCAAATTATGATGTTCTTGCTTTATTTCATATCGTATAGCCGATTCATTCGTCGTGTAACAAAGTCCAATATCGCCTTCGTATCGAGTAGTCCGAATCTCATTGGCACTTTTGGCTTTTACATCACTTAAAAAGGTCAGCATAACATGATGTTTCATTTTCCATTCCTCTCTTTCTTACTATCATGATTGACCACTTCTTCCGGTTCCGGCAGTATATATTTTTTGATAAATCGTAAATCAATCCCACCTTGTACAGAAGCTTTACCATGTCTATTTTTTGTCTTTTGAACGCCTTGACTCATCATCGCAATCCGCTGCTGCCAATCCGGCAGCGCAGTATGCTTCCAATCCATTAATAATGCCAGCGTATCCAAAGATTTCTGATATGCCTCTTGCTCTTTACCCAAGTGCTGCTGTGCATACTCTGAAAAAACTTTCAAAAATGTATTAGCATCACAAACTGTTTCCGATGTTTTCCATGCGTTCTGCGCAAACAATGCCGTATAGCGGCCACCACTGTCAAGGCTTAGTTCCGTATGAATGCGCATGCTTCCCAAGCCCAGTGATTTACCCATGCCAATCTTATATGCAATATCACTATCAGCAGTTCCTAAATGAAATACTTGTAATAACGCTCCCAATTCTATCGCCGTCAAATTATGGAAATGAATTTTTCCATGAAATATAG
>DJEN01000069.1:0-9774 GCA_002431345.1 Megasphaera sp. UBA5897 | reverse complement strand
TGGGTTCCAACGGATGAATTTTTTTAGTCAACGTATCTAAGTTTGATGCATAGTCAGCCTGCCAATCTGCATTCTTAATGTTTTGATGCCAGTACATTTTATAGCCTCTTACTTCTGTTGCATCAATGCTGTCCCAATGTGCTGGCGGATATCCGGTCTGTTTCAAATATAATGGATAGGACGTAGGATTCGGTCCCATCAACGGTTTTATATATTCTTTGCTTACATACTTCGGTGCTCCTTCAAGCTGTGCATCTTCAAAAGACACACGGCCTGCCCATAATCCTTTGCGCCCAAAAACGGCATCCGTAAAGTCAATGACAGTTTCATTTTCTAAGTTTTTATTGATTCTGTCTCCAATAGAATGCCGATATGGAATTCGGAAAGATCTGCCATGGCCAAAGGCCGTTATCTGATTGTCTTCCATCACATAAAAGCACGGAGCTAAAAAATCAATGTCATCCCGTTGGGCAAACTTTTGGGCATCTGTCTTTACTTTAGTATTCGTACTTTTTTCATCCAGCAAATTTACGCCGCGTCGATTTTTATCATCGCGATAATCCTGAATAACAGCATCCGGCACAGGATATTCAATAAACCAATCAGGATTATCTATATAACGAATATATTTTTTATTACTTTGATTTCCTGTCAAAATATAGGCTGCACGCGCTTTATCATCCCAATCCACACGAGAATTCGAATCAACGGATTTTCCGTACGCTTCTCTTTTAACACTATGAATTTCGTGACATGGAGAAATATAATAAGTTTGTTCTTTTGTTTTTCGGAATAAAAATCCCGCTTTTGTCTTCTTTCCCTTAGCTTTTTTTCCGTTTTTATCTTTTCTTTCTGTAGAAATGCGTTCGACATAATAATCGTGCAATTCATTTAATTGCGGGCTTGACTTAGGTGCCATCAAGCAGCGAAAATATAGATGCCGATCTGTAAAATCTTCGTTTCTGCGCATAGCGCCTGCCGTAACAATTTTGAACAGACTGCGGACCATCCCCCGCAGTGTACTGCCGGGAATAACCGGTTTGTTTTTTCCTGCCGGGGAGAAAAATTCATCACCTTCTCCGGCACCAATAAACAGAGGTGTCAAATTAGTCAGTGTCAGATTGACTGTCCCACTGTATGTCTTTTGACCACAAATATATTCTTTATAAGCTTCTCGACATTCCGTTTCTGATAGATGCAGCCAATCCCGTCCCTGTGACAGCGGCGAGGGTAAAATAGTTGGCACCATAGGGACAAAATTATACGGGGCCGTCGCTTTTGGTACATCTTTTCCGGTCTTCTTTCTAGCATATTTTTTAGAAGCCGTAGATGTATGATATGATTGGCTGCCTGAATGATATTGTGCTGCTCTCGCATTATTTTGTTTTGTTCTCCGTTCTGCTTCTTCGGCCTTTTCTTTTTCTATTTGATTTACCTGTTCTTCATCTGCTAGTTTTAATTTTTTAGATTGTTCCCTGATGTCTTCATTCATACTTGCAAGCCTCCTTCCGCCGCTGTGATTTGTACAAAGCGGTAATCACTATACCCGGCCTGCCCGGTTGTTTCATTTGCCGCAATGTAATTACGAGTTACTAATCCATAAAAAACAGCATTTTTATCTTCGCAGGGTATTGTCAAAGTCAAAAACCGTTCCGTGTCACGCAGTGTGATATATTCCCCTTGTATACTGCTCTTTTTTCCCAAAAATCGAGACAGACTATCTACATATGCCGTTTCGGTTCCTATTCCATCTTGAAGATACCTGCCTATATATTGCTTTCTTTTTTTTACAAGATGTATTTCTTCTTTTTCATTAAACACACGTATTTCTATAATTTTTCGTTCATCCAACACCGAACCGTCAGCTACTGCCAACTGTTGATTTTGCCAGGTTCCCCATACAATACGCTGCCGCTGCCAGCAAATGAGCCGTGCGTTTCCTTTGATATAGGTACGCAATATCTCTGCAAGGCTTTTTTCTTCTGCAATGTATTGCGTCTGTACATTCCCAAATTGCAGTTTTAAGGGATTCATTGCTAAATCCATCATGCTCATTTTTCATTCTCCTTTCCTTGATACTGAAGCAGTGCACTTGCAAATGTTTCCAATTCATCGGCATTGCCTTCGACAACGTTCCCATTATCGGCTATTTTCCAAACCATTACCGTATTCTCGTCTTGATAATAGCGAATCGTTGCATCTAATCCCTGCAAGTAACCGCGTCCCACAGCCATATCTCCGCCTAATGCCGTATTTCCTGTCCACAAGTCCTTTAACAAAAACAAGGCCAATCCTCGTTCCCATCCCTGACTTTTGTGTATGGTATATTGCAGTGTAATAGAAGGACGCGATGTTTTTTCCTGCCACAATGGCTTTTCAGCAAACAATTTGCTGTCTATGGTACTGCCTGTAAAACGATCGATAACATTGCGTGTTTGTTTTTGTGCCTTTACATATTCTGGGGAAATATAAATTTCATCCGTTAAAAAACGGCTTTTTTTACTTTTTTGACTGTCAGCATATCCCATCAAATCTGCAAATTCTTTCTCCAATACCGTATCTTTCCCCGTCATACGTAAAATATACGCTGCCTGATGCCGCAAAACACCCTTGACAGACGTACCGGGAATCAAATAGGCATTACCCGATTGTATGGGAACAGCATGAATCTTATTTTTTCTATCTTCCTCCGTAATTTCACTGCTGCGTACCAATAACGAGGTTTTCAATGTAAAATGCCCCGTAACTACAAACGTTCCGACTGGCTGCGTATCTTCTTTCGTACCCGTATATATACATTCCGAAGGCTGGTTCATCAGCCATTTTTTTACATCTGCAAATGTTGTCATATCGTAAAAATACGCTTGTATATTAGGAACAGAAATACGGCCAAATCCCTTAGAAGTCAAAGCCCCAACCCGGATACCAAATGCCAACTGCTTGACTATAGATTGTACAATCTGTTTCCACTTCGGCAGCTGCACCGTTTGATATTCTCTTATTGTGACAAGTATGTTCAATTTTCCCTTGGCTGGATGCTTCTTAGTGCTGCGTTCAATCGCTTCATAATTATATTTTTGCCCTTTTTTGGCAGTTCGTGTATACGCATCAATGCACACGCCATCTCGAACTACTATTTCTGTATCTTCCAGCGGCACATCCGAAACAACAACCGCACTTTGCAAACTATTTTGTGAGTTTTCTCGTTCTATATATCCAAAAAGAATATCTGCCGCTTCTTTATTTTCGCTTTCCAGCATGTGCCGCAGCGTTCCTGTAATAGAGGTCCCAGGAATAAAGGGAACATCATCTTGATTTTTCAGTACATGTATATCCTGTTCCGGTTCATTATCATCCTGCCCGTTTCCAATTAAAAGCGGCGAGTCAAGCTGTACATCCCCTTCTATCAGAATTTGATACCGGATACGTGCTGCATTTTTATCATCAATCTTCATGCTGCTGCTCCTTTCCTGCACGATTCAATCGTACAGCCTGTTTTCGGCCATGACGGAAAAACCACAGCCAGTATTCATAAAATAAGTCATCTTTATTTTTTGCTACTTGAAAATCCGCCTGTTCAATTAACATTTCCGGCACTGCACGACGCAGTGTTTCTAGGCACGCTTTTTCTTCAAATGATGGCATACGTTCTCTATTATAAAAAATGTCAAAAAGTGTTTTATGATGAATACGCAGTGCCCGTAAATGGCGTTCCAGCGGGCTGCCTTCTCGTACTTCATTAGCAAACCGTGTAAAAAACCGTTCGGATAATCCTGCCGTTTCCGTTCGATTTCCCAGCCACGTTTCTAACCGCGCAAAGGTGTGAACCAAAGAATCATTTGTCTTTACTTCCATCTGCATTACATCTTCAAAAGCCTGTATTCGCAGTTGTTCTGCCAACTTTTTCTTTAGGATATATCGAACTACTTTTTTTACTTCATCAGTCTGGATGGGGCCAGCCGGTACAGCCGTTTTCTTTGTAGTCTTCACTGCTAAGGTCAGTTTGGAATGATTCCAAAGACGAAGTTGTCCAAACCCTTCTTCCGTACGGGCACCCGCCCCACCATACATACAATCTTGCAAATACGTTTTATCTTGGACAGTCCATGCCGATTTTTTACAAAGTTCAAACACGGTTCCTGCCGCTAACGCTTGCTGCTGCGGTCGGTTCATTCCCCAAATACCGACAAAATTTTCGATGCTTTGATTCGTTCCATAAATATCTCCCAAAGAAAACTCTTTACTATGCGTCAGCAGATTCATCATATCCACCACACACTGCAGTACGTTTTTTGCACAAGAAACAGTCCCAAAATCAGGTATCAGCGGCGTATCCAAAACTAAAAAGACTCGTTCCGGTATATCCATTTCCGGCAATGATTCTACATCAGAAAAGCATATTTCACACCGTCCATACTGTGTATACTTAGAACGGCCAATACGGCACAGCAACGGCTGTTTCATTCCAAAAGCCTGTATAAAATCCTGCAAGTCTTCCTTCTCACCAATAATCGCTCCTCGAAAAACTTGCCCGGCATCAATAGATTCATACGTAAACACCTTGCCATCCTGGCTGTGACCGCCCAATCTTTCTTTTTCTGAAACCCGGCTCATATGGAACCCCATACTGCTGCGAACTCCCGCCGGATGAATAACCGCATCATCTACCCATGCCATTCCTTTTAATCCTTTATATCCTGCTTCAGGTGGATCTTTTAATAAATCAATAATAGGACGAACTGCATCTTTGTCTTTCGCTTTCATCAACGACAGCGGCAAAACAGCTGCACGATGGCCCTGTACAATAGGATTTGCCTGCACAAAACGTAAAGAATCAAAAAAGAAACGACAAAAATCCACATCATCTTCTGCGTTTTTTCCTAACTGATTGTTTCGAATATACATGCCAGCCAAAACGCCCCGCAGTACGGTACCGCTAAAAAAATTGCTGCATGATGTAACTATGCGTGAACTTCCTGCAGCTGTCAATACGACGGGAGCAAGGGTTTTCAATGTAACATATACAATATTCACTACGGATTCCCTCCTTTGCCAAGCGCTTTATTAACTAATTGCTTTTGCCCTTCCATTTCACATTTAATTTGTCCAAATCCCCGGTTTCGGTTCATGCCGGCCCGGCGTAAGTTTTGAAATGCCAAAGCCAATGCCTGTTGATGTTCTTCATTACCATCGATTACTTGAACAGTTCCTTCAAAAACGATGCCGCTGTTCATCACACGAATATTACGCAGTGAATGTTCTTTAGCAATTCCCGTTTCTTCATCAATAGCCGTTTGAAAACGCAGCGAAGTATAATAATCCAGTACCATATCGGGTTGAATGACATCAGCATATTGAGATTGCAGCAGCTGCCAGTCATGTACTACATTTTTATAATTAGTGATATAAAAATCAGGAACTACAAGCCGCACATTGGCTGAATCTACATGATGAAACAATTCATCTACCGTCTGTCGCGTTACAAAAGAAACGCCGCATAAATCTGCCATCTCCGTCACTTCTACAGCACTTTCGTACAGCAAGCCGCGCAACCGTCTTCCCGGGAAATAAGGTATGCCATATATATCATGAACAATATCAGCATCTACATTGACATCTGCCTGTCCGGAGCCCAAACAAAGCGGCGAAATAGTACGAATTTTAACATGATACATTTCCATGAACGTTTCCTCCCTTATGAGATATTTCCGGAATATATTCCATCATTTCAATCGCGTCTACATATGGCGTCCGCGCCGACGCACCGCCTGCACTATACCAAAGACTTTCTTTATACATTTCCCATTGCGGTATATCCGGCATTTGCAGTTTCTGATGATGCCATTGTTCCATAAAAGTATGAATATCTGCCTTTCCATGCTGCAAAACAAATCGCATTCTTTTTACTTTGTTGCGCGGCAATTCATCTCGAAAAATTGCCGCACATCGAAGCAGCGCATCCAAAGAATGAATATCTGCCGTATCATCCACCCGATACGGACCAAAGTGCATGTTCCCCTGCACGCCGGTATATTCGTTTTGCCGTATCTGCGCTAATTCCGGAGCCTGTTCCCCATGAAGAATCGCAAAGTCCAGCCAACACGTAGTCGAAGTCGAATTAGTACGGGATTTCGCTTTAGCCGCATCACAAAGCTGTTCAGCCAGCTGATAACCCCGGAAAAAAGGATATGCTGCCGGCAAAATAGCTACTCCGGCGCAGGAAGAAATACAGTGGTTTTCACCAACTGTCAATATGCCCAAATCTTGGTTCATAAAATTCATGAACCGTTTTGCATACGTTATAGCCATACGTGCCGGGCAGACAAAAGTGATGTCATCGCCCCCTAAAATCAACGGACGAATCGGCAGGAAATTATTTTTAAGATCGAGAAAATCAGCATACGTGTTGTATTCTGCTATAATCGTTTCCAACAGTTTGGCAAAAGAGGTTGTAGTCTGTTCTTTGATTTCCCGTGATAATTGACTGCGTTCCGTTAAATCTTGGCATTTATTAAATCGCACGCCCATTTGATTTCCATCAATATGAACAATCGCAATATCATTTTCACTTTCCCTTTGTCCTAAACAATTTAGTTCCGCAGGAAACTGATATATATTGCCCAACTGTTCTTTAAAGGTATGCGCTAATTCCCGATTCGCATAGGCAGCTGCCTGCGTTTTAGCCCAAACTTCCTGTGAAAAAAAGCGTGGAGATGCGTCAATCATTCCTTGCGCATCATAAAAATTAGCCGTTTCACCATTTACATCACAGGTTAAAGTCAGCCCCGTATAAGGAATATTGACTTGTGGAAATACCGTATTCTGATTTTGTTTCAGCAAAACATACATCCGATCCAGTGTAGTATTAAACCGTTCTGGTGAAGACAAATCAATATCTCCCATAGCGGCCCCCGTTTTTAATCCAGGGCATTTCACTAATAGCTGCATCGTAAAATCCGTAATAATCTGCTTACGGTAATCCGTATTTTTCTTTTTAAAAAGCAATAACGCGTTGCCGCCGCCAATATATGCAGTGTAACAATCAGCAGGAAGCTTCTTCACGGGTTCCTTGGCTTCTTTCCACGACAAAAAATCCACAGAATCAATTTGATATTTTTCCCTGTGCTGCGGGCTTAAAATAGTGCCCAGCAAAATATCTTCAAAAATATGATCGACCAAATACGAAGCCCCTATATTGGTTTTCAGCGTATTTCCCGAAAAAATATATCGCTGAATCGATCGTGTATCAAACAAAATTGCCTGTTCACTCATAACGTATCCTCCCTTTATTCTTTAATGCGAACGCGAACCGCTCCCATTCCTAGTGCTGTTTTTATTCCAATTCCTGTATACACGGCACAGCGCAGCAGCGCAGCCGCAATTTGATTTATCTGCTTATTTCCGCAAAAACGCAATCCAATCGTTCCAGCAAATCCGGGAATAGAATGACCATCAACAGAAAACAGCTCCGTATGCAGGTCATACCGCTGAATAATCGTGTAATAATCCAGCATTTTTTCCAGACTTGGTTCCAAAACCTTGGAAGCCAGCAGAGGCCATCTCAAAATGACACTATGATATAACAGTGCTGATTCCGGAAAAAGAACATACGCACCGTTTCTTTTAAATCCCGTTGTCGAACAAAACGTAATCTCAGCACCCGCAGCCGAAGAACATTGTTGGAAAATATGCTCCACCGTATCCGCTTGGCATGAAAAAGGTCCTAACTGTATCTCGTACCCCTGCTGTTTTAAATACAAATAAGGCGACTGCCTCAATGCGTGGAGAATACCTCGTTCTGCTTCCTCACTAAAAATACCTAGCTGCCAAAAAGACTGCTTCCTCTTTTTATCATAAAAAACAGTTTGCCTGTAAGGACGCATTGCCTGTTGATGAAATGCTTTTGCCAATGCCGGTTCCAGTCGTTCCATCAATGCCCCATGAAAAATAGACCCCATAGCAGCATGTGCTTTGCATCCTTTCGGAAAATACAGTGGAATTTCATAAAATTTCAACAACTATAGTCATCCTTTCTTTCCTGCATTTGTTAAAAAAGCAATACTGTCTGTAATGGCATGACAAATAGCATCATTGCTTTCCCGGCTCGCATTCATTGAACCAGCATGATTAAATGTATTTCGCCATAAATCAACATAGTTCGTATACGTTTGGACAAATTGACATACTTGCTGCTGCGGCAAAACAGATTGTATTTTCTGATGCTGAAACAGCCATTGGAATACATCAAACCGCAGCTGTGCCAACTGCTCTTTGGATTTGCCTTGTTCTTCCTGCGTTTCATCCAATTGCAGCAAGCGAATCGCTTTGTCTTTTGAAATCCCCATCAGGGCTTTACAAACCAATTCTCCAAATGATCTAGCGTTATAAAATCGTTTTTGTAAAAAATCCATCAATTTGACCTGCGCAGGGCAAGCATCGGAAACGATTTGATAGAGCACAGTATCAGACGGTAAACTCATAAAATTTTGGGCATTCTGAAAGGGAGAACGATTTATCTTTTTTTCAAAAGCCGCTGTATGTTCCAGCAACACATCTACAATCTTATTTTTCCCTGCTAATTTTTCTTTTAACTGTGTAAAACGCATTCTGCCGCTCAGATACGCCTGTACCCAACCATTCAGCACCTTATACGATAAGGAAGATGCCCTATTTTCTAACTGTTGCTGTCGTATTTCGTCAGGAATATAATTTTTGAAAAAATAAATTTCCCAACTGGACCAAAGCTGGCCGTGTACTTCACATTCTTTAATCATATCAGTATCTAAAACTGTAATAAGCTGTTCCTGTACTAGATAACGCGGCAGCCATTCCGTATAAAACGTAACTGCTTGTTGTAAAAATTGCCGTTTGGCACACCAAACAATAATATCTGCCGGATTCACCTTGTGAACATCCTGTGCTAAGATAGGCTGATACTCCTTCTTTATTTGCGGCAACAGCTTACTAAACAGTTTATCTTGTTCTGTAACTCCTTCATTCTGCTGCATAGCTTTTTCATAATTTGTAATCGCCCCCTCCAATGTGGTCAATTCTTTTTCCATCGTTTCATAACTACCGCAAACTCGTATCGTTTCAGAAACCTTTTCCATACATTGCAGCAAGCGCTGCAGTGTATGCGAAAGGGAAGGCTGCCTGGAAAAATACTGTTTTAATTGTTCTGCACGTCCATAAGAAGTAAATTCTTCCGCACCGGAAATTAACGTAAACATCCCCATTAATTCTGTAGCAATTTCTACTTTATGTGCACTAAAATCCGTATACAAAACCATGCCGCCTTTGATTCCTTGATATTGCAGCATCTGCAGCAGCGCAAGCATAATCATAGAGGCATACCTAGGCCCTCCGGTCATATCGACGTGCATTCGTACTTCATCATCTTGATGCGTCTGCATATACTGTTTAACAAAATCAAACATCCTCATAATGCTTGGCAATGCACCTTTTAAACTACCATTGTTTTCCAACACTACGTTATGAATGGGGTAGGATGCGCCGGGAAATAGCTCACAAAAATCAGAAAAACCGGCTTGGACATCATCCGACACAAACGCATAAACAGCATCAATTGTTTCTCCTTGTTGCTGCAGTTTCCACTCCAAATATTTAAGAGCCGTTTCCGATGTTTGCCGACATGTGTCGCAAAATCCATCATCACTGTAATACGTATGCGCCTCAGCATGATTTCGATATGGACTCATAACAAACGTAACCAAATTATACAATTTTTTTCTCTCCTCGTATAATATATTTGTA
>DJEN01000066.1 GCA_002431345.1 Megasphaera sp. UBA5897 | reverse complement strand
TTCATACCCGATCGCCCCCAGCTTCTTTCTGATTTCATTCTCCAGCTCATGGGACTTGGCAAACATTTCCGCAAGTTCAGATGTTAACCGTTTCATCTTATCATCAAATGGTTCATCGTCATCTTCCTGCTCTTCAATCCCCACATAGCGTCCAGGTGTAAGGATATAATCTTGTTTCTCAATTTCAGCGGTATCCGTAACAGCGCAAAATCCCTTACTATTTTCAAGTGTTCCGTCAACAAAGGCTTCATAGGTATCTGAAATCTTATTGATGTCTTCATCTGTCAGCTCACGAAGCTTACGGCTGACCATTGTTCCCATCTTGCGTGCATCAATGAACAGCGTCTTTCCCAACTGTTTCTTCTGCTTATTGATAAACCAAAGCGAAACCGGAATCTGCGTTGTATAGAAAAGCTGAGTAGGCATTGCAACAATGCACTCAACTAAGTCTGCATTGATAATATTCTTACGAATTTCACCTTCTCCACCTGATTGAGAAGAAAGTGAGCCATTCGCTAATACCATACCAATACGGCCTGCTGGTGCAAGATGAAAAATCATGTGCTGAAGCCATGCAAAGTTGGCATTTCCTGCTGGCGGTGTCCCATATTTCCATCGCTGATCTTCTTTTAGTTTATCCAATCCCCAATCAGAAAGGTTAAACGGTGGATTCGCCATAATATAATCTGCTCTCAACGTTGGATGACGATCATCAAGAAATGTATCTGCCGCATATGTTCCAAGATCAGGCTCAATTCCACGGATTGCAAGATTCATCTGCGCCATCTTCCAGGTAGTAGGGTTTGAGTCTTGACCATAGATAGAAATATTGCTGATATTACCACTATGATTCTCAACAAATTTAGCAGACTGAACAAACATACCACCTGAACCACAACAAGGATCATATACTCTGCCCTTAAATGGCTTTAATACCTCTACCAAGGTACGTACTACACAAGATGGCGTAAAGAATTCACCACCACGCTTTCCTTCTTGTTCTGCAAACATAGAAAGGCAATATTCATAGGTACGCCCTAAGATATCCTTTTCACTGCCATGTTCGATCATCTGGATATTGGTAAAGAGATCTACCACATCACCTAGTCTACGCTTATCCAATTCCGGACGAGCAAAGTTTTTAGGCAAAATATCTTTCAAACGCTTATTTTCTTTTTCGATGGCACGCATGGCATCATCAATCACCGTTCCGATTTCCGGAGTATGCGCTTTTGATGCAATCTCATTCCAACGTGCACCAGCCGGCACAAAAAAGATACCTTCAGAAGTATATTCGTCAATATCCTCTTCAAATCCTTCTCCTTCTTTAATAAGCTCCTGATACTTATCATCGAAACGATCTGAGATGTATTTTAAAAAAATCAATCCCAAAACAACGTTTTTATACTCTGATGCATCCATATTACCGCGAAGCACACAAGCTGCATCCCATATTTGCTTTTCAAAACCGATATCGGCTGTATTTTTATCTGCCATTTCAAAGCCTCTCTTCTAGGATTTTTATTAAATTTTACCAAGTAATTATAGATACCTTACTTATGAATCCTCTATAAGAAATGCCCATTTTCTACAAAATCCGAAAATAGGCATTTTTATTTTTTATTTACTTTCTTTTCAACAATACTACCGTTTCCACATGATGCGTCCGGCTGAACATATCGACGGGTTGTACTTTTTGGGGATGATAGCCGTGTTTGTCTAAATACGCTAGATCACGGGCCAAGGTTGCCGGGTTGCAGGAAACGTAGACGACGCGTTTGGGTTTGCTTTTGGCAATGGCTTGGAGGACTGGCTCACCGCAGCCGGCTCTGGGCGGATCCAAGACGATGACGTCCGGACGGATGCCGTCTTGAATGAGTTCCGGCAGTTTGTACACGGCATCTCCCAGGATAAATTCTGCATTGTGAATATGGTTGTCCCTTGCGTTTTTGATGGCGTCTTTGATAGCCGGAGCTACAATTTCGATGCCATAGACTTGCTTTGCTTTTTGTGCCAAAAACAGGGTAATCGTACCGGTGCCACAGTATACATCAGCTACGGTTTCGTTGCCTTTAAGGTCTGCAAATTCCAAGGCTTTTTCGTAAAGACGCTGGGCTTGTTCACTGTTGACCTGGAAAAAGGACTGCGCCGAAATGTTAAAGGTCAAAGGACCAATGGAATCATGAATCGTCGGTGCACCGTAAACGACTCGCGTTTTGGTGCCTAAAATGACGTTGGTATGCCGTGTGTTGACGTTTTGCACGATGCTTTTGACATGAGGCAGTTCGCTCCGCAGCATGCGCACCAAGTCTTTCATATGGGGAACCATATCGCAGGCTGTCACCAAGCAGACCATGATTTCGCCGGTGTGCACGCCTACCCGTCCCATAATATGCCGCACGATACCTGTCCGCAGGTCTTCGTTATACGCAGGAATCTTATAGGTTTTCATCCATTGGCGGACGACGGCGGCAATTTGGTTGTTGCCTTCTTTTTGAATGGCACAGGATGCCACGTCAATGACTTGATGAGTCGCAGCGGCAAAACAACCGATGGCTATATTTTTTTTGCCGACGGCTGCTGCGGGAAACTGCATCTTATTACGGTATGCCCAAGGGCTGGCAGCCCCCAGTGTCTGTTCTACGTATATATCTTTGAGATGACCAATGCGTTCCAGGGCATCCTGTACTTGCTGCCGTTTTTCTTTGAGTTCGCCTTCATAGCTGATGTGCTGCAGCTGACAGCCGCCGCAGGCAGCATATACAGGACATGTCGGCTGTATCCGGTCCGGCGAAGCGGTGACAATGCGCAGCAGCTTAGCGGCGGCATATTGTTTTTTGACGAGAGTAATCCGGGCTTCTACAGCTTCACCGGGCAGAGCTCCCGGTATAAATACGGTAAAGCCGTTATACTTTCCTACGCCTTCGCCGCTGGTTCCCAGACGTACTACATCAATCGTATAGGTTTTCCCTTTTTGGACAGGGATTTGCCTGTTGAGGTTCATATCGTTCTTCCTTTTCTCTAAAAAATCGGCAGTTGCAACCTGCCTTTATATATGTTTTACTCACACGGCATCGTTATATGCCATGAAAAAGGAGTTTTTTATTCATAAATAACGTCACTAACGACCGGTTCGATAGAAGCAGCCTGCGTCGGCGTGACGATAATTTGGTCTGCAATCTCTTGGGCTGTCGCCATCATCGGCGTATCTGCTTTGCCGTAAATGGTAAACAACGGTTCGCCGGCATGAATCGGGTCGTAAAGTTCTTTATACAGCCGAATACCGACCATTGGATCGATGGCATCTTCTTTATGCGCACGGCCAGCGCCCAGTTTCATGGCGATTTCGCCCAAAGCTCTGCCGTGAATGGCTGTAATATATCCTTCATCGGTGCAGACAGCCGTATACTGCTGCGCCGCTTTAGTCAGCGGCCGTTTGCCAATCCAAGAAGTACTGCCGTGCTGCGCTGCAATGAGTTCTTTAAATTTAGCAAGACCGGCGCCGCTTTGCAGTACACGGCGGATTTTTTCCCGGCCTTCTGCTTCATCTGTAGCTTTTTTGCCAAGAAGCAGCATATAAGCGCCCAATACTTCGACAACTTCCATCAGTCGTTTGGGGCCTTTGCCGGACAAGGCTTCTACAGCTTCATCGACTTCCAGACTGTTGCCGATAGCCGTGCCCAGCGGTGCTTCCATCGAAGTAAGGACAGCAACAGTCGGGCGGTGCGCCAGTTTCCCAATCTGTACCATCGTGTGGGCCAATGTCCGGGCATCCTTTTTGTTTTTCATAAACGCGCCGTCGCCGTATTTGACATCCAAGACGATCGCATCGGCACCGGCAGCTATTTTTTTGCTCATAATCGAGCTGGCAATTAAAGGAATGCTTTCGACGGTGCCAGTCGCGTCGCGCAGGGCATAGAGCAGCTTATCAGCCGGAGCAATGTCTCCGGACTGGGTAATCAGCGAAATGCCAATCCGGCGCACTTGTTCCAAAAACGCCGTTTCCGGCAGTACGGTCTGATAGCCCGGAATGGATTCCAGTTTATCTGCCGTTCCGCCCGTAAAGCCTAAACCGCGGCCGCTCATCTTGGCAACAGGCACGCCGGCTGCCGCTGCCAACGGCGCGACAATCAGCGTCGTTGTGTCGGCAATACCGCCCGTGCTGTGCTTATCTACTTTGATACCGGGAATGGAAGACAAGTCAATCATGTCGCCGGAATGCGCCATGGTCATCGTCAAATCAGTCGTTTCAGCAGCATTCATTCCCTGCAGGTATACAGCCATCAGCCAAGCCGCTGCTTGGTAATCGGCAACCCGTCCAGCTGTATAATCGGTGATAAAATGTTGTATTTCTTCACGGCTCAGTACCTTGCCGTCCCGTTTGTGTTCAATACATTCTATCGGCCACATACGCTCACCTCAATTCAGCTAAGAAGCTCTTGCCAAATTCCAGTCCTGTCAGACCGAAGTTATCCATAATCGTCATGCCCAAATCAGCATACGTACTGCGAATGCCTACGTCTACAGACTGTGTAAACGCCGGGCTGTACATCATGAGGGGCACCCGTTCCCGTGTATGATCGGTACCAGTCCATGTCGGATCGTTGCCGTGATCTGCTGTGATAATGAGCAGTTCATCATTCTGCAGCTGCGGCAAAAATTCGCCAAGAGCCGTGTCAAACTCTTCAATGCATTGGGCATAGCCGGCTACGTTGCGGCGATGGCCGTACATACTGTCAAAATCAACAAAGTTGGCCATGAGCAGGCCTTTGTCCTGACGGTGTGCCAAAAGCTGTTTGGTCAATTCTGCCATATCTTCTGCATTATTGGCCGTATGATACGATTCCGTAAGTCCGACATGAGCATAAATATCACCGATTTTGCCGACGCCGACGACGCAAAAGCCGTTTTCCGATAAATACTCAAATACCATCTTGCGTTTGGGCATGCGGCTGTAGTCGCGGCGGTCGCCAGTCCGTACAAAATGACCTTGTTCGCCAACAAACGGCCGGGCAATGATGCGGCCTACTTCGTATTTGCCGACGCAAACTTCACGCCGCGTCACATCGCAAATCCGGTAGAGTTCGTCCAAGGGGATGACATCGTTGTGTGCCGCAATTTGGAAAACACTGTCTGCCGACGTGTAGACAATGGGCAGTTTGGTACGAAAATGTTCCGGCCCCAAGCGTTCGATAATTTCCGTGCCAGATGCGATTTCGTTGCCAATATAGCCGTATCCCGTTTTTTCTGTAAACGTTTTCAGCAGTTCATCGGGAAATGCATGGGGAAATGTCGGAAAAGGATTTTCTACGGGATTGCCCATAAATTCCCAATGGCCGCTGGTCGTATCCTTGCCTGCTGAGATTTCCTGCATCAGGCCGTATGAGCCGATAAGTGTCGTGGGCACGGCATGTACATGCGCTACGCGTCCCAGTCCCAGTTTCCGCAAATTGGGGGCAGCCAGGGGCACACGGCTGTCAATATGACCGTACGTATCGGCGCCTGCATCACCGAATTTAGCGGCATCCGGTGCATTGCCGACACCGACGCTGTCCATGACAATGACAATAATACGATTAAATTTCATGGAAATACCTCCCTTTTACAGTCCCGGCAAATAGCTGCGGGCTTTGGCAAAAATAGCTATCGTTTTGGCATCCGTAATTTCATTATTGCAAATCATCTGTTCGACTTCCTGCGGCGTATACCGTTCAATATTCAGGTATTCGTCATCATCCAAATGCTGGCTGCCTTTTTTGAGGCCTCTCGCTAGATATAAATAAATACGTTCACTGCAAAATCCCGGTGACGTATAGGTGTAGCCCAGGGGAATGATTTCGTCTGCCGTGACAGCCGCTTCTTCTTCCAGTTCGCGGGCTGCGCAAACTGCCGGAGATTCGCCGTCATGTTCGATTTTTCCTGCCGGTACTTCCAGCATCGGCTGGGCTGCGGCATAGCGATACTGCCGCACCATGATAATTTTTCCGTCATTGGTAAGCGGCAAAACGGCGCAGGCGCCAAAATGCCAAACAGCTTCCCGTGTCGCCGTTTTGTGTTCGCCGCTGCTTTCGTCGTCAATGCGAACCGTATCTACCGTAACATGCAGTACTTTGCCCTGCATGATTTCTTTTCTGGCAATCATTGTTTCCTTGCTGATACTCATTCAAATTCCCTCCTGGAATAGGAAAAAGGCGCCACAGCAGCCTGTAGACGCCCTTTCGTTTATTTTGTTCCTGTACTGCCAATACCGCCAGTACGGACACCATCTGCCGTATCTTCGTTGACTGTCAGGTATTTCATAAAAATACCCTGTCCGATACGTTCACCTTTTTCAATTGTATAGGGCGCATCATTGGTGTTGTAATACGCAATCATAATGTGGCCTTCGTTATCCGGGTTGTTGTAGTAGTCACTATCGACAATCCCCGTACTGTTGGCCAGCATCAACCCTTTTTTAAAAGCCAGGCTGGAACGGATAAAAACAGATAAATATTCGTCCTGTTCCATATACGCTTTCAAGCCTGTCGGCACGACCGTAACTGCGTGCGGCATCAGGGTTACTGTTTCTGCCGCCGCCAGGTCATAGCCGGCACTGCCGCTCGTCTTGCGGACTGGCAGCGCAATGTTTTTATCTTGATAAGCCGTTACGACTTCAAATCCTCTTCCTGTCATACTGCACCTTATTTTTTCTGCCCGTCGTGTCCGTGCCCGTTACGGGAACCGCGGCTGCGATGTGCCGGTGCGTCACTGCCGCCCAAAAGGGCTTTACGGGATAAGTTGATACGGCCCTGGTTGTCGATTTCAACGCATTTGACCATGATTTCATCGCCCACCTGAACGACGTCTTCTACTTTTTCCACGCGTTCTTTGGCAAGCTGGGAAATATGTACCAAGCCTTCTTTGCCCGGAAGTACTTCGACAAACGCGCCAAAGTTCATCAAACGCGTTACTTTGCCGACATAGGTCTTGCCTACTTCCACATCTTCAGTCAGGCGTTCAATCCACTGTTTGGCTTTGTCGCCGCCTTCGCCGTCTACTGCGGCAATATACACGAGGCCGGAGTCATCAATGTCGATTTTGGCACCCGTTTCTTCTGTAATCTGCTTAATCATTTTGCCGCCCGGCCCAATGACATCGCGGATTTTATCAGGATGGATATGCATGGAGATGATGCGCGGCGCATACGGAGAGAGCTCCTTGCGCGGTTCGCTGATGACCTCCATCATTTTGCCCATGATATGCATACGGCCTTCATGAGCCTGTTTTAATGCCTGTGCTAAAATTTCCCGGCTGAGGCCTTTGATTTTGATATCCATCTGAATAGCCGTAACGCCTTTGGTCGTACCGGCTACTTTGAAGTCCATATCGCCGAGAGCATCTTCCATGCCCTGAATATCCGTCAGAATCGTAAAGTCGTCGCCTTTGGTGACAAGTCCCATGGCTACGCCGGCTACAGGAGCTTTGATCGGCACGCCTGCGTCCATCAATGCCAGCGTACTGCCGCAGACACTGCCCATAGAGCTGGAACCGTTGGATTCGAGAACTTCGGATACGACACGGATAGCATACGGGAATTCTTCTTCACTCGGCATAACCTGGGTCAATGCCCGTTCTGCCAGCTTGCCGTGGCCGATTTCACGACGGCCCGGACCGCGGGACGATTTGGTTTCGCCAACGCAGAAGGATGGGAAATTGTAATGATGCATATAGCGGCGGTCTGTTTCGATGCCTACGCCGTCAATGTGCTGTGCTTCAGAAAGCGGTGCTAACGTAGCAAAGCTCAAAATCTGTGTCTGGCCGCGCGTAAAGAGACCTGTACCGTGTGTGCGGGCAAATAAGCCTACTTCGCAGCTGACAGGACGCACTTCGTTGACTTTACGGCCGTCTGGACGGATTTTGTCGACAGCAATCATATGACGAACGATTTCTTTAATCATTTTCTGCGTGATTTCTGCAATCGTATCCTGGTCATCCGGATAAATGTCAGCAAAATGTTCATAAATGTCTGTTTCGACAGCATTCATTTTTTCTTCACGTTCGACTTTATCTGCCGTAAAAATAGCCGTCTTCATGGCTTCTTCACCGTATGTGTGGACAGCTTCTACGATGTCTGCCGGCGGTTCTTTTTCTACAAATTCCTGTTTGGGAACGCTGATTTTGTCCAAGAAACTGAGCTGGAATTCGACGACTTTCTTGATTTCTTCATGGGCAAACATGATAGCATCGAGTACATCATCTTCCGGTACTTGTTTAGCGCCGCCTTCTACCATCAAAATAGCGTCTTTGGTGCCGGCAACGACAATATCCATATCGCTCTGTTCGCTCTGGGCTACTGTCGGGTTGATGACAAACTGCCCGTCAACACGGCCAACGCGGACACCGGCAATCGGGCCGGCAAAGGGAATATGGGACATGCACAAGGAAACGGATGCGCCAATCATAGCGGCAATTTCCGGTGCATTGTCATGATCTACACAAAAATCGTAGGCTACGACGTGAACATCGTGGCGATACGTTTTGGGGAACAGCGGGCGAATCGGGCGGTCAATCAGACGCGCAAACAACGTTGCAGATTCTGGCGGTTTCCCTTCCCGTTTGATAAAGCCGCCGGGAATTTTCCCTACGGAATACATTTTTTCTTCATAATCGACTGTCAAGGGGAAGAAATCAGCATCTTCACGTGCTTCTTTCGAACCCGTTGCGGTTACAAATACAGCCGTATCGCCATAGCGGACGAGTGCTGCGCCGCTGGCCTGTTTTGCCAATTTGCCTACTTCGATAACGAGCGGGCGGCCGGCAAAATCCATCTGGAATTTTTGTTCTTCCATTCCAACTACCTCCTTGTATCTCACAGGTGATAGGCACTAGTATACAGGCGCACATTTCGCCTGCACGCTACAACCTACCACCCTGTGTTTCCTAAAAAAGAGGCTGATGCTCCCACATCAGCCTCACAGCATACATTATTTACGCAAATTCAATTTTTCGAGGATAGCGCGATAGCGTTCCAAGTTGTGTTTCTGCAAATATGCCAACAAGTTGCGGCGCTGGCCGACCAATTTCAACAAGCCGCGGCGGGACGCATGGTCTTTTTTGTGGCTGCGGAGATGGTCTGTCAAGTAAAGGATACGGCTCGTGAGGAGCGCGATCTGTACTTCCGGAGATCCGGTGTCGTTTTCGTTGGCGCCAAATTTGGCAACAATGTTTTTCTTTTCTTCTACTGTTAACATGTGTATTCCTCCATAGTGTATTAAATATTCGCTAAGTGCTAAGTGTGCGTCGGAGTCGTCGCAGCACCGAGCACCCGTACGACATCACTCATTATACTATATAGACATGCCGGTGTAAAGTCCCAATTCAGCAAGTCCGTCTCAAATTGCCTACGTATTGTATATAGCCAAAAAGCTCTCTGCATCAGCAGAGAGCTTTTATATGCGATGGGTGAGTAATCAATAAGCCGAGTTTTGTTCTGCCAAAGGCAGTGACAATCATCTATCTAGACATACCATTGCTGGCATGTTCAAGCGACACACCCCGGAAGATCAGCGGGCCGCCTCATCCCTCCCCTATTCGGTCTTGCTCCAGATGGGGTTTACCTAGCCAGCATGTTGCCATGCTGCTGGTGCGCTCTTACCGCACCGTTCCACCCTTACCACTTGCGTGGCGGTACACATTTCTGTGGCACTATCCCTAGAGTTGCCTCCGCCGGACGTTATCCGGCATCTTGCCCTACGGAGCTCGGACTTTCCTCTAATGTCAAGCACTAGCGATTGTCTTTCATACTCACTGTCTAAATACTATACGCTAAAACACGGGTGCTGTCAATATCCAAAGCAAGCATTTTATAAAGCTAGACGCAGCATCATTAGAAATTCCAACGTATACCAGCATTCCATTGCCACCTAGTTACTACGTTACCGCCATACGTTTTTTCAACATCAAAATACAATTGCGCACTGCAGCAAAATGAAATTTTTCCGTTTGCCACAGTCCGCTTGCTATACCGTTTGCCGCATTTACGATTTGGTTTCATCAAGTCGCAGGCTGTTTATCCGCAATCTGTTGAATTTTCTCTACAGAACAAGACGTAATCTTGGCTATCACTGCCACATCGATGCCTTCCCACAGCATGTATTGATAGCGCATCGTTTCATCACTCGTAAAGGCATGTTCTGCTTTTTCTACGTTTTTCATAACTGTGTTGTTCATCGTCAGCACCTCCATTTCTTTGGCACCACAATTGGAAAAATACGCTGCCCATGTTCCCAGTTTCGTCAGCTTTTTGATGGCGCTGTACGTAAATTTTTTGATTTCTATAAAATGCATGGCAAAATGGTCGGTCAAACGCTGTTATTTGACAAAGAACCAAAAAACTCCCCGCGCAAACAGGGAGTTTTGACATTTCCTTTTTTTATTACAGCGTATGCCGCAGTTCTTGAACAGCTTCAGCAATATGTTTTTTGCCGACAATGGCACTAATCATGGCGAAGGAGCGGAATCCTTCATCATAGAGGCTGCGGATATTGGCCAGGCTGATACCGCCAATAGTAACGACAGGCAGGGAAAATTGATGCAGCGCAAATTCTTTGGCTTCTTTCGTGACGACTTCGTCAGCGTCTTTTTTGGAAGATGTCGGAAACATAGGGCCAAAACCAACATAATCTGCGCCGTCTGCCTGCGCTTCTTTCATTTCTTCTATGGTATTGGTCGATACGCCGATGAACACATCCGGCCCAGCAAGCTGACGCACGACATGAGCCGGTGCGTCGTCCTGTCCGACATGAATGCCGTCAGCACCGCAGGCAATTGCAAGATCCGTAGAGTCGTTCATAATGAATGTCGCCCCTTTTTCGTGGCAACGGCGGGCAATTTCACGGGCTTCTTCATATTTCTCACGCCATGTTTTATGCTTTTCCCGATACTGAATAATTTTGACGCCAGCTGCCAATAATTCGTTGGCTACTGTCACGTTGTCCCGTCCCAAAGACAATTCAGCATTGCCCATAATAGCATAGATGGGGTCCTGCAATAATCGCTGTACATGTTCTTCTTTTGTCATGCTATTCGCTCCCTTTTATAAATACTGCAGCATATCACGGCTTGTCGGATCGGTCAGGCAGGTAATTTGCCATTGGTGTTCCCGGCTGGCTTCTTCCAAGCGGCCGCAGAGACTGTCTACAATGAGTGATTCTGTGCCAAAATGACCGCCGTCAGCAACGACTAAACCTAGTTTGATAGCTTCCTGCGCGTCATGATATTTCAAATCTCCGGTCACATACAGCTGTGCGCCGGCTGCTTTGGCTTGTTTCATAAATCCGGCACCACCGCCGCCCAGCAGAGCTATTTTGGAAACTACCGTATCGGCATCACCGGCATACGGCAAAACCGTACGGTGAAGCAAGCGTTTGATTTTCTGCATCACAATTCCGGCCGGTTCGGGTGTCGGCCAGTCCCCTACGCGCCCCATAGCATACTGGTGTCCTTTGTTGGCCAGCGGATATATATCGTATGCCGGTTCTTCATAGGGATGCGCCGCCAGCATAGCCTGCAGAACACGAGAAAGCAGCGACTGCGGCACAATGGTTTCAATACGTTCTTCCGACGTCGTTTCTACCATGTCAATCGTGCCGATAAACGGATGCGTGCCTTCATGCGGCTTAAACCGTCCTTCGCCGACTGCCGTAAAGGAGCAGTCACTATAATTGCCAATATAGCCGGCGCCGCTTTGTGCCAGCGCCTGCCGCACGGCATCGCCATGACTGGCCGGTACGTACACTGTCAGTTTATACAAGGAATCTTCCTGCACCGGAATCAGTCCTGTAAGATGCTGCAGTCCCAGACACTGCGCCAAAACATCATTGACGCCGCCATCGGCACTGTCGAGATTGGTATGGGCACTGTATACGGAAATATGATGCGCCAATAATTTTTGGTACATTTCACCATCGTACGTATCTGTACGCAGCGCTTTCAAGCCATCAAAAATAACTGGATGATGGCTGACAATCAAGTTGACGTCATGGGCAATGGCATAATCTACTGTTCCCATCATGACATCCAACGTAACCATAACGTTGTCTGCGGGTTCATTAGGATTGCCAATCAAGAATCCCGGATTATCCCATGATTCTTTAAGGGATAGCGGAGCCCATGTTTTCAATACTTGGACAATTTCTCCTACTGTAGTTGACATTTTTTATCCTCCCAAGATGTGATTTCATCTTCTAATGCTTGAATCTGCTGGGATTTGTCTTCATGGCTTTTTCGCAGGCCCTGGCAAATCCGTGTTTTTTTGTCGATAAGCATATCTATTTTTCGAGCCAGCAAGGGATCTTTTCGCTGCCAATTCACCGGCCCGATATCGTACAGCCAGGAAGGCAGCAAATCTGCTTTACCCGGAACAGCCCGCATCATTTCATAAAACCGCCCGTCATCGATAAGCAGCGTTTCTTCCTCAATGTGCCAGCCCTGCTCGTAAATAAACCGCCGCAGCGCCCCGGCATCGCTTTGCGGCTGCAGGATAAGAAACTGCATCTGCCGCCATACCCGTGGAGACGCCTGCAAAATCTTAACCATCAGCGGGCCGCCCATGCCGCAAATCACAGCACCGTCTACTTCACCTGGTGTAAGGCAAGTCAATCCATCTCCCAGTCGGCAGTCAATCACATCGGTCAGTCCGGCTCCTTGTACGTGAGCTGTCGCAGCCTGCAGCGGACCGGGAACGATATCTGCAGCAACAGCCCGCGGAACGATACCCTTTTCACACGCATATACGGGCAAATACCCATGATCTGTGCCAATATCGGCAATCGTCCTGCCCTGCGGAATCAATGAGGCCGCTGCCAGCAGCCGCCCTGTCAAAATCATATATACACATCCTTTATACCGTACTTTGATACTATCCGTATTATACCATATATCAGCGATTCTGGTTAGTCATGCCAATACACTGCTGCCTTTGGCAAGGCATCGGCAAAAACAGCCGAGACACCATGTACGGCATATGGCAAAGGGACTTGCCGAGCCATTAGTACTATATACTGCAGGCAGCAAGTCCCTTTCTTATTTAAATTTCAAAGCATTGTATACATGTCAACCGCATGCATCCATACATCACACGCTAATGGCTTTACTTCACACCTGCCAGTTTTGTCGGATCCATGGCTGCATCGTATTGTTCCGCCGTAACCAGACCGGTCTGCAGTGCCGATTCTTTCAGCGTCAGTCCTTCTTTGGCAGCTTTCTTGGCAATCATGCAGGCATTGTCATAGCCAATAAGCGGCACCAGACCCGTTACCAAAATCAAAGACTGATGCAGATTGCGGTCAATATTGGCTAAATTGGGCCGAATGCCGACGACGCAGTGTTTGCGGAATGAATCCATGACATCACTAAGCAGGCGAATCGACTGTACGAGGTTGTACGCCATAACCGGCATAAATACGTTCAATTCAAAATTCCCCTGACTGGCGGCAATGCCCATTGTCGCATCGTTGCCCATTACCTGCACGGCCACCATCGTCACGGCTTCACATTGGGTAGGATTTACTTTGGAAGGCATAATGGAACTGCCCGGTTCGTTTTCCGGAATCGTAATTTCACCAATACCGCAGCGCGGCCCCGATGCCAGCCAGCGGACGTCATTGGCAATTTTCATCAAATCGCAAGCCAAGGCTTTCAGCATACCGTGGACAACGGTCAGTTCATCTTTACTGGTCAGCGACTGGAATTTATTGGGTGCCGTGTGGAATGTTTCTCCTGTCAAGCGGCTGACCGTTTCAGCAAACTTTACATCATACCCTGCCGGACAGTTAATTCCTGTCCCGACTGCCGTGCCGCCCATAGCCAAATCACGCAGGAAATCCAAGCCCTGGGTCAGCATTTCTTTGTTGCGGGCAATCATCCGCGCCCAGCCGCTGAATTCCTGTCCCAACGTAAGCGGTGTTGCATCCTGCAAATGGGTACGACCGATTTTGACAATCGACGCGTAGGCATGGGCTTTTTCGTCCAGTGCGGCATACAGCGCATCCATAGCCGGGAATAATTGTTGTTTGATGAGCAGTACACCTGCCATATATAAGCCCGTCGGGAACGTATCGTTAGAACTTTGTGAGTGATTGACATGGTCGTTGGGATGAACAAACATAGGCTTTCCCTGAGCCTGCAAAATCTGCATGGCCCGATGCGCTACGACTTCATTGACGTTCATATTAAACTGCGTGCCGCTGCCGGTCATCCAAACGGCCAGCGGGAAATTATCATCCAATTTTCCTGCCAGTATATCATCGCAAGCCTGGGCAATGGCATCGGCACGATCTTCATCGACGACGCCCAATTCTTTATTGACCATGGCAGCCGCTTTTTTTAAATACGCAAACACCGTGACCATGGCATGCGGAATTTTTTCCGTGCCGATTTGGAAATTTTCAAAGCTGCGCTGTGTCTGAGCACCCCAAAGCTTATCGGCCGGTACTTGTATTTCTCCCATAGAATCTTTTTCAATACGATAGTCCATTTTCTTCTCCTCGATTAAAAATAAAGCAGCAGTCCTCTTGTCGGATGAACTACTGCCTTATCGTATTTTTATCATGCTAGCTTACTATATATGTTGTAAATGTTTCAGACCTTTAGCACCAATATCACTGCGAACCTGCTGCCCGTCAAAATGAATGGCATGCACATTTTTATAGGCTTTGCTGATGGCTTCCTGCAGCGTCGGTGCTACAGCCGTTACGCCGAGAACACGGCCGCCGTTCGTGACATAGCTGCCGTCTTTCTTGGCTGTGCCGGAATGGAAAACCATGGCGTCTTGATCCAATGCATCCAATCCTTCGATGACATCACCTTTATGGGATGATGCCGGATACCCGGCAGATGCCATGATGACGCAGCAAGCCGAAGCCTGTTTCCACTGTACCATATCCGGACGGAGGTTGCCCTGCGTGCAGGCATACATAATTTCTGCCAAATCACTGTCCAGCAGCGGCAGGACAGCCTGTGTTTCAGGATCGCCAAAGCGGCAGTTGAATTCTACGACTTTCGGGCCTTTGGCAGTAATCATCAAGCCGGCATACAAGCATCCTTGGTAGGTAATGCCTTCTTGGCGCAGCCCTTCAATCGTCGGACGCAGAATCGTGTCTTCTACTTCTTTGATCAATGCCGGCGTCATGACCGGAGCCGGGGCATATGCGCCCATGCCGCCTGTATTCGGACCTTCATCATTATCAAAAATCCGTTTATGGTCCTGTGCGGAAATCATCGGAACAATTGTCTTGCCGTCTACAAATGTCAGCAAGCTGGCTTCTTCGCCTACCATGCATTCTTCTACAACGATGCGGCCGCCGGAAGCACCAAAGATATGATCTTCCATCATGGCATTGACGGCATCAATCGCTTCTTCTTCTGTCTGGGCAACGACAACGCCCTTGCCGGCTGCCAAACCGTCTGCCTTGACGACAATCGGTGCGCCTTGTTCATGAATATACTGTTTAGCCGCTTCTCCATCTGTAAATGACGCATAGGCAGCCGTCGGTACATGGTATTTTTTCATGAGATTCTTGGCAAATACTTTGGAACCTTCCATTTGTGCCGCTGCTTTATTCGGTCCAAATACAGCCAATCCTTTGGATTGGCAAATGTCTGCCAGCCCTTCTGTCAGCGGCACTTCCGGACCGACGACGATCATGTCGATGCCTTCCTGCACACAGTAGTTGGCAATACCTTCCAAATCAGAAAGAGGCATGTTGACACACGTCGCGATTTCTGCCATAGCGGCACTGCCGGGAATAGCATATAATTTTTCTACATTCAAGCTTTGGGAAAGTTTCCAAGCCAGCGTATGTTCACGGCCGCCGCCTCCGATTACTGCTACTTTCATTGCCCTTATTCCCCTTTCTTGACCTGCTGTGCCAAGTACGCAGCAATAGCCGTATCATATACAGCTGTATGATGGAATGCTTCTTGAGCTAATTCCAACCGATACTGATCTGTAAATTCGCCGTCTTTCTGCAAAATAGAGATAATTTCATCGTATTTGGCAGGATTGGTGACAATAGCGACATATTTATTGTTTTTGGCAGAGGCACGAACCATGCAGGGACCGCCAATATCAATGTTTTCGATAGCTTCAGCCAGCGTGACATCCGGTTTGGCAATGGTCTGCTGGAACGGATACAAGTTGACGACGACCAAATCAATCGGCGTAATATCATGTTCTTTCATAGCTTTGACATGTTCCGGATTATCACGGACAGCCAGGATAGCGCCGTGAATTTTGGGATTCAGTGTTTTGACGCGGCCATCCATCATCTCCGGAAAACCCGTAACATCCTGTACAGCCATGACGGGAACACCGGCTTCTTTCAGAGTCCGCATGGTGCCGCCGGTGGAAATAATTTCAATGCCCATATCGGCTAAGGCTTTCCCCAATTTCACAACACCTGTTTTATCGGATACACTAATCAACGCGCGTTTAACTTTCATGACAATTCCTCCTTACTCTTGCGTACCTTTGACAACATTGCCGTCAATTGTCAGTTTATCATCACAGAACAACGAAACCGCCTTGACAAACGTCGGGTGTTCTTTGGTCAGAATACGAGCTGCCAGCGTATCTTCTGTATCATCTTCCAATACAGGTACGGCAGACTGCAGAATAATCGGGCCGGCATCCATGTCCGGTACGACAAAATGCACGGTGCAGCCGGCGATTTTGACACCAGCTGCCACCGCCTGTCCCTGGGCATGCAAGCCGCGGAAAGACGGCAGCAACGCCGGATGGATATTGATGATTTTATGTTCATAATGTGAAATAAAATCACCGCTCAGCAAACGCATAAAGCCAGCCAGGCAGATAATGTCTGCTTTGTACGGCGCGATTTCTTTGAGAATATAGGCTTCAAATGCTGCTTTAGAGTCAAATTGTTTGCGGTCTGCCAAAATAACCGGTACGCCCCATTCTTTGGCTCTGTCCATGACAGGTGCTCCCGGAATATCGCAAACCAATGCTTTGACTTGTGCATGGATTATTCCTGCTTCTACCGCTTCATGCAGCGCCACGGCATTAGAGCCGCGGCCTGAAGCGAAGATAACCATATTTTTTTTAGGCATTGAAAACGCCCCCCTGCAGCGTAACAGGCACATCCGAGTTGACAACTTTGCCAATTACATAGGCTTTTTCATTGCGGTCAGCCAAATTCTGCAGAACTGCATCGGCATCGTTTGCATCAACAATCATAATCATGCCGATTCCCATGTTGAATGTGCGGTACATTTCTTTTTTATCGACATTGCCCCATTTTTGCAGCAGGCCGAAAATAGGAAGCTGCGGCCATGCCGTTACATCGATTTCCACGCCTGTGCCGGCTGGAAGCACGCGGGGAATGTTTTCATAAAAACCGCCGCCTGTAATATGGACCATGCCTTTAACATTAAAGTTCTGAATAATCGGCAGGCATGGTTTTGGATACAAACGTGTCGGTGTCAAAAGGCATTCTCCGATTGTCATGCCCAATTCATCAACATACTGGTCAAGTTTCATCTTCTGGCGTTCCAAAACGATTTTGCGTACCAAGGAAAAGCCATTGGAATGCACGCCTGTAGAAGGCAGACCGATAAGCACGTCACCGGCTTTGATGTGTTCACCCGTAATGACGCGGTCCCGATCGACGATGCCTACGCCAAAACCAGCGAGGTCATAATCGTCTTTGGCATAGAATCCAGCCATTTCAGCTGTTTCACCGCCGAGAAGAGCACAGCCTGATTCTTTGCAGGCATTGGCAACACCTTTAACAATAGTGGCTACCTGTACAGGATCTAACTTGCCAACAGCAATGTAATCCAAGAAAAAGAGCGGTTCTGCCCCTTGGACAAGTACGTCATTGATAGACATGGCAACGCAGTCCTGACCAACGGTGTCATGTTTGCCCATCATGATAGCCAAACGGAGCTTAGTGCCTACGCCGTCAGTACCGCTGACGAGAATCGGCTTTTTGAGCTTGCTGTTCATTAAGGAAAACAGACCGCCAAAACCGCCAAGATCGCCCAGTACTTCCGGACGGTATGTGGCTTTGACAGAATCTTTCATCAATTCTACGGCTTTATTGCCTGCATCAATATCTACACCTGCATCGGCGTATGTTAATCCTTTATTTGTTTCGTTCGAGAGCATATTTTTCTCCTTCTTCATTGGACTTAGGAATATCGGTAGGATAATCGTTATTAAAGCATGCTAAACACATGTCTTCTTTAGGAATATGTTCAACTGCACGGTTCAATCCGTCTATGGTAATGAAGTGAAGCTTATCGACACCAATGTACTTTTGAATTTGCTCTACACTCAGTGTAGAAGCAATCAGTTCTTTACGGACAGACGTATCAATGCCGTAGAAGCAAGGATACATAATCGGCGGTGCTGATACGCACATATACACTTCTTTTGCCCCGGCTTCCCGCAGCAGCTTACAGATAATGCCGCTTGTCGTGCCGCGGACGATAGAATCATCAACCATGACAATGCGTTTGCCCTTAACGACCGATTTTACAACATTCAGCTTCATGCGCACGGCTAATTCACGCTGTTTCTGGTTTGGCTTAATAAAGGTGCGTCCCATATAGCGGTTTTTGATGAGGCCGTGTTTAAACGGAATGCCAGATGCAAGAGAGTAGCCAATTGCTGCCGTATTGCCGCTGTCCGGTACAGAAATGACGAGGTCTGCATCATACTGCGTTTCGTTCCACATTTCCCGGCCCATATTCAAGCGGGCTTGGTATACGTCCTGACCGTCAATGACACTGTCCGGACGAGCAAAATAGATATATTCAAAGGAACAGATTTGTTTGCGGTCCGCTTTGGCATATATCGTCGATTTCACGCCGCCTTCGCCGATTTCCACAAATTCACCGGGAAGAACGTCACGGACAAATGTCGCGCCAATCGCATCGAGTGCACAGGTTTCAGAAGCCAGTACCCAGCCGCCGTTTTCCGTGCGGCCTATGCAAAGAGGACGGAATCCATACGGGTCACGAACGCCGTATAATTTGTCCCGGGTCATCAGCACCAGCGAGTACGCCCCTTTAATACGGTTCATGCTTTCCATAATCCGTTCTTCCATCGTGTCTTTATGGCTGCGGCTGATTAAATTGACAATAATTTCACTGTCCATCGTCGTTTGGAACGTTGCACCGCCGCGGTCCAATTCTTCACGCAGTATCCGTGTATTGGTCAGATTGCCGTTATGTGCCAAAGCCAGCTGGCCCATCGGCGTGTATACAGCCAACGGCTGAATATTGCGGGGGTTATTAGACCCGGTTGTCGAATACCGGACATGGCCGATGCCGATGGGGCCGCCTTCTTCTTCCGGTACGCCGTCTGCAAAGACCGTACTGATCAGTCCCATTCCCCGATAGGTATGAATATCGCTGCCATCAGTCAGTGCGATACCGCCGCTTTCCTGACCGCGGTGCTGCAATGCAAAAAGGCCCCAATAGATATAACGGGGAATATCTAACGTCTTATCATAAATACCTAATACGCCGCATTCTTCATGCTGCTTATCCCAAATCGGATCGTAAAACATGAAAACCTCCTATAAATTGAAAAATATACGTGCCACTACATGTTTTGTACAGTTTCCTGCAACTTGCGGTTCTTTTCCATAACTTGAGCTGCCATGTCTTCACGATATTTCTTGTACTTGGCGGCCAAGGCCGGGTCGCTGACGGCACCAATCTGAATGGCCAGTAAAGCTGCGTTTTTAGAGCCGTTGATTGCCATGGTCGCAACAGGCATGCCAGACGGCATCTGTACGATAGCCAGCAGTGCATCCATGCCTTTCAGACTGCCGCTTTCCAAAGGAACACCAATGACCGGCAGCGTCGTGTAGCTGGCAATGACGCCCGGCAAATGTGCTGCCATGCCGGCGCCGGCAATAATGACGCTGATGCCGCGGCTTTCTGCGCCGGCAACAAATTCTCGAACAGCTGTCGGTGTACGGTGTGCTGATGCCAGTAATACTTCGTATTCCACACCAAATTCTTTGAAAATATCCAACGCTTTTTTCATGACGGGAAAATCTGAATCGCTCCCCATTACCAAACCGACCTTCAAAAGAGACCCCTCCTTAGAATAAGTAAAACCCAAAAGCGAGACATTCCTCACCTTTGGGTTTATTCATTTAGACGCACTGATTGCACTGCAGTTTACAAACCATTTTTTCCTAGTCCATAAAGCAATGTTCATAGTACATCTCCTTATTGATGTAAGACTATACTCATATATGCATCCGTATACGGTCATATACAGTCCATATATTAAATACAAGTAAATTCTATCAAAAACACGTATACGTGTCAATCGTTAATCTTGCCAACGATATCACTAATATGAGAAATTCCCATCTTCTGGCAGTATTGATCCATACCGGCCGCAATTTCTTCCACAGCACGCGGGTTAACAAAGTTATAGGCACCGACAGCTACAGCACTGGCACCTGCCAGCATAAATTCAATCGCATCCTGCCAAGAAGCAATGCCGCCCAGACCTAACACTGGAATTTGGACAGCTTGTGCCGTCTGCCAAACCATGCGCAAAGCAACCGGCTTTACTGCCGGGCCGGACAAGCCTCCCGTAATATTGCCCAACAGCGGCTTTTGCGTATAAATATCGACAGCCATGCCCGTCAGCGTGTTGATTAATGACACGGCATCCGCTCCGGCTGCTTCAACAGCTTTCGCCATGACGGTAATATCCGTAACATTCGGAGACAGCTTCATAATGACCGGTTTGGATGTATGATCTTTGACGCTGCGCGTAACAGCAGCGGCAGCTTCCGGCTTCGTACCAAAAACAATGCCCCCTTCTTTGACGTTTGGACAAGAAATATTGACTTCCAACGCAGCTACGCCGTCTACATCCAGCTTAGCAGCCAATTCGCCGTATTCTTCTGCTGTGCCGGCAGAAATGTTGACGATAAGAGGCGTTGGATGCTGGCTGACTTTGGGCAGAATATCTTTTTTAAACGCATCGACGCCGGGATTTTCCAGCCCGATGCAGTTGAGCATGCCGGACGGCGTTTCTGCCACACGCACGCCGGGGTTGCCTGCCCGCGGCAAAGGCGTAATACCCTTAGAAATAATGGCGCCGATGTTGTCTATATCCAAAAAGTCAGCATATTCCAAGCCAAAGCCAAAGGTGCCGGATGCCCCCATTACTGGTGTTTTCATCGAAATACCGGCAAAGTTTACAGCCATACGATTGGTATTCATTAGAAGACCTCCTTAGATGAAAATACAGGGCCGTCTGCGCAGACTTTGTACCGCTTGCCGCTTACTTTGCTTTCAAACGTACAGCCCAGACAAACACCGATACCGCAGGCCATGCGTTTTTCCATAGATACTTCACAGGCAATACCTGCTTTTTCCGACGCTTCGGCAATCGTTTTCATCATGACCGTTGGACCGCACGTAGATACACGGTCGATTGCATTTTCCGAAAAAATAGTCGGCAGTGCCTGCACGGCAAATCCTTTCATGCCCAATGAACCATCATCTGTCGTAACATAAATCTTGTCGGCATAGGGCTCAAAAAACTTCGTCCAAAATGTTTCAGACGCCGTCTTGCCGCCGACCAGTACGACAGGCTTATCCAAGGTCTTCGCCAAAAAAATAAGGGGAGCCAAGCCTACGCCGCCGCCGACAAGCAGTGCTTTGCCGGGAGTTGTTGTAAACACGCCTTCCCCCAGGGGGCCTTCAACGCTGATCGTTTCGCCTATCTTCATAGCAGCCATTTCATGCGTACCCTTGCCGACCAGCCGGTAAATAATCGTTACCGTACCGTTTGTCGTATCGGCATCGACAATACCAAAGGGGCGGCGCAGAAATGTCTTTCCTGCTGCTTTCTGTACATTCACAAACTGACCGGGTTTTGCTTCTGCTGCAATCTGCGGTGCATGAAAAACCATTTTCCAGACTTCTGGAATAATCGCTTCATTGCTTACAACAGCCGCTTCTTCTAAAAATTTTTTCACCTGTTCTCCATCCTTCCCTTTCCTATTCTGAGAGTATTGTACCATATTTTATGCTATAAATGCATGTATCTGCACGCATAAATCGATGTCGTACCCAAAAAACAGGCACGATCATGACGCATTCAACTGCTTCAACCCATTATATACGCCGCCAACAACGCCTGAATCCTGTAAATATTGGTATCTGTACTGAATTTTTGCGTAATCGCTTCCGGCCCCATGCCATTGACCCATATTTTTAGCTCCGCATCCAAATCAAAATTACCGGCCGATTCTACAGCAAAATGGGTAATGTTGTGATACGGAATAGAATGATACTCGACTTTCTTTCCGGTCATGCCCTGCACGTTGACGATAATCAAACGGCAGTTGGTAAAAATCCACATATCCCGAATAATTTTATAAGCTTGATTAATTCGTTCTCCCCGCATGAGCATCGGCGAATATTTTTCCCGTACTTCTTCTGCATCAATTTCACTGGCATTGCCCATTAGTCCATTAAAAAATCCCATAGGTACTCCCTCCTTTTGCGCGTCTATGCCATGCCGCCGCGAGCCCAAACGTCTCTGAATACGGCAGCAGCTGCAATGTATTGAATAGTTTTATTATATCATATGCGTCTTCGTTTTCCCTCGTCTCCTGCAAAAGAATAGTGCCTCTTGGCGCGCTGTCTTTGTATTATTGACTTTGGGTTCAGTCCCATAGGAGCTGCCATCATAAAACAGCTCCAATATGCAGCAGAGCCGTCGTTTGTGTGCGGCGGCTCTGTATCAATTATAGCTATATATAGTTGTATTATTTTTTTAGTTTCTTCAATTCTTTTTCCAATGCAGGCAGTGCTTCAAATAAATCACCGACAATGCCATAATGGGCAAATTGGAAAATGGGGGCATCCGGGTCTTTATTGACAGCAATAATAAGTTCTGCATCCTGAATGCCCAATTTGTGTTGAATCGCTCCGGAAATGCCAAGGGCTATATAAATTTTAGGGGCTATTTTTTTGCCGGTAATGCCAATTTGAATATCATGCGCTGCCCAGCCATTATCTACCAGTGGTTTGGAAACGCCAAAAGCGGCACCAATAGATGCTGCAAAGGCCTGAACTTTCTGCATCCCCGCTTCATCACCGACACCACGGCCGGCGCCTACGATGATTTCTGCGTGTTCCAAGTTGACGTCCAGCGCTTCCGGCGGCAATGATTCAACATGCGTTATTTGGTAGGATGATGTAATGTCACTGCTTGCCACCGTTTCTGTCACAATCTCTCCCTGGCGGCTCGCATCGGGTGCATTGCCGCGGAAAATTTTATCACTGACTGTCGCCAGCTGCGGCCGTGTCGTCGTTTGAATTTTTACAAATACTTTGCCCGTATATGCCGGGCGTATCCATGTCAGTGTGTCGTCTTCACCTTCATACGATACATCGATACAGTCTGCTACTAAGCCTACATTCATCGCGGCAGACAAACGGCCGCCTAAATCACGGCCATCATTCGATGCACCGATTAAAATAACGTTCGGCATGTATTTTTTCGCTAAGTTTGCCAGCACATGCGTATAGCGAACGGCATCAAACGCTGTCAGTTCTGACTGCGGCACGATAATCGCGCCGTCTGCACCGTACGAAACAGCTGTTTTAGCAATCGGTTCTGCATCTTTTCCCAAAACAACAGCTGCTAAGGGAGTATGACGCGTATCGGCCAATTCTCGTCCTTTTCCCAATAACTCTATACTAACCGGACTTAACGTACCGTTTACGATTTCACAGTATACCCAAATCGCGTTATTCCATTCCATGATGTCATCCCTCCTTATATCAGCTTTTTCGTTTTCAAATCAACCAGCAACTGATGTACTGCATCTGCTGTGGTCGCACCGTCTATCATGATGCCCGTTGGATGCGGCTGCGGTGCAAACAGTTCCGTAACTCTCGTTGCCGAACCAGCTGTGCCGACATCCTGCGGTGTCAATCCTAAATCTTCCAAACGCATTACTGTAAATACAGCTTTTTTGGCTTTCATGGCCCCGCGCAGTTTAGGTGCCCGCGGCGTATTGATTGTTTCCATGACCGAGCATACTGTTGGCAAAGATACCGTTACTGTTTCCAAACTATTATGGTTCTTGCGGGTTCCTTTCAGTATATTTCCTTCCACAGCAATAGATTCTGCATAGGAAAGCAGTGACATGCCCAGCTGCTGTGCAACTGCAGGAGGAATCTGCCCCGTATCGCCGTCCGTCGAACGCTTCCCAGTCAGTACTAGGTCTGCTCCGCCTATTTTTTCAATCGCCTTTGCCAAGATTTTTCCCGTCGCCAGCGTATCCGAACCAGCCATGCGTTCGTCCGAAACAAGCACGCCCGTATCGGCTCCCATAGCAATACCGTCACGCATTATTTCGCCTGCCATGGCATTCCCCATCGTCAGCAGCGTAACAGTACCTCCCAAAGCTTCTTTCAATGCCACGCCAGCCTCTACAGCATGCGCATCAACAGGATTCAACATCGAAGGCGCACCCACACGAACCAGATTATGCTGCTTTGCATCTATTTGGATATCTGATACAGCCGGTACTTGTTTAACCAAAACAACGATATTCATATACATACCTCCTTACCAACAGAAATGTATTCCAACTTTGTTATCTATATTATCTCATAACATCAAAAAATAATCAACTAATAATTCTTATTTATTAGATTTTTTTACAAACTATATACAATAGTATACGCTGTACAAGCAAATGATACAGTTTTACCCTGCCGCTTCTTCTTGGATGGATTCTAAGCTCTTTTGCAAATGTCACAGATACACCCTTGTTTTTTATACATACATATGATATTATAGTGAAGTATTCGTTGTGCAGTATACATCATGCGCCTATAGCTCAGGGGATAGAGCACCGGTCTCCGGAACCGGGTGCGAAGGTTCGAATCCTTCTAGGCGCACCATATAAATAAGCGGTTTTACATCAACGTGAAACCGCTTATTTTTTGTTTTGCCGCTTATTTTGGCCGCGCTTTGTTAAATTTCAAAATTCAAATACTATGGTATTCCAATATTTTTATCTTGTTGTTCATTTCTTTTATCATTTACATTTTTCAAGAAATCACGTATACTTAATGTATAGTCAGTTATTGGTATTGGCTGCGGAGGCGTCACCTCTTTCGAGTGTGAATCCGTAGAGGTACTGCCAATAGCTGACTTTTTTTATATTATATGTATTAAATCTGTTTATTCTTTACCTTTCAGAAATACCCAGTATTTTTTATGCGTTTTCTTCACTGGATGCATATAATTTTTCAAAGGCTTTTAGTGATCGGGCAATCATTGCGCCGTCTACACAATAGGAAATGCGGCAGTATCCCGGGCAGCCAAACTCATCACCCGGCACAATTAGGATATTCAGTGATTTAGCCTTTTCCATAAACTCGTTGGCGTCACCATCAGGAGCTTTGACAAATAAGTAAAATGCGCCGGACGGATAAACGCATTCAAAGCCGATACGAGTCAAGCCTTCGTATATTAATTTGCGGTTGGCATCATATATGCCCATATCAGCCGTTTGTCCCTGGCATGCCATGACCACCCGCTGGAATACATTAGGAGCGCAGACAAATCCCAACGCCCGACCGGCACCGCATACGGCCGTAAACAGCTCTTTGTTTTGACTGACTTCATCCGGTATTAAGATATAACCGATACGTTCTCCCGGCAGTGACAGCGATTTACTGTATGAATAGCAGACAATCGTATTTTCATAAAACTTCGGCACGTACAGGATAGGCAGCTCATCAAAAATAACTTCTCGATAGGGTTCATCAGAAATCAAGAAAATCGGATGTCCCAGTTCCTGTTCTTTTTGGCGCAGCAAGGTGCCTACTGCCTGCAGCGTATCGGCACTGTATACGATACCGGATGGATTATTGGGTGAATTAATGATGACGGCTTTGGTATGCGCAGTAATAGCTTGTTCCAAGCCTTGCAAAGACAGCTGGAAAGTCTTAGTATCTGCCGGCACAATGACCAGTTTTCCTCCGGCACTTTCGGCAAACACACGATATTCCGGAAAAAACGGCGCATTGACGATAATTTCATCGTCTGCCGTTTCCACCAAGGTTTTCATAATAATAGCCAAGGAAGCAGACGCACCGCACGTAATGTAAAAATTGGCAGCCCGGACATGCGCATCAAAGGTTTGGTTCATATAATCAGCCATACTCTGCCGTACAGCCGGATCTCCCGGAGCCGGTGTATAGCCATGAATAGTTGCTGGATTTTCTTCTTGTGCCAAGCGTACCATTTCACGCTGCACACATGCCGGTGCCGGAATACTCGGATTGCCAATGCTAAAATCGTAGACGTTTTCTTTGCCGATTTGAGCAGCTTGTTCCTGTCCATAGTCGTACAATGCGCGAATCGCTGAACGGTTGGAACCCAAGGCATACATCGTTTTATTATACATTCAAATCCCCCGCTTTTCTTGTCGTTTGTCTGCAGCAATACAATGCATAAAAAAAGCCCTGCATCATAACGCATGCAAGGCTTCATCGCTGTTTGTATTCTGTTTTCTTTTATAGCATACCAAAAAGCGACTGACTTTGTCAATCCAGTCAGTCGCTTTGTTTCAAAACATAACAGTTGTTCGTTATTTACCGCTGTTGTCAAAATAATCTGCCAGCCCTTTGACGATGCTTTCTGCAAAGTTTTGCTGCTGTGCTTCGGAATTCAGGGCATTTTCTTCCGTTGGGTTGGAAATGAAGCCCAGTTCCAGCAGTGTTGCCGGCATATTGGTATGCAGGAGAACATAGAAGTTAGCTGTCCGCACACCGCGGTCTGGGAAGGACGTTGCATTCATATTTTGGTCGTGCAGGTATTTTGCCAAGCTGTAATCATACGGTGTCTTACTGTTGTAATATGCCGTTACCCCTCTGGCATCTGCTGTCGAATACGAATCAATATGAATGCAGACAAATACATCTGCTTTGGCAGCATTGGCAATGTTGCAGCGTGCCTGCAGTTCTTCTGCGGCGCCGTCATACGGAGCGTATACATCGACGTCTGTCGTTCTCGTCATAATAACGTTGGCTCCGGCATTATTCAGCAAAGCTGCGACTTTTTTAGAAATAGCCAGCGTAATGTCTTTTTCCTGAGAATACGAACCAATCGCGCCGGTATCGCTGCCGCCATGGCCCGGGTCAATCGCAATAATTTTGCCTTTCAGTCCTTTTGTCAAGCTGTATGACTGGCTGCTGCTGTACGAAGGCACCGTCACAGCAGGCATGGTTACTTTCTTCGTGTTTATCGAAGTACCCGTTGTTTTTTTCTGTGCGGCTGTATTAATGCCTATTTTGCCGTCGTTCCAATGGCTCCACTGTTTTACCTTGCCGGATTTGTCATTGATATCGATGACGACACGGGCACCGCTTTTGTTTTTGTCCGTCATGCCGGGCAGGGAAAATACTTTAATATCACTTTTGGTAATCGGTCTGGGCACTTTAAAATTGACATCTGTACCGCTTGTCCGCTGTGTAAGCGATATTTTGGATACGACGTTGGTATTCGCCTTATATTCTTTGGCTACGGTTTTGCCCATCTTGGTGTTGGGCAGGGTAACGTAGATATATTCACCTGTTTTGTCAATATATAACCGCGGCGTTACTCGATTGCTTACTTCCAAAACAGTACGCACAAACGGCGTATTGGCATCATTTCTCGTCGCTGTTCGCACACTGGTAATTTCCGTTTTAGATGCTGCCTGCGACATAAAGAGCGGGCAAAGGCAAAAAATCATCAAGAACGGAAGTATAAAAAATTTTTTGAACACGCTTATCTTCTTCCTTTCTGTTACATGCCATTTATTATAGCACATGTCGCTTGAATAGAAAAATGGTTTTGTCCATCTTCTCCCCCCGCGGCGTTTATTCCCGCTGCGCTAGTTCGTCCCGCAATGCAGCAATTTCTTGATGCAGGCGTTCTTCTTCTTCTTCATTGCGCGCAATCGTAATGGTAAATGCCATGCCCTCCGTTGCCCCTTTAGGCAGAAGCTCTG
>DJEN01000040.1 GCA_002431345.1 Megasphaera sp. UBA5897 | reverse complement strand
CTTTTCATAATAGGAATTATCCCGTCTAAAAATGATGGATTTATTCTTATCCTTTTTCAGTTTTCCTTCTTTTTGCAGTTGTTTCTTTTCATTATTAATATGTTTTAATAAAATATCAGCAGCTTCATCACTTAAATTCTGAGAAACTAATTTTCCTTGAGTAGCATATTGCAAAATAGAGTTTTTTAAATTGGATGGAAATTTATCATTTATTTGTTTCAACTTAGCATGGATGAGATGATATTTTTTGATAAGTGGTTCAAATGTAAGAAGCTTTTGTACAATCCTTTTTTGTTCATTCAATGGTGGAATCACAACAAGTGTGTTGGCAATATCTTTCATAACCCAGTTCTTATTACCAACGCCTCGTGTGTTTTGTGTTGCTTGTTTTTGCACCAATGGGGAAGAAATCAGATATTTAAGGTATTCATTATTAATTAACAATTGATTAAATTTTAGCAAAGCTACACTAACAAATAGACTAAATTCCATTTCGCAATCTATAACGACTGGAATACCTGTAGTCCCAACTTTCGTTAAAAGAATATCACCATATTGTGGATTGCAACGCTTATAAAGTATTTTATGTTCTTCATTTGATATATATTTACAATTTGAAAATTCTAGCTTTCCATTACTAATATCTTTAACTGAAATAAAGGGAATCCCTTTTTCTGTATATTTAGGTCTGGAGTGAGTACCATCTGTCAATTTAGTTAATATTGTTCCTAATCTCACCCATTCCCAAGAAGCTGGTATTTCAAAAGGCACCTTATTAGCAATGCAGACAGGCTCCTGATTACCTACTTTCTCATAAGGCAAATTATCGGTACCACGGAAGATGTAGGATGGATTTTTTTCTTTTTTGATTTTTTTTTCTTTGATGAGTTGTTCTTTTTCTTTACGAATACGTTCTAGTAAAACATTAGCTGGTTCGTCATTTGGATTTTGGGGAACTAGCTTACCTTGGACGGCCATTTGGAGTATGGAATTTTTTAATTGCTGTGCATTCATTTTTTATCTTCCTCTGTCAAGTCAATACCTAAAATATCTGTGATTTGAGCTAAAATTTTATCGATGTCTGCATTTAAGCGGGCTCTTTCTTTTTGATACTGTTGAATCAGTTCTTTAGGCGGTAGAATTACTTCTTCTTCATGAGGATATCCGCAAAGGTCGATGTTATAATTACGTTCAGCTATTTCTTCTGCAGTGTAGCATTTGGCTTTATCAAATCCATCGATATTGATTTCCTTTCTGTCATTCCACCATTCGATAGCGGGGGTGAAGTGTTCCAGCTTCATTGGCTTCGTCTTGGAGAAGTTTTTATAGCCTTCTGGCATGTCTAGGCGATAAAACCAAGTATTTTTAGTAGAGCCATTATTATCAAAAAAGAGAATATTGGTGGTGATGGATGTATAGGGGGCAAATACACTGTGGGGCATACGAATGATAGTATGCAGGTTAAATTCAGAGAAGAGTTTTTTCTTGATAGCCAGTTTGGCGTTATCGGTACCAAAAAGGAAACCATCTGGGAGGATGATGGCACAACGACCATTTTCCTTTAGTCGGTACATGATGACATCCATGAAAAGGTCGGCTGTTTCACTGCTGCGAAGGTCGGCAGGAAAGTTCTGTTTGATTTCGTTCTTTTCATTGCCACCGTAGGGTGGATTCATAAGGATGACGTCGAAGCGGTCGGTGTCTTTATAGTCTCTCACGTTCTTTTCCAAGGTATTTCCATGAATAATTCTAGGATTGTCTATATCGTGGAGAAGCATATTGGTGACGCAGAGTAGGAAGGGGAGTGCTTTCTTTTCGATACCATAGATGGAGTTATTGTAGATTTTTCTATCTTCTACAGTATCTACTTGGCTGTCCAATACTTTTAAGGCAGATGTCAGGAAGCCACCGGTACCGCATGCAAAATCGGCAATGGTTTCCCCTAGTTTGGGTTGCAGCATTTGTACCATGAAGTCTGTAACGGCACGAGGCGTATAAAATTCCCCAGCGTTTCCGGCACTTTGCAAACTGCGAAGTATGGTTTCATAGATTTCGCCGAAGGCATGACGGTCTTCGTATTCTTCAAAGTTGATTTCATCGATGACGTTAATGACTTGTCTGAGAAGTATGCCGTCTTTCATGTAGTTGTTGTTGTCTTCAAAGGCGGTACGAACGATGATTTGATTCATCTTTGTCTCTTCTGTGATTTCTATGTTCTTGAGGGTAGGAAATAATTTATTATTAACGAAATCCAGCAAGGCATCGCCGGTCAGGGCTTTCCCATCTTTGTGATCGACGGCCCAGTTGCGCCAGCGTAATTCTTCGGGAATAATAGATTTGTAGTTATCATCGTAAAATTCCCAATCTTCTTCTTTAGCGTCGTAGATTTTTAAAAATAAAATCCATACCATTTGTTCAATCCGCTGGGCATCACCATTGATACCAGCATCGTTTCTCATGATATCTTGTAATCTTTTAACAAAGTTGCCTAAACTCATTTAATATCTCCTTATGTTATGCATAAATTTCTTGTTGTAGTTCTTGAACGGCTTTCATATAGTTGGTTTTGCCACCAAATAATTTAGCGATTTTCATTGGGGAACCGAATTTGCGGAAGGGGTCGTTAGATAGAATTTCCAAGTTATCAAGATCACAAATACCATCATTTTTGTACTTATCGAGCAGTGCAGAAATAACTTCTTGTGCTAAGCCAGAGTATTTATAAAGGTAACCGCTCTTTTTGACATTATTAGCTCTTTCAGCTTTTGTAAGTGGTTCTTTATCGTACGCAATATGGCAAATCAGGTCAAAGTCATCGATGTCTTTTTGACCTGAAGCTTCACGCAACGCTTCAAGTAGAACACCTCGTTCCTGTAATTCATCAATAATAGCCTGTTTTTTTTGCTTGCTGTTCCAGGCTTGCAGGAAGGAATCCAAGGTAGCATATTCACCGATGATATTTTTCTTGGAATAGTCAGTGATGCTTTCTGTAGTCAGTTTTCCGCCTTTATCATAATACTGGACCCGTTCATGAAGAATGGTGACTTCCACACCGCGGACGCGATATTTTTCTATTTTCTGCGGTGGATTAATGATAGGTGGATTTGGTGGCGTAATAATAGGTTCATCTTTTCCAGTATCATCATTGCCGTCTTTGCCATTGTCATTTCCGTATTCTGTATCTGGTGGTAATTCTATGATAGAAACGGGTTCTCCATCAAATTCTGGGTCAGCAAATAGACGGCTGGCGTTACGGAAATCCATGATGGTGAAATATTCTTTTCCATAGTCTGGTTTGAGACGGGTACCACGGCCGATGATTTGTTTAAACTCGGTCATGGAGTTAATCATATTATCGAGAACAATAAGACGGCAGGTCTTGCAATCTACACCAGTCGTCATCAGTTTCGATGTGGTGACAATTACTGGATAGGGGCTGTCTTCGGCGATGAAATAATCCAGCTGTGCTTTCCCTTCCGCATTATCTCCTGTGATGCGTATAATATACTTTGGGTTTTCTGCAACGAGGTCACTATTTTCATTGATGAGGGCTTGGCGCATTCTTTCTGCATGGTCTATATCTACACAAAATACAATCGTTTTGGAGAAACGTCCGTTTTCTTTTAAAAAGCGGGTAATTCGTTTGGCGACGACTTGGGTACGCTCATCAATGATAAGTTTTTTATCGTAGTCTTTTATATTATATTCTCGGTCTTCGATTTTCTTTCCATATACGTCACATTGTTCGGCCAATGGGCGCCAACCTTCAAGGTCTTTATCTATGCCAACTCGAATCACTTTGTATGGGGCCAAGAACCCGTCATCAATGCCTTGCTTGAGACTGTATGTATAGATAGGTTCTCCAAAGTAGCTGATATTGGAAACTTCTTTTGTCTCTTTCGGGGTGGCGGTCATACCGATTTGGGTGGCGTTGGAAAAGTATTCTAAAATTTTTCTCCAACGAGATTCTTCTCTTGCTGAACCACGATGACATTCATCTACAATGATCAAATCAAAGAAATTGGGCTGAAACGCGCGAAAGGGTTCTTGTTTATCGTCACCAGCGAGCTGCTGATATAAGGACATGTAGATTTCATAGGAGCTATCGAGTGTTTTGTTTTCAATTTTTGTCATAACTTTTGAAAACGGTTTGAAATCCTGCTGCATAGTTTGGTCAACTAATATATTTCTATCAGCAAGGTATAAAATTTTATGCTTAGTTCCCGATTTCCAAAGACGATGAATGATTTGGAAAGCGGTGTATGTTTTTCCTGTTCCTGTAGCCATTACTAGTAAGATACGATTTTGTCCCTGCGCAATGGCAGCTACTGTTCTATTAATGGCAATGCGTTGATAGTATCTTGGTATTTTATCTCCAGGCATAAAATAGTAAGGTTCTGTAATGATTTTTTCTTGGTTAGAAGTAATTTGTCCCTCGTTTTTGTAGCGCTTCCATAAGTCGTCAGGAGAGGGGAATGCATCTATCTTTAATTCACGCTCTTTGCCGGTTTTTCTGTCATGTTCAAGAAATCCATCACCATTTGAACTGTATACATATGGTACATCAAGGCATTCGGCGTATGCTAATGCTTGTTGCATTCCTGCTCCTATGCTATGGTGATTATCTTTGGCTTCGACAATAGCTAAGGGAAGATTAGGACGGTAATAGAGCAGATAATCCGCTTTTTTTCGTCTTCCTCTTGCTGTTGAGTTACCTCTTACAATAACGCGGCCGTCAGTAAAAAAATACTCCATTTTAATATGTTTGAATTTATCCCAGCCAGATGCTTCAATTGCCGGGGTAATAAACTGAAGCTTAATATCTTCTTCAGTCATTTCCGATTTCTTCATTAAGTTGTTCATACATAAACCTCCTGGTTCCGATGTATTAAGGTTATCAGAAGTTGGGTGTAGAGGTAGTATAAAAATCAAACCTCTGCGAAATTTAGCTATGAAATTTGACTTTTTATATTTATTATAATCTTATAAATGTATTATACAGTTATTATCATTTTTATGATGTCAAATACATTGCAGTGTAAGAGAAAATATAGCACCATAATTTCCCTACACTATTGCTATTTTTCCTAATTTATAAAGAGCCTGTTGGATCCAACAGGCATTTACTGTAAATTTTTTCTATTGAATTTTTTGTAGGTATTTAAAGCTTAAATAAATAACTGTGAGCTGTCTTTGATTCCATACCCAATGAATAACTATTTTTATTATAATGGTGAATTCATGCGAATACAAGAAAAAAAGTTGGCAAAAGACGGAGCGGAATGGTCACGGCAAACGTTGGCACTTAGTATGTGAAATGATATAATATATCATTATTGCGTAAAAGTGAGGGTAAAAGATGGCAAGTGTTGTGAAATCGTTGTTTTATTTTATCTTGGCCGGTATTTTTGAAATTGGCGGTGGGTACATGATTTGGCTTTGGCTGCGTGATGGAAAGGCTTGGTGGTATGGTGTACTGGGTGCTGTTATTTTAATTTTTTATGGAATTATACCCACGCTGCAGCCGGCAAGTGCTAATTTTGGCAAAGTATATGCGGCATACGGCGGTATTTTTATTGTTTTATCGATTCTCTGGGGATGGAAAGTCGATCGTGCCGTGCCGGATTTTTATGATATAGTGGGCGGCATAGTGGCTTTGGTCGGTGTAGCCATTATCATGTATGTACCGCGAAGCTAACTGTGAAATACAATGTATAGGGGTGTAATGAAATGAGAAATTTTAGTCCATTTTGTTGCAGCCCTTTTACTATACAAGTATAAGTGTATAATTTATAGTATTACGACTCATTTTTTCAAAATTCAACTAAAAATAAAAGGCTTTCAGAGAACGAGCAGGATGCATAATTGCAAAACATGGTGAGTTACAGTTCCTGTGTTAGCTGCGCAAAAGAATGGGGTATATATATTTTAACTGCGCTTTATTTTTGTTATAATAGAGCAGTCTGTATATATTATCTTAATTTAGTTTGAAATGAGGTGCTTTTGTGTCTGAAAAAAATCTTGCTGTGGAAGCGTTCAGTTCCCGTTTGGGATTTATCCTGGTCAGTGCCGGCTGTGCAATTGGTATTGGCAACGTCTGGAAGTTTCCTTATCTTTGCGGCCAATTTGGCGGGGCTGCATTTATTTTGATTTATTTGCTGTTTCTCTTGCTCATGGGGATTCCTGTCATGGTATGTGAATTTGCTATTGGCAGGGGCAGTCGTTGCAGCGCGGCGAAAAGTTTTGATGTCCTAGAACCGACGGGCAGTCGTTGGCATCGGTTTAAGGGTATTAGTGTAGTCGGTTGTTATATGTTGATGATGTATTATACGACCGTTACGGGCTGGATGCTCTATTATTGCTGGCTTCATTTGAATGGAACATTTGTCGGAGCATCGACCCAATTTATTGGTGCCACCTTTGGAACGATGTTAAAAGATCCAATGACCATGCTGTTTTGGACGGCTGTTACATGTATTCTCGGTTTTGGTGTTTGTTATTTTGGCATTCAAAAAGGTGTGGAACGCATTACCAAATGGATGATGACAGCACTACTTCTGTTAATGATTGTCTTGGCAGTCCATTCTGTATTTTTGGATGGTGCTGAAAAGGGCATTGCCTTTTATCTGATTCCGAATTGGGAAACCATTGCGACCATCGGATGGGGAAATGTTATTTATGCTGCCATGAGCCAAGCCTTTTTCACCTTGTCTGTTGGGATTGGTGCCATGTTGATTTTTGGGTCCTATTTGCCGCACGGCCATAGCCTGTTTGGCGAAGCAACGACGATTACGGCATTGGATACGTTTGTAGCGTTGATGGCAGGTTTCATCATTATTCCGGCTTGCTTTGCTTATGGGATTCAGCCCGATGCCGGCCCGTCCTTGATTTTTCTGACCATTCCGAATTTGTTTACCATGATGCCCGGTGGTCGGATTTGGGGCATGCTGTTCTTTGTATTTCTGTCCTTTGCCGCTTTATCGACGGTTATTGCCGTATTTGAAAACATCATTGCGTTTGGCATGGATTTGTACGGATGGAGCCGTAAGCGCAGTGTCCTTATCAATGGTATTCTCATCATTGTGTTGAGTATTCCCTGCGTGTTGGGCTTCAATGTATGGAGTGGTTTCCAACCGTTAGGTCCCGGAAGCGGTATCTTGGATTTGGAAGATTTTATTGTTTCCAATAATCTATTGCCTTTGGGTAGTTTGGTTTTTGTCCTCTTTTGTGTTAAGAAAAATGGCTGGGGATGGCAGCATTTTCTCAGTGAAGCGAATGATGGAAAAGGTAAAAATGTACCCGCATCTCTTCGCAATTATTTGCTCTATGTCTTGCCAATATTGATTCTTGTCATTTATCTAAAAGGATATTATGACATGTTTGTCAAACAAGGTTCGACGATGCTGACTATTTGGTTTTGTCTTGCTGCTATTTTCTTGGCATTTATCTTTTATACGGCAGCGGGAAACAAAAATAAGATGAAGTAATGAATTCGAAACAGCCGTCATAAAAAAGAATATGGTTATATCATGCCTCTTGGTTGTTGGGAGTTTCTGACAGCGAAGAGGCATTTTGCTTCTTTTTTTTAGTAAAATCTTTTATAATAAACATAACTAGTTGGGTTCATGGGAGGTATGGGAATGGCAAAGGCATTATTTGTATTATATTTGATTTGGGGATTCAATTGGGTTGTCATGAAAGAAGCGACGTTATTTTTCCCGCCCGTCTTGTTTTCGTGTTATCGCTTTTTAGTGGGTGCTATTGTTTTGATTGGCGTTACGTTGTGGTGCCGTATGCCCCTTCCTCCCAAACAGTATTGGCCATGGATTATCGTAACGGGTTTATTGCAGATTGCCGTGAACAATGCGGCGATTCAAATCGGCGTGACGTCCTTGGGGGCTGGTTTAGTCGCTGTTGTCAATTATAGTATGCCTGTTTGGATGAGTATTCTGGCATATTTTATATTGCACGAAACGTTGACGAAGCGGAAAATATTGGGCATCATTTTAAGTATGGTTGGTATGTGTATCCTAATGGATGTAGACATTGTTGGCGATATAACGGGCCTTTTGTTGACAATTGGCGGGGCCATTGCCTGGGCTGTTGCAGCGATTATTGTTAAATATCAAGACAAAGTGATGCATCGTCAGCAGCAGAAGGAAACATGCACGATGATTCAATATACGACGTGGCAAATTGCGGCAGGTGCGTTGTTTTTATGGATATATTCCATGTTGTTTGAACAAGGGCAGATTACTTGGACGCCCATGGCTGTATCCTGCTTGTTATATAATGGTGTCTTGGCATCGGCGTTGGCTTTTTTCCTTTGGAACTACATTTTAACGAAAATGGAAGCCAGCAAAGCCGGCGTAGCTTCGTTAGGTGTACCTGTTGTAGGTGTTATTTGTAACGTTATCTTTATGCATGAAGCGGTTCATTGGAATACAGCACTAGGGATGATACTCATCTTGGCAGGTATATTTTTGATTGTAGCTCAGCGTGTCCGTTTGCATGTGTAATCTCGTATATCCCCTAGGTATGTTTGCCTAGGGGATTGTGCTATAATAAGGCAATATAAGAAAAACTACGGATAATATAAGGGGGAATTTGAGTATGAAATGTGTAGTACTTCTTAGTGGTGGTGTAGATTCGACGACGTGTTTGGCTATGGCAGTTGAAAAATACGGCAACGAACAAGTGTTGGCATTGACAGCATATTATGGACAAAAGCATGCGAAAGAATTGGAAGCAGCACGCAAAGTAGCTGCTTTTTACCATGTTGCTCATCAAGAAACGGATTTATCCCAGGCTTTTTCGCTCAGTGACTGCCCGCTGCTGCAAAAAAGCACGCAGGATATTAAACATGAGTCGTATGCAGAACAGCTGGCTGAAATTGGCGGCCAGGGAACGATTGCTACGTATGTGCCGTTTCGCAATGGACTGTTTTTGTCATATGCAGCGGCTGTCGCTATCAGCGTAGGGGCCGGTGTTATTTATTACGGGGC
>DJEN01000059.1 GCA_002431345.1 Megasphaera sp. UBA5897 | reverse complement strand
GCGGCACGAAAAAGAATGAACATTTGAGGGTGCAGGGACACTTCCCGGCATTCTTGCCATACAATAAGAATAAAAAATAACAGCCATACAGACTGCAATGTGGAGAAATGAGAATACATTGCATTGCCTGTATGGCTGTCGTATATCAACACAGATACATCAGAAAGGGAGTTATGATATATCTGATGCTGGCGTCATACCCACTATATGAAATTTTTAGAATTTAAAGGTTGCCTGAATTCGCGTGTAATCGCCTAAGGTAAAGGATTCCGGCCCGTAAAGCGTATCCCGCTGACCGATGCCTTTGGCTCCAAATGTATAGAACGCTTCGAGAAGTATATCCTTGGCAGGAACATAGCCGCCGCCAATGGTAAAGGATTTGATGCCATCGAGGTACCGATCCGGCAGGCCTTCTGTACCGTTGCCGCCAAAGAAAGAGCCATGCTGGAAGTATTTATAATCCGCAAAGGCATTCCAGCTGCCCGGTCTATTGGTATCAGCATGTCCCACATCCAGCCGGGCCACCCAGAAGCGCGGCGTACCGCCATTGGCTCTGCCGCCGAAATCAAAGTTAGAATTATCTTCTGTATGATTTGCATATATAGTATGTCCATTCATGTATCGGCCAAAGTCTGTCCTGTTTTGCCCCCAATCATATGAGAAAGTAACTTGTTTTCCCAAACGCCATTTCGCACCGATTCCCAATACATTTACCAATGTATCAAAAGAAGTTGTATCGTTATGGTCACCATGAGCAGCTGCATAGGTATGCATATCATCGTTAGTGGAATGGAAATACCAGGCTTGGACTCCAAAATCATTGCCAAATTGATGTTTAGCTTGTACAAATACAGCTCTATCAATGGCTGGAATGGTATCCTGCTGCAATTCAACAGCATTTTCTACTTTAATTACATCATCACCAAACGCATTGGATGGCAAATTGCCGACAGAAATATAATCTGCCAAACGACTAAATAATTGTTGGAAGCAATACGCCATGGTAGCATTCGTATATTTTCCACTATTACCAGCTGCTACATCTATGACATCTCCGCTTTGAATGAATTTTTTAGACGATATATCCCATGTAAAACGTGCTGCTAATTCTTTCGCTTGGTCTGCATTAAGGGATATAAAGGTATTGGTGTTGGAAAATACAGATTCATCACCTTTTAACATATATAACGAGTAAGCTTTATTGCGGCTTTCTTTATAAGTAGCAGAAACCAAATCCGCTCCATCACCAGTATATTGATAATAGCCTTTAAATGTCCATGTGCCAACTACTTTTGCAGTAGTTCCATCGGGTTTGGTAATTGTCAAATTTTTAGTATTTGTTTTTTTATCAAACTTTTTGTCATTAGAGTACGAAAAAGTACGGCCGTCTTCATAATTTCCATATTTGTTAAATTCATCTAATGCCGTATTCATCATGCTGTCTTGTGCTCCGTCTGACAACAACGTATCCAGCGAAACCGTACCGTTATCTGTGCTATCTTCCGGTCTCATCATAATATAGGTCCCTAAATTTTCACCGGTCTTTGCATCTTTCAGGGTAATGGTTCCCCATGCATTCGTTTGAACGTTCCCTACTACAGCAATGTTTGCTAAATGTTCTGTCAAATCTGCATAGGCTGTCGGATAATGCTCTTCAATGACATGTAAATACTCTTTAAATATCTGCTGTTGTTCCGCAAAAGACGTAGCTGCTTTTAGTTTTTCATACATACTTGTATATCCATCACGATGGACAAATTCAGCTTGGCCAGTACTGCTCTTTAAATGATCAATGTAACCAAGCCATTCATCTACGTTGGGGGCTCGATAAATCGTTTTAACAACAGCATGCGTATATGCTGAGTCTGTAATTCCTGTACTATGACTAAAATCACCATACCCTACACGAACTTGATTTTTGCCGCTCGTCCAAACGGCTCTACCACCGTCATATTCTTTGCCAAACCAATAGCCTGTAACTCCCATCGGTTCGGTCAAACGGCCTATAGAAAAATCCCATTTATCTGCATGCTGGGTGACATCGACTGTATCCAAACGCTGATGATTCATCCCCTTAGAATCGGATACGTCATGCATCGTATCTACGCCGCTCATGCCGCTGGCACTGCCGAGAATTTTGACATTCGTATTTTCGCCAACACGGGCATCTACGCCCAGCCGCAGTCGTTGTTCAAAACCATGTCCGGCACTATTTCTCATATTCTTTTCTGCATTGCCAATAGAGGCCGTGGAAGTAACACGCGCTTTCGGACGTTCTTCTCCTGTAAAGGTATTCCAACGCGCACGATAGTCCCCAATGATTTCTGCTCCCTTTTCTTTTGCCGTATCAAAGGGCTTTTGAATAAACCAATCTGTATTGATCTGGGCATCCGAGCCGACAACCTTTGCTTCTCCAACTGTTTTGTCTAATTGTTTTTCCATTGCAGCACTGCCGGGACCAAATTTCAAATTGACGCCCATTTTATATACTCGTTCCTGCAAGGCTCTGTCATCATCCCGATGGTTAAAAAGATTATCTATGCCCACATACATAGACGCATCTTTGGACAATTCTTTTTGTACGAGTATATTCCAAATACTGAAGGTTTTCTTTTGATACATATTTTTCTTATCATTCAAGTCTTCAAAGAAATAATGGGTATGGTCATTATCCCCTTCCATATAATTGCCGTTACCCGCAATAGAATTACTGTCCAGCATGTGAATATAATAGTTACCCCAAAGCGACGCACGCCAGCCTTTATTTTCATACATCACGCCTATATCCACTTTATGCTGCGGCTTGTCGAGCAATCTATCCGGCATCGTCGGGTCACTCTTGTTTAATGCCTGCAAATACGTATAGCCAAGCCGTGCCGACCAATGAGCATCCAATTTATGATTGATTTCTGCTTCTATACCTGTAATTTCTGCTTTTCCAATATTTTTAAAGCTGTAAATCATATCCGGCGGCTGGATAAATTTTAAGACGCTGTTTCCAGGATGAAAATCCATTAATTTTCCTGTAAAGTAGACACTCATATAATCCGTAATTTTGTTATGAAATACGTTCAATCGTGTAGATGTTTTTCCATGTTCTGTTTCCAATCCCATATCAAAATTAACTGATTTTTCTGGCTTCAAATCAGGATTTCCTACCCAGTAATATCCTAACCGGCCGATTTCACTGCCAAGTCCGGCTACAGTTCCTGCCGGTGAACCACTGTACATCTGCCAATTATAATAGAGTTCACCCATACCGGGTTCTGTATATCCAGTCCCAATATTCGCTTTAAAACGCTGATTGGCTTTGCCATGAATATTATGCGTCAAACCGACATTAAATGTTGCTTCAGAACCAAATAAATCACTGTGGTCGACTCGTACCATAGGTGCCAAAATAGTCGAATCATTGAGCTGCCATGTATCTCCTATGAAGAAATGCTGTTTTTTGATTGTTGCCTTCCCGATTTCTATATGATTTTGATTTTCTTCATAGATTTCTTTGAATTTTTTCCCATGGTAAACCATATCAAACGATTCAGAGCCTGTTTTATGGTAATAACCCCCTACAATTGCAGTATAATAACTATCTTGAAAATCTTTCTCTGTATATTTTTTAGAATAATATTTATCCTTATTTCCAGGGTCTGCTAATAATTCTTTGGCAAACGCAACAACATCATCCCATCGACCTGCTTCCTTTAATTCATCCATATCCATCTGGCCATATGAATTCGCATATGTATTAAAATCTTCTGCTGAAAAGACAGGTGCTGTATTAGTATTATAATATTCCATATTTTGGTTATAATACGGTATGCCAGAATCATCCAGCATAAACGGATAATTATGTACATTAGAGGATGGTTTATTAGAATATACTGTTTTGCCTTCTGTGTCTTTTTCAGCAACAATCTTTAAATTTTTATCATAATTCCAAGGATCTATTTTTTGCAAATATGTATGAACCCGATTTTTTACGCCAGCAATACCTTTGATACGGCTGCCTTCTGCCGTTTCTTGAGAATACCCAAATCCATAAGACAACAAATGCTTATCGTTAAGCTGGGTATTCGCCGCAGCATTCACATTCCACTGCTTATGCTTTAATGTATCTACAGATTCTAAGGTATTTTTCCCTTCATATTTATTATTGGCATCATAGGAAGATACTGTAATATCATCTTCATTCAATTTAGATTGATCGTAACTAATCTTCCAATCCGTATTGCCGCCATTCGTACCATTCCAAGTAATGCTCTGTTTGTCCCTCGTGACTTTTCGTTTAAAATGTTGTTGTGGTTCAACGGGGTTACTGCTATGTTTGATATATCGCTCCAGATTTTCATCTGTTCTATCAAAATTGACATCAATCGTATTGTTATCATTGATGTCATACGTTCCTACGAGACCAATATTTTTAATATCTCCAAAAAAACGCAGTGAATTACGTACATAATTCTGGTTATTTTGCGTATCCATTACGCTGCTAGATTCATATACCGGCATAATATCCCGTTTGCTTCCATACGCCGCTATTTTGAATTTCCCCATCTGTCCTGAATCAGCACGCAGAAAGAAATTATCATACGGCAGTATATCGCCGTTTCCTTTAGCACGGCGGCCTTCTAGGTTTAGCTGTAAGCTTGGGGTTTTAGATGCTTTTTTGGTAATCACGTTGATAACGCCGCCAATGGCATCTGCACCATACTTAGCTGATGCCGCGCCCTTGATGATTTCAATCCGTTCTACATTTTCTGTGCCCAGGCGCTGGAGTTCATCCCCTTGTCCGCTGTATTTGGATATATCCCCCATGACAGGCTGTCCATCGACAAGAATCAATGTATGTCTTGGCTCCGCACCGCGAATGGATACGCCGACACGTCCCATGGCATCTACGCTTCTGGTTACGCCCGTTTCGTTGAATATAATATCTTCTACAGATTTTGCCTGCTTTTTAGCAATATCGTCAGCCGTAATGATTGTCGTCTGCTGGCTTTCATATTTTGCTTCTTCCTGCGCCCGATTCGCTTCGACATTGACATCCTTGGTGGTAATATAATTACTATCGGGGTCCCCCCCCTAGTGGACTATTTTCTGTATCAGCCGCAAATGCCGGCATGGCAAGCCACGTCATGACAGCGCAGGCCAGCATGGCATAGGTACGTTTGTTGTGCATGGGTCATCTCCCTTTCTGTATTCCCGATGTTCTCATACTTAGTAAAATACGGGTTCGTATTTTACTGCCATCGCGAACGCAATAAATGATTTTAGTTATTATTTAAGAAAATTCACGTACTTAAAATACCACAGGTATAAGATGCCTGTCAAACGCGTAGAATACCGCAAAATAGCCCGTTTAGACATAAAATAATCCAATCCGACACTTAATTATCATTATAAATTAGCAGTCGTCTATCAACCGCTTTTACTAGCTTTTCTCATTTTCATTTAAAATGAATGGTACTGAAAAAATTTTTAAAGTTTTTTCTTTTTTTACAGCAAACCGGGACCGATATCGCCCTGTCTCTCCGTTTCTGCCCCTAAAAAA
>DJEN01000074.1:31203-51297 GCA_002431345.1 Megasphaera sp. UBA5897 | reverse complement strand
AAGGTCATCGCCGTCTTGCGACGACTTACATATCTTACCAAACTCACAAGAGCTTGTCAAGAACTTTTTCTTTAAGATTTTCAACAGTTATGCACTGCCTTGCAATCTCAAAGCTCAATCAGTATATCACATCAATTTCGCTTTGTCAAAACACTTTTTTAAATCCTTTACAATTTAAAGCTTACATTCTGATTACTTCCGAAGTCATGCGACATAAAGTATTTTAGCATCAAAAAGAAAAGCTGTCAACATAAAATTGACAGCTTTTTTACAAAAATATCGATATTTTTTGTTATCCCTTGGATAAACTTTCCAAATCCCTCTGTTTGCTTTCAATACCCAACCCCATAACAATTGCCGATACAGCGACAAATACAAAAGCAAACATATAAAATACGCTGCCGATGCCAAATCCTTGAGACAGCATTAGGCCAACCAAAATCGGTGCAGCCATGCCGCCAAAACGGCCAAAGCCAGCTGCCCAGCCGCTTCCCAGCGCCCGAATAGACGTCGGATACATTTCCGGTGTATATGTATACAATACCCCCCAGGCACCTAAATTGAAAAACGACATAACGGCGCCCCAGGACATAAGTGCTGCTGCGCTGGTGGAGTGGCCAAAGAAATAGCTGGCAATACCACTGCATAGCAAGAAAATAGACAACGTATATTTTCGTCCGATTTTATCAACAAGCCAAGCCGCACAATAATAGCCCGGCAGCTGCGCTAACGTCATGACTAATACATATTCAAATGTTTTTACTACTGTAAATCCTTGTTGGAACACAAGAGACGGCAGCCACATAAAGATGCCGTAGTAACTGTATATAATACCAAACCATACCAGCCAAAGCATAATCGTCCGCGTTAAAAAGGGCTTGCGCCACAGCGTAGCAACAGAAACCGGTTCATTGGCAGGCAGCGTTTCTCTTTCTTTATCAAACGGTTTTACGGGTACATGCATCATCATTTCCAGCTTGATGACAATTTGTCTTGCTTCTTCCACGCGACCTTTAGACAGCAAATACCGCACAGACTCTGGCATATGAATACGAATCAAGAACGTATACAAAGCAGGAACAGCCCCTATCACAAAGGCAATCCGCCAACCATATACCGGTATCAGCAAGTATGCAATACAGGCGGCCACAATCCAGCCTAAAGCCCAAAAGCTTTCTAACAATACAATAAATCGGCCGCGAACACGTGCCGGCGCATATTCAGATACCAACGTTGCCGCTACAGGCAGTTCACCGCCTAAGCCAAATCCTACTAGAAAGCGAAAAATCAGCAGTGACGTATAGTCCCAGGATACAGCACATAACCCGGTAGCAATACTATACAATAATACCGTAATCGTAAATACTTTTTTACGTCCAATATGGTCTGCTATGGTTCCGGAAATAACAGCTCCCAGCGCCATGCCAATTAAGCCAATACTGCCAATCAAGCCCATCTGCCCCGGTGCCAGCTGCCATTCTTTGGCCAATACCGGTAAAATAAATGCAATTAATCCCGTATCCATCGAATCAAACAGCCAGCCAAGGCCGGTAACTCCCAACAGTTTGTAATGAAAACGCCCTACTGGCAGCGCTTCCAGACGCTCTAAAATCATAACGTGCACGCTCCTTTTACAGTTGTCTTGACACATATATTTACATTGCTTATTGTACACGTTATATAAAAAAAAGCAATAGAAAATTTTTTCCATTGCTTTTCTCCTGATTACTCTGATTATTATTTATATAATACACCTAATGCTTCCAACGCATCTTGAATAGCAGCCATGTCTTCTGCATTGGCTGTCTCTACCAAATGTGTATGAATGCCGCCGCTAATGCGGCTAAGCAGTTCTGCCTTCGAATTTTTCATTCGTGTCAAGTACTGCTGTATATCCCGCCGCGAATGAAGATTCAGCTTGCCTTCCAAATCGCCGTATACCTCATGTTCAATGACGACATTATGGACAATACCGCCGTTATCGACGATTGCTTCCAGCTCTTTCTCTACCAGTTCTGGTCCATGGCAGCATACAAACACACGCTGCATGCCGCCTTTTTGTTTGGCAATCAGCTGATATCCCCGCGGCGTAGAAATAATATGCGTTCCCTGGGCCCGCAAAATCGCCACATCACCAACAATAATCTGGCGGCTTACATTGCAGCGTTTGGACAATGCACTGCCCGTAACTGCTCCCTGTGCTTCTTTTAAAACATCCATAATCAGCAATCTTCTTTTACTGCTGTCCATGGCTTACACCTCCCCAATATATTTTTTACCTCTCGTGCAGCCATTCTTCTCTATTGTACCCGATATGCTCTAAAATAAAAAGCCCCGGCTGTCATTGGGTTGCAAGAACTATCAACAGCCGGAACTTTATTTGCACTCACTTGTGCTGGTTATTGAATTATAAATTAGAAAAATCTAATGTAGCGAAGAGATCGTCCAATGTTTCTGCGCGGCGAATCTGCGTAACACTGCCGTCTTCATGCAGCAGCAGTTCAGCCGAACGAAGTTTGCCGTTATAGTTGAAGCCCATAGAATGACCATGTGCGCCGGCATCATGAATGACTAAAATATCGCCGTCGGCAATTTCCGGAAGAGCGCGGTCAATAGCAAATTTATCGCAGTTTTCGCAAAGAGAGCCGGAAACATCATAGATATGGTCTTTCGGCGCATTTTCTTTACCCAAAACAGTAATATGATGGTATGCACCATACATGCCTGGACGCATGAGGTTTGCCATGCAGGCATCTACGCCGATATATTCTTTCCAAATATGTTTGTGATGAATAGCTGTCGTGACAAGATACCCGTACGGGCCCGTAATAGCACGGCCGCATTCAAAAGCCATGCGAATATTGCCAAGGCCTGCCGGTACCATGATTTCTTCATAATGAGCCTGGATACCCTTGCTGAGTACATCATAATCAATGAAAGATTGTTCCGGTTTGTACGGAAGACCGATGCCGCCGCCAAAATCAATAAATTCAATGTTAATGCCTACATTTTTCTGTACATCAACGGCCAGTTCAAACATCATTTTTGCCGTGTTGATCAAACCATTTACATCCAATTCGTTGGATACAACCATGGTGTGTAAGCCAAAATGTTTAACGCCTTTTTCTTTCATCATGCGGAATGCTTCAAAAATCTGTTCGCGCGTCATGCCGTATTTTGCTTCTTCCGGCGTGCCGATAATCGCGTTGCCTTCTTTCATCAGCGGACCCGGATTATAGCGGGCACAAATCCATTCCGGCAAAGGGCCGTATTTTTCCAAATATTCAACCATGGAAATATCATCCAAGTTGACCAAAGCGCCCAATTCCATAGCTTTTTTGTATTCCGGATACGGTGTATCATTGGAAGAAAATACAATATCATGACCGGAAATACCCACTTTTTCACACAATACCAATTCAGCCATCGAACTGCAGTCCGCGCCAACGCCTTCCGCTTTGAGCAGCTTCATGAGATACGGATTCGGCGTCGCTTTAACAGCAAAATATTCTTTAAAATCCGGTGCCCAGGAAAAGGCATTAATCAATTTCCGTACATTATCTACAATGGCTTTTTCATCATAGATATGAAACGGTGTAGGATATTCAGCAATAATCTTTTCAATTTGTTCTTTGGTAAACGGGACAGTTTTCTTATTCATTCTATTCAGCTCCATTTTCTTAAAAAGCATTAAAATTGAAATGGTCTTTCAATTTATTGTTTCTTTACAAAAACTATTATATAATAGGCCTGTATAATTTGTGAAATAGATTATTTTAATTTCATCAATTCGAAATTCAAATTATCGTTTTAGAGAGGATTTTTCCTATGGATACGACGACCCTTCGCACGTTTATCACCTTAGCTCAAATCAAAAATTTTACCAAAACAGCACAGCAGCTTTTTGTCGCGCAGTCTACCGTTACGAATCGTATTCGTGATTTGGAAAATGAATTAGGCGTTTCTCTGTTCATCCGCAATCACAAGCAAGTCGATTTGACACCGTCTGGACAAAAATTTCTCGACTATGCCCAGCAGTTGGTTCATCTGGAGCTGACGGCTTTACAGGATATTCAGACGGCGCCTAAATACACCAAAAAAATTCATATTGGCACGACGAATACGATTTATGAATGTCATCTGCAAAAACGAATTCGAAATTATTTGAAAACCAAACCGTCCATTTCCCTTTCCGTAACTATCAGCCATACAACGGATATGCTGCATAAGCTGCAGGACGGCGCGCTAGATGCCATTTTTTCTTTTAGTGCTTTCTTTCGCGACGGTTTCATTTGCCGCCCGTACCGCACGGACACCTTGGTTTTAGTCTGCCAATCTGCCAATACGGCCTATGCCAAAGGCATTTACAAAGAAGACCTGCAAAAAATAGACTATCTGTTTTGTAATTTTGCCCTGCAGGGACTTTATATCCAAGACCTGTTTCCCCGGTATCATCGCTTTCCCATGGAAATCGACAACAGCACCAAACTGCCGCAATACGTCGCTGACGGCATTGGCTACACGTTTCTGCCATACAGTCTGGTAGAAGACGATTTGTCCCAGGGAAAACTCCGCGCTATTCCGCTGCTCGACTTTGCGCCGCCTAAAGTAGACAGTTACTACATCACGCGCAATCCCAATACGATTCCCAAATCACTTGAATCTTTCCTGCTGCAATAATGAAACGGTTTCTCCTCGTACCCATCCAGAGACTTGCTGCACAACGTATTTTCCACTACTGTCTCATCCTTTAGCCGTAAGCATATAGATGCATTTATGTTGGTTTTTTATGCAAAAAGGGACTGTAACACAATGAGTATTTCTACTCCATGTTGTTACAGTCCCTTTGCTATACCGTTTTAAGTGCATCGTTTGCAACATTACACTTTGTTTCTTCAAAGCCAAAACGAAAGGCTTGTAATAAGAATTCATGGTACAGGACAGCAAAAAAAACGATATGCTGCAGCTCCTTTATACTTGGCTTAACACAATAATCATGGCAGACATCACAATAACAGAAAGTAAAATATAAAACGAGTTGACACATGCCGCAACTTCTATCTTTCCTTTTAATTTGGCTGTATAATAGCACGCCATGCCGGCAATCGGTGCAAAAGAGAGTATCATCAATACTTTTTTAATTGCCATGTCGTAGTTCAAGAAGAAATAAATACCTGCAGCTAGGACTATCGATATGCCAAGCCGCAATCCTATATTTGTGTAAATCATATGCAGATACTTTTTCTTGAGGGATAATCCCAAAGCTACGCCAATCATCAGCATGGATAAAAACGTATTGGCTGATGCCGGGATTTTCAGCCAATCCATCAGCGGCGCCGGCAGCTGTACAGACAGCATGGAAAGAGTAATCATGCATATATAAGTTAATACCGGAACAGACGAAAAAATGGTCTTGCAAAGCAGTTTGCCCATGTTTTCCCCTTTTTGTCCTTGTACACAGCAGGCAAGTCCATAAGCACCGCCCAAACACATGAGTGAATTGCCGGCATCAAAAATGCAAACAATTAATACAGCCGCACTGTCAAAAAAATAGGATACAAAGGGCAGCGCAAAATTCCCGATATTATATCCATTAAGATTGAGCATATAAAAAACTTTTTCTTCTTTGGTCCGGCCTGCAAAAAAACCTGCGCCTACCAAAATCAGGTTGAAAATAATAGCCAGTATGCTGATAAGCAGATAATCCGACGCAAAGTGAATCCCATTTAAATTGACAATAATAGCCGCCGGCAATGTAATATTAAACACAATCGTGGAAATAGTTGCAAACGTATCTTGGCCAAACAGACCAATTTTTTTTAATGTATATCCGCAAAAAATAAACGAAACTAAAATAGCTGCTTTGGTAATCGTTTCTATCACAATCCATGCCTCCTTATATACTAAAAAAACCGCCCTGCTTCCTATCCTGGCCGGATACAGTCAGAGCGGTGATGTAATCGTGACATATAGTATATAAAAAGAGTTTCTTTTCGTCAATAGCCGCAGCATAACGTTTTTGGCTGTCATGCCCCCTGCTCTCTTTTTTCAAGTTTTTAGCTTGAAATCTGAAGAAAATAATACGACAAATGATATACTGAAACCGCATGGCAAAAGAACTGTGATAACTTGGACTAAAAATTCTCATTATATGACAATCTCAGCTATACCCTCTCGCTTTCATTGCCCAACGCGCTGCGGCGTGCCGGGCAATCGCGTCCGTTTTTAAACCAGCGGCAGGGCTTGCAGCGGTAACAATGGTTGGGTTCCCTTCCTTCCAACACATGCTTCGTCCATGCCGGATCGGCCCAATGGCTTCTTCCTATGGCAATTAAATCGGCATAGCCATGCGTCAACGCTTGTTCCGCATCCTGTCCATACCGAATATTGCCCACGCCGATGACTGGTATCTGTACATGTTGTTTCACCTGCCACGCCGCATAGAGTTTGCTGTCCATCGGAAATTCTGCCGGTATATCGTGATAATTATGCATGCCTGTTGATATGCTGAGCATATCTGCCCCATGTTGTTCCAGGATTTTTGCAGCCTGCACCAGTATGGCGATTGTCGGACAGCCTAAGCGGACAGATACCAAAAAAGAACGGCCACATGCTTTTTTGACTGCTTCTATGATTTCACAGATGTAACGCAAACGCTGTTCCAACGTACCGCCATACCCATCTGTGCGTTCACTGGTTTCTACAATTTGGTTGAGAAAATAACCGTGTGCGGCATGTAATTCAATGCCGTCAAAACCGGCTTTCCAACAACGAATCGCCCCTTGCACAAAGTCACGCTGATATGCCATAAATGAGGCCTCCGGTATGGCTGCAATTGTATTTTCTTTCATCATTTTTAAGCCAATATTCATCATTTGTATGAGTCCCAACACCCCGTGCTGCTGTATTGTTTGTGCCAGCGTATGCAGTCCGGGGATATAGGTATCATCCCAAAGCGCAATTGCATCCCGTACATCCGGCATACAGGTTACGTTGCTGCCTTCTACCGTAATCAGTCCCGCCCCGCCTTGGGCATAAGACGCATAGCGTTGGCGCAGAGATTCATGGATATATCCCTTGGGGATAGACAAGGCAATATCTGCCATCGGCGGAACAACAATGCGGTTCTTCACGGTATGACTTCCTATTACGAATGGGCTGTTAATACTTGCTGCATACATCACGACCATCTCCCTGTTTACATGTTAGGTACGAATTTGTTCTCTTTGACACTATCCCAAAAGAACATGTTATGTATAGTATAAAGGAAAAAGCAAATACTCGTCTATAGTCTTTCTTCATTTCTCCGTCATATATTTTTATTCGGTCTGCATGTTCCTGACTGTCTTTTTAATTGTGTATATTTATACTACAGCAGCAAACCATCTATCGCTCAATCATCCAAAGAAATGATTGACATAGAATGTATTCTTGGTATGATGTATTTAGTTTGTATGCAAACTAAATATCAGAAAATTGTTTGTAAAACAGAAAGGATGATATTACGTATGAAATACCACATGATTCGCCGTATGCTGCTGCTCAGTATAGTCGCCTGCGCGATGACCGGCTCTGCGCTGGCTGCAGAACCTACAATTCCCTTACAAATCACACCCAGCAAACCGATGGTACAGCTTGTTTCCAATGTCGTCTATGCCCAAGTGCCGGACCGCGGCTATCCCAACAAAGCCCTGACGATGGATATTACCATGCCGCTGGACAAAAAAACGCATCCTGCCATCATTTACATTAATGGCGGCGGTTTTATCAATGCCAACAAAGACGGCTACATTCAGCAGCGGACCGAGCTAGCTGAACACGGCTACGTTGTGGCCAGCATTACGTACCGCGTTGCCCCGACGACGACGTTTCCCGGCCCGTTGGAAGATGTCAAAGCCTCTATCCGCTATCTGCGGGCTCATGCAGCCACGTTTCATATTGACCCCAAACGCATCGGCGTATTAGGCGGCTCAGCCGGCGGGTATCTGGCAGCCATGGCAGGGACTACCAATGGCACGACACAGTTTGACAAAGGAGATTTTTTGAATGAAAGCAGTGATGTGCAAGCTGTCGTCGATTTGTACGGTGTTTCAGATCTAACCAAAATCGGTGCCGACTATGCCCCGGAAATACAAGCCAAGCATCGTTCTGAAGGCGCAACAGAAACGCTCTGGGTCAACGGCTCTCCTGTATTCGGCGGAAAATCCGGCGGCTTGGCGGCCAATCCGGAAGGTGTCAAAGCAGCCAATCCCATGACGTATATTTCGGATAAAACGGCACCGTTTCTCCTCATGCACGGCGATGCCGACACCCTTGTTTCTCCCAGCCAATCCGAGCTTCTGCGCCAGGCTTTAGCAGACCATCACATCGAAGCGGTCCGTTACCTTGTCCAAGGTGCAGCCCATGGCGGCCCATACTGGGTACAGCCGGAAGTCATGCAGATTATTATTCAATTTTTTGACAAACATTTAAAGAAATAAGGAACGGCTATGGAACATGCATTTCATCTGCTATTACTGGAAAGTTTTTTCCGCAACAATCGCCACATACAAAAACAAATTACTGCTGCCGGACTGTTTCCGGGACAGCCTAAAATTTTAGAATTTCTCTTGACGCATGACGGCTGCTCACAAAAAGAAATTGGTATAGGCTGCATTTTGGATAAATCATCCGTGACCAGTCTAGTAAAACGGATGGAAAAAACAAGGCTTGTATACAAAAAGCAGGATACCCAAGATCAGCGCGCTTTCCATATCTTCCTGACATCGACAGGCAAAGAAAAAGCCCGCTGGGTACAGCAAACCCTGCAGGCTGTCGATCGGCATGCCCTGCAGGGAATCTCCCCAAAAGAGCAAGCAGCCTTTATCCATACATTTCAAAAAATTATTGCCAATCAAACGAAATGGGATGACATGCCAAAATGACAACCCCCATCAAAAAGACTGTGCCTATCTCCTATTTTTTCCATACTGCAAGCACTGCGGTTGATGGGTACAAAATTTTTTTAGTATCCCATGGATTTCTTATAAAATATATTCTTTATATATTTTTGAATTCTCTTGAGAAATAGAACGTTTAACCTGTATTTTATTTTAAAATTTTACAAAATTTTCTGCAAAAAAAATTTGACAAATGGCAATTTTGATGGTAGACTTACGTCAACAACTTGATAGTGTTGCAATGAAGAGAAGAGTACACGAAAGGAATTGTCCCAGAGAGTTCCCGCATGGTGAAAGGGAATACAAGGAGATTCGTGGAAGATGGACTCCGAGCAGACTGGTCGAATAGTTAGACCGTCCGGGCGCGCCCGTTACAGTGCTATGGTATTCAAGGCATACAGCCTGCGTACCTGAAGAGGCTTAATTCGTGAGGATTAAGTGAAATTGGGTGGTATCACGGTGCTTCCGTCCCTTACATGGGGATGGAAGCTTTTTTTATTACAACTGCTTTCAAGTCAAAATTTTAATTTCTATATATTCTATTATAGGGGGATATTTACTATGAGCACAAACAAAGATTACAAATTCGAAACATTACAGCAGCATGCAGGCCAGGTTCCAGATCCAGCAACAGGCGCACGTGCCGTTCCTATTTACCAAACAACATCCTATGTTTTCAAAGATACGCAGCAGGCAGAAGACCGTTTCGCCTTAAAAGATCCTGGATACATTTACAGCCGTCTGACCAACCCGACACAGGATGTATTGGAAAAACGCATTGCCGCTTTGGAAGGCGGTACAGCAGGTCTCGCTACAGCAAGCGGCGCAGCAGCTATTGCCTACTCCATCATTAACCTTGCCGGTGCCGGTGATGAAATCGTTGCTGCTCCTACGTTATACGGCGGCACAGTAGAACTGTTCTCCGAAACATTTAAACATCTCGGCATTACGACACATTTTGCCGATCCGGATGATCCGTCTTCCTTTGAAAAATTCATCAATGAAAAAACAAAAGCAATTTATTTGGAAAGCCTCGGCAACCCAGCTATCAACATTCCTGATTTTGAAGCTATCGCTGAAATCGCACATAAAAACGGTTTGCCCGTTATTGTCGATAACACCTTTGCTACTCCGTTCCTGTTCCGTCCGCTGGAACACGGCGCTGACGTTGTCGTACATTCTGCTACGAAATTCATCGGCGGCCACGGCACAACGCTTGGCGGCTTAATCGTAGAAAACGGCAAATTCGACTGGGCTGGTTCCGGCCGCTTCAAAGAATTCGCATCTCCGGATGAATCCTACAACGGCGTAAACTTTGCTACAGACGTTCCTGGTGCCGGCTTTGTCACACGAATCCGTGCAAAAGCCCTTCGTGACCTCGGCGCATGCATCAGCCCGTTCAATGCATGGCTCTTGATTCAAGGTTTGGAATCCCTGTCCCTGCGTATTGAACGCCATGTATCCAACGCACAGAAAATCGCCGCATTTCTGGAAAATCATCCTAAGGTTGCCAAAGTCAACTATCCGTCTTTGCCGTCCTCTCCGTACTATGAATTAGCTAAAAAATATTTCCCGAAAGGAACCGGCTCCATTTTCTCCTTTGAATTGAAAGACGGCTATGAAGCTGCCCGCAAATTCATTGACAGCTCGGATATTTTCTCTGACCTTGCCAACGTAGGCGATTCCAAATCCTTGCTCGTACACCCGGCTTCTACGACACATCAACAGCTTTCGGCAGAAGCACAGAAAGCCTGCGGCATCACACCGGGTACAGTACGTATTTCCGTAGGTTTGGAAAACGTCGACGACCTCTTGGCTGATTTGGAAAACGCTTTAAACCAGATCTAAGTATATTTTTCGTATATGTAAAGGAAGACTGCAACTATGCCAATAAAAATTATAGACGGATTATCCGCCAAAGAAAAATTGAATGAAGAAGGTATTTGTACGATTGATAAAGGACACGCGCTGCACCAGGATATTCGACCGCTGCACATCCTTATTCTCAATCTAATGCCTCTCAAAAAGCCGACAGAGTTGCAGCTCCTCCGCCTTTTGGGCGACTCACCTCTGCAGGTAGAAGTAGACTTTTGCCACACGACCAGTCATGAAAGCACGCATACCGATCCGTCCTATTTGGAAAACAACTATTATGTTTTTGATGAAATCAAGGATAACTACTATGATGGACTGATTATCACGGGCGCGCCGGTAGAACAAATCCCCTTTGAAGATGTCGATTACTGGCCGGAAATGACAACGTATTTAGATTGGGCTAAAACACATGCCTTTTCTACGCTCTATTTTTGCTGGGGAGCCCAAGCGGCATTATATCATTATTATGGCATTCACAAACGATTGCTGCCTGCCAAGTTATTCGGTATTTTTGAATACCAGTTGACACAACGCAATCATCCGCTGCTGCGGGGATTTGACGATCGTTATTTTATTCCGCAGTCCCGCCATACTGCCATTGATGATATTCAAGTATACAATACACCGCAGTTAGACATCTTATCGCGGTCGGCAGAAAACGGCATTAATATTATCGGTACACCAGACCATCGCCGTTTCTTCGTCTTGGGACATTTTGAATATGACAGACGGACACTGGAAACCGAATACCTGCGCGACAAACGCAAAGGTCTACCCATTGCCGTGCCCAAGCATTATTATCCGAATAATAATGACGCGAATACGCCAGTCTTTACGTGGTGCAGCTATGCGCATCTTTTCTATCACAACTGGCTGAATATTGTCTATCAGGAAACACCATACAACTTGGAAGATATTTCTTCTTTATCTGTATGTGCTCATTAAATAACATCCAAACAAAGAGGCTTTGCATGAACAGTTTCATTCATGCAAAGCCTCTTTGTTTTCTGTTTGTATTCCCTTGTATGGCACGTGCAGCCAAACCATGCTTCACTGCCTACATGCGTTCTATACGGCATAGTAGTTCCCGCTGTTAGTAAAGCATCAATTCTTCTGCCACCATATTCATTTCTTTTTCGTCACTTTTCATCTGCGATTTGACATCCATTTCTTCTTTAATCCGATCTTGTATTTCATCGAGACATTCCAGCAGAAGCGGATTAAAGACACCGCACTCCCCATTGTAAATCATGTTAATAGCCTGGGTATGACTGTACGCATCCTTATATACGCGCTTGCTGGTCAAGGCATCATATACATCTGCCAAGGATACTACCTGTGCGGAAATAGGAATTGCTTCTCCGTTTAAGCCATCCGGATATCCGTGTCCATCGTACCTTTCATGATGCCAGCGGCAGATTTCATACGCAATACTGAGCAGTTTTTCTCCTTCATACATTTTTAAGCTGCGAATCATTTTTGCGCCAATCAGCGTATGCTGCTTCATTTTTTCAAATTCGTCTTTGGTCAGCGGGCCGGGTTTGTTCAGTATCGCATCGTCAATAGCAATCTTGCCGATATCATGCAGTGCCGATGCCGTAACAATTAAGCTCCTGTCATTGCGCGTCAAATGATACATATCTGTTTTTTCCATCAGCTTATTTAACAGCAGTCGTGTCAGCACGCTAATGTGCCTGATATGCAAACTGCTCACTACATTGCGGAATTCGATAACCTGGCTCAACACATCGACCATCATGCGGTTGTTTCTTTCTTTTTCATAAATCTGTGATTTGATGATTCTGATTAATCGCCGCTGTTTTGCATAGAGCATGATGATATTGGCTACACGCCGCCGGATAATCAAGGAGTCAAACGGGCACTGTATATAATCAATAACACCCAGATTATAGGCACGGCGTAAATCTTTCAGCGAATCGTTACTGGAAATCATCATGACCGGAATGTTTTTATACCACTGATTTTTTCTCATGAGGGACAACACTTCAAAGCCATCAATCTTAGGCATAACAAAGTCCAACAAAATCAGCGCAATATCCGTACTGTATTCCTGCAACAGCTGCATGACTTCTTCCCCATCGCCCGCTTCCAAAATCCGATACGTCGTCCCTAAATTTTTTCGCAGTATCGTGCGATTTTTGACATCATTATCGGCAATGACTATCAGCGGCCGTGTATTGGTTATTTCCAAAATGGCGTTTTTCTTTTGCTGATTATCGATATGATATTTTTCTCCCAATACGTTGTCTTTATGCAGCTTATTTTGATACATCAATTTGTCTGCCTGCCGCAGTGACTGACCAACATGCTTGCCATCGTAAATGACACCGCCGACACTGATAGAAACATGCAAGTGTTCATATTCTTCAAACTGGATATCATGAACCCGCTGCTGTATAATTTTCATCTTGCAGCCTAAATTTTCCTCTTTGATGTACGGCATGACAAGAACAAACTCATCCCCGCCATAGCGGATTAAATAGTCATCATGGCGTATGCAGGAACGAATCGTTTCGACTACTTTTTTTAATACGAAGTCTCCTACTTCGTGTCCATATATATCATTATATAGTTTGAAATCATCCAAATCGATAGCAACGATCCCGCCTACAGGACAATTTTCTTTGATTTTATCTTCAAAATAACGGCGGTTGTACGCACCGGTCAGCGCATCGGTATACAACTCGTGGTCATACTTGATTAAACGCTGCATCAGCCGTTTATCCTTATGGGTTTGAAGAAGTGCTGTTTCCATAAACGGATATACTACTTCCAATACATAGGGATTGTGTTCGATTTCTACGTATGTAGCGACTACCTGATAGATATCCGTTCCCATGTATTCTAACTTTATACTCTGCGATTTGGTTCGTAACGCTTTTTCTGCCGCACAATTCTGGCAGCGTTTATTTCGTTTCCATACTTCATAGCAATGGCAGGAAGAAATATGCAAATCTTTTCCTTCGTTGACGTTAACCGTACGAAACATATTGGGATCGACAAGTCGTACAATAGGAAATACACTGCGCAATGCCTGCAGCAGCTTTTGCATTTCTTCAAACGTCCTGCTTATCGGTCTCATATATTTTTCTAAGTCAATATTCTCCACAGCACTATCCCTTCTTTACTTCAAATTTTAACGCAGTCGGCTGGACACTAGGTTTCCAGCGCATGGAATACGTCTGTATCACACCATACGATACTGCACACGCAATAGGGGTGGGGGTATTGCTTCAGGATACCTGCACGCTGCGTTTTATACACATCCTAAAAATTACGAAAAATCCCTGAAAGCACACATGGTGCTATCAGGGATTTGCTGCTTATTTGGTGCCAAAAATACGATCTCCGGCATCACCAAGACCTGGTATAATATATCCATGTTCATTCAAAGTATCATCCAAAGCAGCTACAAAAATACGCACATCCGGATGATCGGTATTCACTTTTTCTACGCCTTGCGGTGCTGCTACCAAACACATGAGCTTGATATGTTGTATGCCTTTTGCTTTGAGCAGTGAAATCGCTGCCGATGCACTGCCGCCTGTTGCCAGCATAGGGTCTACAATAATAAAGTCTCGATTTTGGACATCAGGGAGTTTGCAGTAATATTCTACTGGTTCCAGCGTTTTGGGATCGCGATACAATCCGATATGTCCCACTTTTGCATTGGGCATCAGATCTAACAGCCCCTGCACCATGCCTAAACCGGCACGCAGCACGGGAACAATGCCAATCTTTTTGCCGCTAATCTGTTTACCTGTCATTTTCGAAACAGGCGTCTCTATCTCTACGTCTTCCAGCGGAAAATCCCGGGTAATTTCATATCCCATAAGCATCGTAATCTCTTCCAATAAATTACGAAAGTCTTTGGAACCTGTTTCTTTTTTCCGCATCAGCGTTACTTTATGCTGAATCAGCGGATGGTTGATGACTTGTACCTGCATGCTGTGAAAACCCCTTTCATCCTGTTTTATTTATCCATTTCAGTAATCATAGCAACGCGTTTGGCATGTCTGCCGCCGTCAAAACCAGTGCTCAAGAAAATACGGACTATTTCTCTGGCCAAACCCGGGCCAATGACACGGCCGCCCATGGTCAAAATATTGGCATCGTTGTGGCGCCGGCAATATTCTGCAGAAAACATATCATGACAAAGAGCGGCGCGGATGCCGTGTACTTTGTTGGCAGCAATGCCAATGCCAATGCCTGTGCCGCAAATCAAAATGCCGCGGTCAAATGTACCGTCAGCTACTGCTTCCGCTACTTTTTTGGCAATTTCAGGATAGTCGCACCGTTCACCTGTCAGTGTTCCGTAATCCGTAAATTCAATATGCTGTTCTTTCAAATATTCCTTAATATTTTCTTTTAAGTCAAAGCCGCCGTGATCGGCGCCAAGTACTAATTTCATGCTAGTTCCTCCTCAATGAATGATAACTACTTATAGTATACGCCAAAACGGAAAGCGTGCCAAGACGCGCTTTCCGTATATATCAAATCTATATATATTCCTGCATAATTAAAGCAATATGACATTGCCGCCGGCTGCTTTTTTCATGCGGTTCATGACTGCCATTCCCAGCCCTTCGCCATCGACGCCTTCTGCCAAAATGACATCTACCTTGTCTTTATCAAAGGACAGCAGTCCATTATATAATTGTCTTGCCAGCGATTCCTTATCTTCATGGCGTCCCCAGACAAACATGTGCTCGTTCGGGAAGCGGTCGCCAACTTCTTTGCTTACCAAAAATCCTACGGTCTTCTTTTCACGCTGGGCGTTCGTATACAGCTCCTGCAGTTTATCTGCCACTTCGTCTACGGTCCCTACGGCAACCGTCATCGGTGCGGATGGCGCGTAGTGGCGGTACTTCATACCCGGTGCCTTCGGCACGCCCTGTCCTGTAACCAAATTCGTATCCAGCCGGACATGGGGCACGACTTCTTTCAGCATGTCAATCGTAATGCCGCCCGGACGAAGAATCGTTACCCGGTCTTCTCCGGTACATTCAATAATCGTCGATTCGACGCCAATGTGACAGGGACCGCCATCTATGACCATATCTACGCGGCCGTCCATATCATGCATGACTTCAGCTGCTGTCGTCGGGCTGGGACGCGTCGATAAATTAGCACTTGGCCCTGCGACAGGCACTCCGGCACAGCGTAAAAAGGCACGGCATACTTCATGATCTGGACAGCGAAGCGCTACTGTATCCAGGCCGCCTGTTGCCGCATCAGGAACCTGCGGCTGGCGCGGGAAAATAATCGTCAGCGGGCCCGGCCAAAATTTTTTCATCAATTTTTTAGCCGTTGGTGAAATTTCTGCCGCGACATTGGCAGCCGCTGCCTGGTCCGGAATCGTCAAAATCAGCGGATTATCACTGGGACGGCCCTTTGCTGTATAAATACTGCGGCAGGCATCGGCATCCAGACCATTGGCACCAATACCGTATACTGTTTCCGTCGGGAAAACAACCAGGCCGCCGTCACGAATAATTTTCCCGGCTTCTTCCAAAATCGCTTTATCTTTTTCTATATTTGTAATCCGTACTAGTTTTGTTTGTCTCATTTATATTCGCTCTTTTCGTGAAAATAAGATGACTCGTTCGATACCGCCATAATCTTTTACCGTTTTTATGTGGGTATACCAACCATCCTGCGTAAAAATAGTAATCACATCAGCTGCTTGTCCTGCTCCTATTTCTACAGCTACATATCCATCTTCTTTTACATGTTTCGGGCTTTCTTTTGCCAGACGCCGGTATACATCCAAGCCATCTGTACCGCCAAACAAAGCCATGGCCGGGTCATGACGCACTTCCGGCTGCAGCTGCTGCATATCAGCCGCTGTCAAATACGGCGGATTGGATACGATCCAATCAAAGACCGTATCTCCCAGTGCAGAAAACAAGTCGCTTTCCTGCCACTGCACGCGCGCGTCCATGCCCAACTCCCTGCCATTTTTCTTCGCTATTTCCAATGCTTTCGGGGAAATATCAACGCCTGTACCTACAGCCTGCGGCAAATCATGAAGCAGACTAATAAGAATGGCTCCGCTTCCCGTTCCTACATCCAGTATGGATACAGGCTTATGTGTATCCATCATGCCGGTCACTGTTTCTACCAGCATTTCCGTTTCCGGCCGCGGAATCAGTACATCGGTTGATACATGGAAATCAAGCCCCATAAAAGCTTTTGTTCCCAAAATATGGGCTACAGACAGCCTGCCTGCCCGCTGTTTGACCATTTCCCGGTATGCTGCCAATTCGTTGGGATTCATTGGTTCATCATAATGCGCATAGAGATAAATCCGTTCTTTTTGCAGGACATGGGCTAATAAAATTTCCGCATCCAGCCGGGGAGAATCGATTCCTTTTTGAGAAAAATACTGCTGCGTCCACTGCAATAACGAACCAATTGTCCACAGCTTAGTCATTGGTTTCGGCTTCTTTCATCAATTCAGACCGGCGAGCTTCTGCAAGAGCCTGAATAAATTCATCGATATCGCCGTTTAGAATATTTTCCAGCTTATACAGCGTCAGATTGATACGGTGGTCTGTCACACGCCCCTGCGGGAAATTATATGTCCGAATACGTTCACTGCGGTCACCTGTGCCAACTTGGCTGCGCCGTGCTTCCGTAACTTCGGCATCGGCTTCCTGCTGTGCTTTATCCAGCAGGCGGGCTTTCAGGACACGTACCGCTTTGGCTCTGTTTTCCAGCTGTGAACGTTCATCCTGGCATTCAACGACAATACCGGTCGGAATATGAGTCATACGGACAGCAGAACTTGTCTTGTTGACATGCTGGCCACCGGCGCCGCTGGCACGGTAATAATCGACGCGGACATCATCCATGTTCAGATTGATTTCTACATCTTCCGCTTCCGGCAGCACGGCTACAGTCGCTGTTGAAGTATGGATACGGCCGCCGGCTTCCGTAACAGGCACGCGCTGTACACGGTGTACGCCGGATTCGTATTTCAGCTTGCCATATACGCCGGACCCTTCTACAGAGAAAATAACTTCTTTAAAGCCGCCCAATTCCGGTGCGTTGGAACTAATAATGCTAGCTTTCCATCCTGGCTGTTTTTCAATATATTTCATATACATGCGGAATAAATCACCCGCAAAGAGAGCTGCTTCGTCGCCGCCTGCGCCGGCACGGATTTCCATAATAACATTTTTGTCATCATGCGGATCTTTGGGAAGCATGAGAATATGAAGCTGTTCTTCTAAATCGGCCAGCTCCTTGGACAATTCATTGTATTCTTCTTTGGCCATAGCAATCAGATCGTCATCACTGTCCGGGTCATCCATAATTTCTTTATCGCCCTTAACGGTGTTGGCAATCTCTTTATATTTGCGGAACGTTTCTACAATCGGCATCAGCGCCGCATGCTCTTTCGTCAGTTTCTGCCATTCATCTTGACGGGCAATGACAGCCGGGTCGCTGATATTTTGTTCCAAATCCATAAATTTATTCTCTACGGCCTGTACTTTATCAATAAACACGCTTGTATCTCTCCTCTTCTCTCACTGAGTATATGAATCTGCTTTGCATTCTGTATACATTACATTATATACTAAAAAAAGACATACTGATAGGCTTCCTGACGGAAGCCTATACATTATTTTCATGTTCGTTATGCTTTTTTTATTTCTACCTTTACAGGTATGTCTGCTGTATCTGCAATCGCTGTGTTTTCTTCTGCCGGTTTAGCCGCTTCCAGTGCCTTGATGGCCACTTCAATCTGATCTCCGTGCGGTTCGCGCGTCGTCAAATACTGCAGCCACAGCCCCGGTTTTACCAAGGTCTGAATCATCCGGTTCTCCGTTCTGCCGGCAAGGCGAATTAATTCATAACTAATGCCGGCCACAACAGGCATGAGTATAATCCGTGAAATAATTCGTTCTATCAAATTCGGCCAGCCCAAAAAAGCAAAGACAAAAATAGATACAACCATGACAATAAGCAAAAAATTCGTACCGCATCTGGGATGAAGGCGGCTGTGTTTTTTGACATTTTCTACCGTCAAGGCTTCTCCTGCTTCATACGTCCAAATCGTTTTATGTTCAGCTCCGTGATATTCAAATACGCGGCGAATATCACTGGCAAGCGAAATACCCCATATATACAGCAAAAAAATAGCTAAACGCAAGATACCTTCTACAATATTCAGACGCACGGTGCTTTCTGCTACGCCAGGAATAAATTTAGCACCATATGTAGGAATCACCAAGAAAAAAATGATGGCAAGAACAGCGGAAAAAGTCATCGTGGCAGCCATCTGTTTAGTCGTCAGCTGTTCTTCTTCTTCCCCGGCAGCCTGTGCCGAATAGGATAAACTTTTCATGCCATACACCAGCGATTCGCCTAAGGCAATAGTACCGCGAATAAAAGGTTTCTTCAATATAGGATATTTCTCACCCAGTGAATGCACCGGATCTTTTTTGATGGTAATTTCTCCGGACGGCGTGCGCACGGCTGTTGCAATATATTCAGGACCGCGCATCATGACGCCTTCAATAACGGCCTGGCCGCCGACATATGTCTTTTCTTTTTTCACAGTCTATCCTCCTTATGCTGTTTTCCTACATACAAAGAGAGCAGAGCATTTCTGCTCTGCTGCCCACTTGTATTGCTGCTTATTTAGCTTTTTTACCATAACGTTTATTAAACTGTTCGATACGGCCGCGAGCCTGCTGAGCACGCTGCTGACCTGTAAAGAACGGATGGCATTTGGAGCAAATTTCAACACGCAGTTCAGATTTAGTAGAACCGGTTTCAAAAGTATTGCCGCAAGCACATGTTACTGTAGCTTTGCCGTAATTCGGATGAATTCCTTCTTTCATTATGTACACCTCTTTCTTACTCAGACATTATCAATCATTCAAAACCTATGCTAGGATAGTATAGCACAGTGCCTAGTGAATTGCAAGGAAATCATGACATAATTTTAATAGGATTAAAATCAAAATTCGCCTAAAACCTTCTAAACATTCATTACTATTAAAATTCTTACATTTTATAAAAAAATCACAAGAAATATAAACTAAAATTGACGAATATCAATTGTTCGATACTAATCATTAAGCAAAAATATAATACAAGTCTATACGGCCAGACACACTACATGAGGCATTTATTTTTCCTTGTAGGAATATGAATACTTACAGTTGTGTTATATATCTTTCAATTTAAAGTTTATTACAAAAAATATATATCGTTTTTATCAATTTTAATATTATATATTTTT
>DJEN01000074.1:0-31086 GCA_002431345.1 Megasphaera sp. UBA5897 | reverse complement strand
TTTCGTATAATATCTACATGTACATTACATGCAGATATTATTTTATGAGGGGTGATTTATATGTATGTTTTAGGCATGAATCTATTACACGATACATCGGTGGCATTATTAAAAAATGGAAAACCTATTGCGGCTGTAGAAGAAGAACGATTTATTAGACAAAAACACACTACAAACTTTCCAATACAATCGTTAAAATGGGTTTTAAATTATGCAGGTATAACACTTAAGGATATTGAAAAAATTGTACTTTCTTTCAAAATTGATGACTTTAAAGATAACATATATCCTTTTGAACAAAATACCATAATGCAAGACGATTTAACAAAAAATGGACAAATTAAAATTATAAGAGATAATAATTTAGTATACAATAATCTACTACAAAAATTAAATCGATATGGAATTTCTAATTGGATTGGAATCCCTCATCACCTTGCACATGCTGCTGGTGCCTATTATTCATCTGGTTTCAAAAATGCAAATATCATTATTATTGATGGTCGAGGTGAAAAATTTAGTACTTCATTATTATCTGGAGAAAATGGTAAAATTCATTCATTAAAAGAATACTCAATAAAAGATTCTTTAGGCCATTTATATACTTATGTAACTTATCTTGCTGGACTTTATAGTTCTATTGGTCAAGAAGGAAAAACTATGGGCTTAGCACCTTTCGGAAAGCCAAATATCGAAATGGAACAATTATTTAACAACATTATTTACTACGAAAACTTAAGTTACAAAATAAATAAAAAGAATCTATACAAATTAAAACAATTCCTTCAAAAAGAAGGAAAAATAACCAAAGCCAGTGCTTCTCTAACCTATTACGTTCAAAGATTGTATAATCAAGTAATAATAGGGTTAGCACAAGAAGCCTATACATTAACCGGATATAAAAATTTTGCATTATCTGGTGGAGTTACTCTAAACTGCGAAGGTAATAGACAACTGCTATCTTTACCTTATGTTAATAAATTATTTATACAACCAGCTGCTAATGATAGTGGTAGTTCACTAGGAGCAGCTTTATATTGGTGGAATAAATATAATAAACCAAACTCCAATATTTCATTCGATAATTTAGTATACCTTGGTCCAGAATACACTAACGATGAAATCATAGATTTATTAAAAAAATATAAACTTCCATATACATTTGAAAAAGCCCCTGAAACATTAGCTGCTAATTTATTAGCTGATGGAAAAATAATAGGATGGTTTCAAGGTAGATTAGAATATGGTCCTAGAGCTTTAGGGAATCGATCAATCTTAGCAAATCCTCTACTCCCCAATGTAAAAAAGAAAATAAACACCTTAATCAAATTTCGTGAACCCTGGAGACCATTTGCCCCTTCCATACTCCGCGAACATATTCGTGATTATTTTTGCGTTGATGGGGATTTTCCATACATGACGATTTGTTTAAAATGTAAAAAAGATAAAGAACACCAAATTGCAGACGCTCTTAATATTGATGGTACAGCACGTATACAAACAGTTTCAAAAGAAAATAATTTGATGTATTATAATTTATTGACTAAATTTTACGAAAAAACATCACTGCCAATTTTACTTAATACCTCTTTAAATTCACATGAACCAATGGTTTGCACTCCACGAGATGCAATTCGCACATTTATGACTTCTGGGTTAGATATCCTCATTATGAATAATATTGTTTTATGTAAGCAAAAATAACCTCGTTTTCTCTTACTAGCATAGAATATTATCAATAGTTACGATAATATTCTATGCTAACCTGCTATAATCTATTAATTTATATTTCAAAACATTTATTAGTCAACTAATATCATTTCATTTTAATCTGGAGGTTTTTAATGGACACTTTGCCTTTTTTCTTATATGTCATCATCATGGCAATTACACCAGGGCCTAATAATCTAATGTCCCTAGCAGAAAGCAGTCACTTAGGATTGCGCCGTTCCTTACCTTTTTTATATGGTTTATTTGTCAGTTTTTTTATTCTTGATGCAGTTGCATTATGTCTGTCCAAGCTATTGTTGGATACTCTTCCCCATTTTGAATTTATTTTTAAACTCATTGGTTCAGCATACATTATTTTCTTATCTTTCAAGCTTTGGACCGCTCCGCCTTCAAAGGAAGCTAAAGAAATCTCTCAGCGCCGCTTATTTCTATCCGGTATGCTATTAAACCTAAGCAATATTAAAGTTATGCTCTATTTTCTCATGGCCTATGTGTCCTTCCTGCTGCCAGTCTACAAAGACTGGACACCCATTCTATTTTTCAGTATTGCCATGTGTTTTCTAGCTTCACTATGCAATATAATATGGGCTGCTGCCGGAGCTTCACTTCGCCGTTTTTTAAACAAATATGAACGACAGACCAACCGTATTCTTGCCCTATTGCTTTTCCTATCAGCCATTGAAATCTGGTTTTAAAAACAAATCATTGCATATTTTTTCTGTCCGTATGCCAAGGCATCATTAGAATACATGTAAAAAACCTCTTTTGAGACACAGTGAATGAATTTTGTTCGTATTGTATCTCAAAAGAGGTTTTCTATATATACTAAAACTTACCGTCCATCCGGCCAAAGAAGCGTGACCTTGCCGGATGCTCTGGTTTTCTGCAGGTCAATGACCCGCTGATTGGATGAGCCGCGAAAATATAATCCCGGATCTTTGAGGGCATCGACAAAAGGCCCGTCCACGAGTACGTCACAAACATCTGCCAGGGCTTTTTTCTTGGCATCCGCCATGATTTCTTCATACGTAAAGCCGGAATAGACCCAAACGGATTTATGAGGCAATGCCGCTTTGACAATCTTCACAAGAGTTGTCAAATCTTTTGTATTTTCCATGGGTTCACCGCCAAGAAGCGTCAAGCCGCTGTTAGTAGGTGCCTGCAGCCATTCCAGCAGCTGTTTGGTTTCTTTTTCAGTCCATTCCTGCCCTGCTGCAGGGTCTTGGTATTCCGGGTTAAAACAATTGACGCAATGACGGCTGCATCCCGTTACAAACACAGTAGAACGGATGCCTGTCCCATTGGCAATGTCGTATTGTCTCATTTGTCCATAATGCACAGTAATTACATCTCCTAAATATGAAGAACACGGCTCTTAATTTCTTTTGTCCGTCCTTCGTTCCAGAAATTTTCACCTAAATATCCGCAGGTGCGGCGGATGACCGTCAATTTCTTACGGTCTTTATTGTGGCAGCGCGGGCATTCCCATTCGTTGTCATCATTCAGAATGATTTCCCCATCAAAGCCGCATTCATGGCAGTAATCCAGCTTCGTATTAAATTCAGCGTATGCAATATGGTCGTAAATAAACTGAACCATCGTCAATACTGCCGGAATATTATGGGTCATATTTGGAATTTCGGCATAACTAATACAGCCGCCTGTTGATTTTTCTTCAAAGTCAGCTTCAAATTTAAATTTATCAAAGACGTTAATCGGTTCCCGAACGTCTACATGATAGCTGTTTGTATAATATCCTTTATCCGTAACATCTTTAATCGAGCCAAAACGGGCTTTATCAATTTTGCAGAACAAATTGGTCAGATTTTCTGCCGGCGTGCCGTAGAGGGCAAAGCCGATATTTGTTTCTTTCTTCCAAGCGGCAATGTGTTCATTGAAAGAATCCATAATACGCATAGCAAACTTACGGCCTTCCGGTGTCGTATGTGAGCAGTGCTTCGTCAGCAGCGTAGCTTCATAAATGCCGATATATCCCAAGGACAGCGTCGCATAACCGCCGTAAATAAATTTTTCAATCGTTTCGCCTGGTTTCAAACGGGCAATCGCGCCGTACTGCCAATGAATCGGGGAAACGTCCGACGTAATGCGTTTGAGCAGTTCTACGCGCAGCAGCAGGGCTTTCTTGCACAGTTCCAACCGTTTATCGAGGATTTGGAAGAATTTTTCTTCATCGCCATCTGCCAAAATACCAATCTGCGGCAAGTTGATGGATACTACGCCCATGTTGAAACGGCCGTCAAACTTATAGTTGCCGTTTTCATCTTTCCAAGGACTCAGGAAGGAACGGCATCCCATCGGGCTGAATACGTTGCCTTCATAGGTTTCACGCATTTTCTTGGCTGAAATGTAGTCCGGATACATGCGTTTTGCCGTGCATTCAGCAGCCAGTTTCGTCAGATAGAAATACGGGCTTCCTTCACGGACATTGTGTTCATCCAATACATAAATCAGTTTTGGAAATGCCGGCGTAACGTATACATTCGCTTCATTCTTGATGCCTTGAATACGCTGGCGAAGCAATTCTTCATCAATCAATGCGGCTTCTTTGGCATATTTATAATCCGGTTTGAAATACATAAACAAGGTAACAAACGGAGCCTGGCCGTTTGTAGTCATCAACGTGTTGATTTGATACTGAATGGTCTGTACGCCGTCTTTAATTTCCTTGCGCGTCCGTTTCCAAGCGATTTCTTCCGCTTTTTCCATGTCCGGTTCAATGCCGTATACTTCCCGCTGTTCTTCGACGACAGCTTTCATGTAGCGGTCAAAGGACTTGCGTACATATGGTGCCAAAATCCGATCGATACCGTTGATAGACTGGCCGCCGTACTGGCCGCTGGCTACCTGGGCAATAATCTGCGTCGTAACGGTACATGCAACCTGGAACGAATGAGGCGTATCAATTTTTTTGCCGTTGATAACTGTCCCGTTGTCGAGCATGTCCTGCAGATTAATCAGACAGCAGTTGAACATCGGCTGAATAATGTAATCCATGTCATGAAAATGAATGGCGCCGCTGTCATGAGCCTGTACAATATCTGCCGGAATCAACTTGCGCCGTGCAATATCTTTGGATACTTCACCGGCAATCAAATCACGCTGCGTCGATACGACATGACCATTTTTATTGGAGTTTTCATCCAATACTTCAATATTCGTATTGTTCAACAGTCCAAATACGTCTGTATCCGTCGTGTTGGTCTGTCGTTTAAAAGACTGGATAGCTTTATAATTTTCATAAGCCCGGGCTGTTGCCGGATTGTTATATTTCAGCAGGCGATAATATACTTGGTCTTCAATCGCATAGATTGTCATATCCTTTTGCATAGACGATGCATAGTCTTCTATTTCTTTTGCAATTAATTCAGCCTGCCCATCTTCATAAATCCCACTGCTGCTGTTCATTGCCTTTTCAATGGCTGCTGTAATTTTTTCTCGATCAAAAGGAACTTTTTGTCCATTGCGTTTGATTACTTCCAACATGTCATTACCTCCACCTCATATTGTATATAATCCATATTTTTCTTCAAAATACATACCATATATTCCGTTTTCGCTCGTCATTGAGTACTCACCAATGATACTATATCTAGTATGTTCTGTCAATGCCGTTCTACTTCATAAAGGTGTTATCAACTTTTATCAAAAAGGCTTCAAACCATCAAAAAAGCTGCAGTTTGGAGGCTGCAGCTCCTGTGTATAACTCACCAAAAAATTTTTTCTCAGTCAATATGAAGCAAATCCCGAATAACAGCTCCAGCCAAAATCATGCCGGCTGCAGAAGGAACAAAGGCAATGCTGCCCGGACTGGGGCGCCGTTCTTCTGTGTCCGTGTGGACAGGATGCGGCTGTTCTTTAGAATATACGACCTTGATACGGCAGATATGCCGCTTTTTCAACTCTCTGCGCAGTATCTTAGCCAGTGGGTCTACAGAGGTTTTTTCAATATACGCTACTTCAAACAATTCCGGATGCAACTTGTTGCCTGCTCCCATGGCGGATATAACAGGGATTCCGGCACGATATGCTTCTTCAATAATGCCTATTTTGGCACTGGTCGTATCAATGGCATCAACGACATAGTCCGCGCCGGACTTGGCAATAAAGTCCGGCTGTTCACCAGGAAGGTAAAACATGTCATACGTATCGATTTGTATATCCGGGTTGATGGTCAGAAGCCGTTCTTTCATGACTTCTACTTTTTTACGGCCAATCGTAGCCGTCGTAGCTCCCAGCTGACGGTTGAGATTAGACGGGTCAAAAACATCGGCATCTACAAGAATCAGATGTCCTACGCCAGCACGGCCAAAGGCTTCTACGGCAAACGAGCCGACGCCGCCGACGCCAAAAATAAGAATCGTTTTTTCTGCCAGAGCAGCCACGTTTTCCTGACCAATCAGACGGGCTGTCCGCTGTGTATATTCTGTCTTCATCTGTTATTTCTCCGGAATAATTTCTAACCAATATCCATCAGGATCGACAATAAAATAAATTCCCATATCTGGATTTTCATACACTACGCAGCCCATGGCTTTATGTTTTGCCAAAGCTGCATCCATATCTTTGACGCAAAAAGCCGTGTGAAATTCATTTTCGCCCAAATTATATGGTTCTTTCCGATCTTTGAGCCATGTCAGTTCCAGGCAAAAATCAGATACGCCGTCACCAAGATAGACAATCGTAAAATCAGGCTTTTCTATACGGCGTATTTCCGTAAGCCCCAGCGCTTCTTGATAAAAATCCATGCTGCGCTTTAAATCTAATACATTAAAGTTGGTATGGTTAAATGTAAACTGCATATATTATTTCCTCCTATGTTTCTTCCTGCCAGCCTTTGGATACATCGACCCATTCTGCAGCATGCGAATAGGTTTCCAGCTCTGGCAGCGTGAGTTCTATAGCACTGTTGGCACTGCCGCATGCCGGAAACACCGTCTGAAATCGTTTCAGCGATTCATCCAGATAGACTGTCACGTCCGGATTGACGGCAAATGGACAAACACCGCCGACGGGATGACCAATCAGGCCTTCGACATCATCGTGTTTAATCATCGTCGCTTTTTTATGAAACCGCATTTTAAACTTATGATTATCGACACGGGCATCGCCGGCAAAAATAACCAAAATCGGCTGGTCATCCACAAGGAATGACATGGATTTGGCAATACGCTTGCCTTCTGTGTGCAGTGCGGCTGCCGCTTCTTCGACCGTAGCGCTGGACTGGCTGAGTTCCTGCACGCGGTCTTGCATCCCCCATTGGGCAAAATACTCTCTCACTTTTTGAATAGACATCTTTATTCCTCCACACGCTCTTTGTAATCATTCTGTCCTATTATATGCCCTTTTGGGTGATGGTTCAAATAACTTTTACGAATCATAACAATTCAAAGGACGCCGTGCTTCCCCGATCGGTTTTATGAACTGCCAGTCTGGCATCTATGCGTTCTTTCAGCTCCGGTACATGGGAAATAATTCCGACCAGACGGCCGCCGGCACGCAGATTCAATAATGCTTTTAATGCAAAATCCAATGTTTCTCCATCTAAGGTGCCAAATCCTTCATCAATAAAGATCGTATCCAAATGAATGCCGCCGGAGTACGTCTGCACGACATCTGCCAATCCCAACGCCAGTGACAGCGATGCCAAAAACGTTTCTCCGCCGGATAAGGTATTGGCTGGCCGGGCGTAGCCGGTAAAATTATCAAATACTTCTATGTCCAAGCCGATTTGTTTTACCCGTTTGTCATCCCAAGTTTTGGAACGCTGCAGTTCGTACCGATGACGGCTCATCCCGCCCAGACGGACATTAGCTGCCGCCAATACTTCATCCAGCAGTGCGCCCAAGACATAGCGTTCAAAATTGACGCCGGTTTGTTTACCGGCAATCAGTTCATAAACAGCCCCGACGGTTTTGTACTGCTTTGTCAGCACATCCTGCTTCTGCTGCCAGTCTGCCAGCTGTTTTTGTATGGCTGTAAGCTGTTCCATCTGTGTACAGTGGCGAGCTCCTGCTTCGGCCAGGCGGCGGCAGGTATCATTTTTTTCCTGCAAGACAGCTGTATAGTGCGCCATGACCGGCTCCGTCTGCCCGCTAATTGCAGCTTCTTCCTGCGCAATCTGTCCTTGTACCTGCTGTACTTTTTTGTCATACGATGCGACATCTTCTTCTTCTTTCTGCATCAACGGAACTTCACGCTGCAGTCGGAGGCATGCCGCAACACTCTCCAGCCCGGCTGCTGCGACCCGCTGTCTCAATACGGCTGCTGCTTGCACATATTGATCTCGCAGTGCCTGTACTTGTTTTTGCAAAGAGGCATGCTGTTCCTGATATTTAGTCAGCTCTTTGGTCGCTTCCAGCATGGCTTTACTGCTTTCGCCTACAGCTTTTTCATAAGACTGTACATGATTTGCCAAAACGGCAATTCTCTCTGACAACAGTTTTTCATTTCGATATGTTTCTGGGATATCCGTTTCTGCTTTTTCTTTGCCTTCGGCAATACGAGCCGCCTGCAGTCTAACTGTTTCCACGCTGCGCCGCATCGTTTCTTCATCTGCCTGCAGCTTCACTTGCCGTTCTTCCCACGCAGTTGTTTTTTGCTGCAGTGCTGCCGCTTCTTCGACCTGTTTGGCCAATGCCTGCTGTTTTTCATCCCAAATGGCATATTGCCGCTGCCATGCAGCACTATCCCCTTCAAACGGATACTGCTGCCGTAATGATTCATACTGGGATTGGCTGGCTTTATACTCTGTTTCCCGCTGACGGGCAGCTAAGGCAGCATGCTGCCGTGTTTGCTCGCTGGCATCGGCTTCCCGTTTCCGCCGTTCTACGTCCTCTTTCCGCGGCATTTGTTTCATCGCTGCAGCCGGCTGCGGATGATGCGTCGCACCACAGACCGGACAAGGTATGCCGTCCTGCAAATCGGCAGCCAGCACAGCTGCCTGACCCTGCAAAAACAAGGTTTGTACAGCTTCGTAATTCAGGCGGCTGTTGTTTGCCGCTTCAGCTGCTGCTTTTTCTTGTACTTGCGCTTCCTTCCATCGCCGCTGCTGTACGGCTAATGTTTTATAGACTTCTTCTATGCGGACTTCCTGCTGCCAACGGTCGTAAACTTCTTTTACTTTGCCTTTGGCCTTTTCCCATTCTGCGATCCATTCCGCCTGCCGACGCAATACACGGCGTCCCTCTTCCAGCTGCTTTCGGACCGCGTCTGCCTCATGCCGCACACGCTGCCAATCCTCTTCTGCCTGCTGCGCCAAGCGGGCCACGTTTTGTTCTTCCGTACAAAGCGCCGCATACGCTTTTACTTTGTCTGTTAATCCCTGCAGATGCAGACATTCTTCTTTTTCTGCCTGTATGAGAGTTTGCTTTTCCTGCAGCTCTTTATCCTGTTGCTGCACACGGGCATAGCGGGCCGCTGCTTGCTGGACTGATGCCGCCATGTTATCTGCTTCGCTGCCCTTCGCTTTGCCCTGTGCCAAAATTTCATCCAATTGCTGCATAGGTTCCGCCAATACTTGTACCCGCCGCAGTTGTTCTACATGCACCCGTTTGGCATCATATACGTCTTTTTGCGCTGCCAGCCGGGCTGCTTCCTGCCGTTTGGCTTTTACGGTTTGCCAGTGTCCGTACAGCATCTGCGCTGCCTGTACAGTCTTTTGATAGGCATCTCTGTCAGCTCTTGCCTGCTGCAGTGCCTTCTCTTGTTCTTCTTTGACGCGCTGCATATCAGCCAGTTTAGTCTGCAAGTCTGCTGCGGATGCCACTTCCAGCTGCTGCAGTGTCTGCTGCGTCCGATCGGCAAGCAGGCTGTAGGACTTAGCAATAGCATCATATTGTTTTTTGGCAAGTTCCTGCAGCATAGCATACCGCTGTGTGTGAAAGAGGGTCTGCATAATTTGCTGCCGCTCGCTGGAACTGGCTAACAGCAGTTTGCGAAAATCTCCTTGCGGCAGCAATACTACCTGGCGAAACTGTTCGGATTTAAAACCCAATAAATTTTCCACGGCTGCAGTTACGTTTTTTGCTGCCAAAACCTGCGTCGTCTCGCCATTTTGCTTACAGGCATACAGTATCGCCGTAGCTGCCGCATGCTTCAGGCCATGACCCCGTTTTTTGGCAATTTCCTGTTCCGGCTGCCGTTCCACCCGATAGCAGGAACTGCCAATAGCAAAAACAAAGCAGACAGACGTCGGCTCCTGCGGCGATGCATATTCACTGCGCATATGCGCGCCAGACCGTCTGCTGCCGCTGGTATCGCCGTACAAGGCATAACAGATCGCATCCAACACCGTCGTCTTGCCGGCGCCTGTCGGGCCGTATATGAGGAATACATTTCTTGTACCCAGCTGCGTAAAGTCTACTGCCTGTTTGCCGGCATATGGGCCAAACGCATGCATTTCTAAATAAATTGGTCTCATAACAAACCCTCTCCTTCTTGGCGGCGCAGCTGTTCCCACAATTCATCCACATACTGCTGTTCACAGTCAGTCAGTTCTCTGCCGCCCTGCATCGCCCTGGCAAATCCGGAAAATAATTGGGCTTCCGTCGTTTGCTGTACGTTAAAAGCACGGTCTGAGGCGGCAGCATGCTGCCGGTTTGGCGTTTCTAGGGCCATGGCCCGCGGGTATTTCTGCCGCAGCTTTGCCATGCCGTCAAGAATAGGCTCTGTATCGGTCAGGCGAAACAGCAAATAATCATCACGGCCGCTTTCAGACGTATTCTGCAGTATATCGGCAAAGGCACCTTCCACAATCCGTACATCATGGCGCGGCGTAAACGGAATACAGGTTGTCTCCACTTTGCCGCTGCCGTCTATATCGACAAGGACAGCCCCTTTCTTCTGCCGTGCTTCGCCAAATGAATATTTCAGCAGGCTGCCGGCATAGCGCACGCTGGGACGGCCTGCCTGCTGCGGGCCATGGAGATGTCCCAATGCCGTATACGCATACCCTTCAAATATATCGGCATGCACGGCATCACTGCCGCCAATAGACAAGGGCCGTTCAGAATCGCTGACCGCACCCCCAACGACAAATGTATGCGCCAGACAGATTTTGCGTGCTATATCGGTGTTTCCCTGCACAGCCAGCATAGCTTTCAGCGCATCTTCATGCGTGCGAATCGTATCATCCTGCCTGTAATGGCGCACGACAGCCGGTTCTGCAAACGGCACAGGTACAAACGCAATCGGGCCGTACGCATCCTCCAGTACGATAGGGCCGCTGGCCTTTTCCAATTCTCCCGTAATAAACAGTCCTTGTTTGGCCAATAACGCGCTGCCAAACGATAACCGGGAAGCACTGTCATGATTGCCGCTGATAACCAAAAAGGGAATTCCCAATTCTGCCGTTACTTTCGTCGCAATCTCATCAAAAAGCGCAACGGCGCCTGTCGGCGGCAGGCTGCGGTCGTACACATCACCGGACAAGAGAACCGCATCAATCCGCTCTTCCCGAAGCAGCGGCAAAAACTGTGTCGTCAATACATATGCCTGTTCATCCGTTAAATATTCTCCATAAAACATTTTTCCCAAATGCCAATCTGCTGTATGTAAAATTCGCACGACAATCCTCCTCCCATACGATACACGTAGTTATTCTGCATAGGCCTGCCGCAGCATGGCTATCTCTTTGGCATACCCAGCCAGTTCATTGGGCGTTTCCAAATAAAAAGGCAGGCTGCGCAGTGCCGGATGATTGATAATCCGTGTAAAGGCTTCCATGCCAATATGGCCTTGGCCGATTTTTTCATGCCGGTCTTTGTGGCTGCCCAATTCATTCTTGCTGTCATTGAGATGAACTGCTTTTAACTTATCCAAGCCAATGCAACGGTCAAATTCGTCAAGCACGCTGTCCAGCTGTTCTACAATATCGTAGCCGCCATCAAATACATGGCACGTATCCAGACATACACCCATATTATCTATCAGCTTCACCTTGTCCAAAATCCGTGCCAGTTCTGTAAAACTGCGGCCTACTTCGGTTCCTTTTCCTGCCATGGTTTCCAGCAGGACCGTCGTCTTTTGACCAGCAAACATGGCCGTGTTGAGCATTTGGGCAATGTAATCAATGCCCGTATCGACGCCCTGTCCTACATGGCTGCCCGGATGGAAATTATAGCGGCAGTTGTCTACATATTCCAAACGCTGTAAATCCTCTGTCATGGCTTCCAAGGCAAACCGCCGTGTTTTCTCTGTCTTGGAACAACCATTCAGGGTGTACGGCGCATGGGCTAAAATCGGTGCGAACTGATGCTTTTTCATAAACACGTTTAATGCCTGTATATCCGCTGTATCCAATGCCCGCACGCTGCCGCCGCGGGGATTGCGCGTAAAAAACTGAAACGTATCCGCACCAATCGACGCGGCTTCTTTTCCCATATGCAAAAATCCTTGCGAAACTGATAAATGACATCCTATATGCAACATATTGCTCACTCCTATATAAAAAAGGAACCGTCGCATCACATGATATGACGGCTCCTTTGCATACTACGCTGTAAGTGCAGCGCAAATCCAGTATCAAACGGCTAGAGAAACGAGGCAGCGCATGACAACACGCTTCATGCAGCAGCCCCTTGTTCCGCACGTCTAATTTCCTGCTGCTAACTGCAGTTTATCTGCTGTTTTTTGTGCCACTTTTTGGGCTGCCAGTGCTTTTTCACACTCTTTGCACAAGCCTAAAAACGATAAGCTGACGCCTTCAATGACAAAGCCGGATTGAGTTGCTGCTTGGTTTGCCAATGCCATTTCGTCAATATCTACGTCAATGACCCGGTTACAGCGAACACAGCGAATATGAGCATGCTGCGTTGTGTTGTAATCGTAGCGGTGGGCGTCTTCTCCGCACTGCAATATTTTGACAACGCCAATTTTAGCAAAAATCTCCATCGTCTTATACACCGTAGCTAAACTCATAGACGGATATTGGGGCTGCAGCTTTGCATAAATCGCTTCTGCATTGGGATGTGTCGTATTATGATTAATAGCTTCATACACAGCCAATCGCTGCGGCGTCACTTTGTAGCCATTATTCCGCAATAATTCGGCAATCTTCATGTTATTTTCCCCTTCCTTTTTTCTCAGTTAGGCATATAAAAAGTACTGTTGTATTCCTACTATGCCATGTAAGTATCTCCTATTATATTGTAACGGTTATCAACAAAAATTTCAATATTTTCAATATGAATTTTTAATTCATAATATGAAATTTTACGATGCATCCAACAAACATTTGCTTCCCATTTGATAAAAATTTACCTTTTACTTGACCTGCCGCCGTCTTACACCCATAATAAATAGAAAGAGAAAGGAGCTCCTTTATGACAGAAGAACAAATCATTCATACCGTAGCCGATGCCGTCGGAGTCCGTGTCAGTCAAGTGCAGACAGCCTTACAGCTGCTGCAGGCAGGCAACACCATTCCGTTTATCGCCCGCTACCGCAAAGAAGCCACAGGCGTACTAGATGAATTACAACTTCGCCAAATCCAAGAGCAGTACACACACGAACAGGCCTTAGCCAGCCGCCGCGAAACAGTCCGCCAATCCATTATGGAACAAGGCCAATGGACAAATGAATTGGCCAAACAGTTGGAAGCTGCTGCGCAGCTACAGGAAATAGAAGATATATATTTACCGTATAAGCCAAAAAAACGCACGAAAGCATCCCTAGCACGAGATGCCGGTTTAGAACCGCTTGCCGATATATTTTGGCAGCAGGACCCGCAGGGGGCCAGTCCGGAAAAAGCCGCATCTTCCTATCTGACTGCTGACGTTCCATCCGTAGAAGATGCCATCAGCGGTGCCGCTAATATTTTAGCTGAACGGATTTCTGAATTGGCGCCGTTTCGCCAATTTCTTCGCCATGCTCTTTGGCAGTCAGCCAAACTGACCTGCACGCTGCAAGTCGAAGAAACGGATGCGCCGACAATGGCTACGTATAAAGATTTCAGCGAACGCATCTGCCATCTGCCAAGCTATCGTATTTTGGCCATCAACCGCGGCGAAGCGCAGAAACAGTTAAAAGTAACACTGACGGCTGATCATGATTTCTATATAAAAAAATTGACCCAAACCATCGTGCACGGCCGTTCTCCATATTATCATATTCTAGCTGCCGCTGCGGCCGACAGTTACAAACGGCTTATCTTTCCACAGATGGAGCGTGAAATTCGCAGTGACTTGACAGAAAAAGCGGATAAACAAGCTATTGCCGTTTTTGCCAAAAATTTACGCAGTCTCCTGCTGCAGCCGCCTTTTGCCGGACAAACGATTTTAGGCTTAGATCCTGGCTACCGCACAGGCTGTAAAGCAGCCGTCATTGATCCTACAGGACAAGTACTGGCACATGGCACCTACTATCTGACGAATTCTGAACGACAGCGGCAGCAAAGTGCTGTTTCCTTAGGAAAACTGATAAAAAAATACGGCGTAACGTTAATTTCTATCGGCAACGGCACAGCCTCCTATGAAACGGAACAGTTCGTTTCCTCTATGCTGACAGCGCAGCATCTCTCCTGTCCGTATATCATTGCCAATGAAGCCGGTGCATCCGTCTATTCAGCCTCAGACTTGGCACGCGAAGAACTTCCCGATTTGGATGTCACCATTCGCGGCGCCGTGTCCATTGCCCGCCGAATTCAAGATCCATTGGCAGAATCCGTAAAAATCGATCCCAAATCCATCGGCGTCGGCCAGTATCAGCATGATGTCAATCAAAAAGACCTGTCAGCTGCCTTAGACACCGTTGTCGAATCGGTCGTGAATTATGTCGGCGTCGATTTGAACACCGCCTCTGCCGCCTTGCTGCAGCATGTATCCGGTCTGACAGCTGCTACGGCTGCCAATATCATTGCCTACCGCAACGAAAACGGCCCCTTTCACAACCGGCAGGAACTGCTGTCCGTCAGTCGGCTGGGTCCTGCTACCTTTACCCAATGTGCCGGTTTTTTACGCATCAAAGACGGCAACGAACCATTAGACAACACATCCGTCCATCCCGAATCCTATGACCTGGCCAAAAAAATTGCCGCTCATTACGGTTTCGTACCGACAGATTTGCAGGATACATCCAAACTGCATCTGCTGCAGGAAAAAATTCAAATGAATGCCGTGCCGCTGTTGGCCGCTTCCCTGCATGCCGGTGAGCCGACTATCCGTGATATCCTGGAAGAACTCCGCAAGCCGGGTCGGGATGTCCGCAGCGAATTTCCCAAACCGCTGACACGCCGTCATGTCGTTTCGTTGGACGAATTAAAAGTAGGCACAATCGTGCGCGGCACGGTGCACAATGTCGTTGACTTCGGTGCCTTTGTCGATTTTGGTTTGAAAACACCAGGACTTATTCACCGCTCTGAATTATGCAGTCACCGCTTCCGCCATCCTACAGACATCATCAACGTCGGCGACATTGTCGATGCCATGATTATTTCCGTCGATGTCCAGCGCGGACGTATTGGTCTGTCCCTCAAGCGGCTGCCTAAAAAGAATTAAACCTGTGCATACCATTATGAAGAAATAAACAATGATTTTATTTTTTTGTAATGGTATTTTTATATACATATATTATATATAAGGCAAACAAGACAGTGCACTCTATTTTTTATTGTTTTTTTGTATGTTTTAGCTGTACTTCCTTGATTTTTATTCTTTTAAGTTGTATAATTACTTGCATATTCTTGATATAAAAGACAAGGGGTGTATGAATATGAATAAAAAATGGATACTTGCCGGACTTGCAGCTCTCACCACGATTTCACTGCTGGCAGGCTGCGGCTCGCAAGATGCAAAAACAACAGAAAAAACGGACAAACCGTTAATCGTCGGCACCGAACCGTCTTTCCCGCCGTTTGAAGCAACAGAAGGCGACTCCTACGTCGGTTTTGATATTGATTTGGCACAAGCCATTGGGGATAAGCTGGGCCGGAAAGTCGAAATCAAGGCTATGGGGTTTGATGCATTGATTCCTGCATTAAAAAGCAACCAAATCGACGTCATCGCTTCAGCTATGTCTGCTACAGACGAACGGAAAAAACAAGTCGATTTCACGGCACCGTACTACATTGGCGGTTCCGTCATCGTCGTACGCCAAGACAACACGACTATCAAGGGCTGGGATGATATTACAGGCAAACAAGTTGCCGTACAAGCAGGTTCCAAACCAGCTGATTTTGCCGAAAAACAGGGTGCCGTATTGAAACAGTTTGACGCCAATTACCAATGCCTGCAGGAATTGCAGACAGGTGCCAGCGAGGCCGTCGCCATTGACAAAGCCGTCGCTCTCTACTATATCGCCAAGGGTGGCTTATCGGATTTGAAAGTCGTCGGTGAACCGAAAAAACTGGCCGGTTCTGCTATGGCTATCGACAAAGGTCATGAAAAAGAATTGGAACGTATCAATAAGGCCTTGGCGGAACTCAAAGCCGACGGTACATATACTGCACTTTACAAAAAATGGTTTGGCGTAGAACCGACAGCTGAAGAACTGCAATAACTATAAACATGATGGGATTGCAATATACCGTTTTTACTATACTGCACGCTGTCCTTCTTTCTTAAGTTTTTGTTTTTTTGTTTGAAGTTTGAAGAAAGCACATCATAATAGGGCTGAAGCAAAATGAAAGAATGAATTCATGTTGCTTCAGCCCTATTTTTCATAGAATTTGCTTTTTTCTGTGATTATTCATTATATCAGTATGCCATTTACATGATCGCATTCATGCTGAATAATCTGAGCCGTCCAGCCCGTATAGGTGCGACGGTGTTTTTTCATTTTCATATCTTCATACACTACGACGATTTTCCGATACCGAGTCGTCTGCCGCATGCCCGTCAAAGAAAGGCAGCCTTCTTCCGTCGTATAGGGGTCGCATTTCTGTTCTATGACCGGACTGATAAAAATTTTATCGCCTTGTTCCGTATGCACGACGATAATATTTTTCAGCACGCCAATCATATTCGCCGCCATGCCGACACATTCCTGCCGATGCGCTGCCAGCGTATCCAATAAATCCTGTGCTGTCGGCAAATCTTCCCGTACTGCCTTCTGCGATTTCCGTCCTAAAAAAATAACATCCCGTACAATCTCTCGTACCATTCGCCATGTCTCCCTTCGTATTACACCATGAATAGCTCCACTACTGACTATATATCCGGCTTTGCTTCTACACAATCGTATACACCCATATGGTTTCCTTACGGTCCGCGCCGGGAAACAAATCCTGACAAGATATACATTCTTCCAAATGCAGCCGCACGTGCTGTGCCACATAGGCTGCTGTATCTTCATACAAATAGTAAAAGCATAAATATATCTGCCGGGGCCTGCGCTGCCATGAGTCTAACAGCCTGCCCAAAACACGTTTGAGCGTATGCAGAGCAAAGGGATTAAAGAAAAAACAGCAGTCCACACAGTCCGGCACGTCATACACGGCCGCATCTGCCAACACAAAGGAAACGCGATTGCAGGATGCCGCAGTCTGCCAGTTGGCCATCGCTTTTTGCCACAACCGCTTGTCATACTCAACGCCAATAGAATGACAGCCTGTCTGGTACGACAAGAAAAAACCAACCCGTCCCTTGCCGCTGCCATAATCCAGCAAGGTACTTTTTTTGCGAATATAGCCGCTGTTGGCCAGCCGTTCCAACACGCAGTAATCTGTCGGTTCATAAGGATGGTGTTCTCCGTCAGCTTGGCTGTCATCCCGTCCGGCTGTTTTAATGTGCAAAATATGTTCCCATTCCTGTTCACTGGCTGTCATATATTGTTCCCCCTGCGCGCTTTAATCCATAACCTTTCCTACGCTAAAACAGTTTCTCTTTCACGGCATGCAAACTGCTGTCATGATTTATCTGGGAACAGATTCGCTCCCTTCCACTGATATACGGTTTCATGTCCTTTATCCGTTGGCTGCTGCCGCACCCTGACAAATACGTCCGGCTTGGCATGGGCATGCAGCCAAACGCCGAAAGTCGCTATAGTCTGCGGTCCCTGCGGACGGCTTCCTTCTCTCCAAACACTGTTGTCCGGACCGTCTGACCGATCTGTACTGTATGGCAGCAAATCATCAAGCCGATAGGGTGTATGCTGCGAATCCAGCAGTGCTTCTATGCGCGCATAGCGGTGCCGCGCCGAAATCCCTGCTTTCAAATTCAGCTGCTGAAATTCTTGGCTCAAATAAAAATTCGTATGGGCCAAAGTCCCGTTTTTCTGTCTTTTTACTGCAATCTGATTGTTTTTTCCTACTTCTACATAGGCTAATTCAGTAGCATCTGCCAACAGGAAAAATTTAGGACCGCCCCATGCGGCAGTTTTGTCCAATGCTTCTTCTACAGTAGCACACGTTCCCAGCATTCGTTTGATACATCCTGTTTTTTTGCCCATAGCTGCTCGCTGGGCAGCCGGAATAACACTGGCAGACGCCGAAAAAACAGCCAATCCTTTTTCATTGACGCCGCCTTTCAGCGTCATGGTATCTTCTGTACCCCCATACAAGCCGTAAAATCGATACAAGGCTCCCTGAACCAGCCGCATTTCCTGATATTCCGGCCGCCAATCCCGATTTTTTACCAAAATCGCACCGCCATCCTGCACACGGCTTCCCTGCGCGCCAAATAACGTACACCCAAGCACCAGCCCCATAGGAAAAAACAAGGCCATTCCCATACAAACCAACCGCTTTATCCGTATATGCAACACATGTACCGCCTTTCTACTGATTTATAGGCTTTATTGTATCATGTCAAAATTCCATTCAGCAATACAAACGAAGAACCAACCTATGCTAAATGTAAAATTCATTTGCCAAAACACGTACAAAAAAAGCCGAGGATACATGCCCCTCGGCTTTCTTTCCTGCTATTTACTGTGCTTTAGCAACTTCTACGAGTTTAGCAAAAGCAGCTGCATCGTTGACAGCAAGGTCAGCAAGCATTTTACGGTCTACAATAACGCCAGCTTTTGTAAGGCCGTAGATAAAACGGCTGTAGCTCATGCCCTGTGCACGAGTTGCTGCGTTGATACGAGCAATCCACAATTTACGAAATTCGCGTTTTTTAGCGCGACGATCACGACGAGCGTAGAAGAGAGCCTTCATTACGCTTTCGTTAGCTTTTTTGAAGAGACGGCTGCGGGTTCCACGATAACCTTTAGCCATTTTTAAGATTTTTTTATGACGAGCGTGTGCTGTAACGCCAACTTTAATTCTAGCCATTAGTCAATTCCTCCAAATCTATATCTAAAAAAACACTCTATATTACTATTAGATGAACGGGCACATCTTACGAACGGATTCCGTCATCGTTTTGGAAACGAGCGTAGCTTTTCTCAAGTTACGTTTACGTTTCGGGGATTTGGATTCCAAAATGTGGGATTTATACGGTTTCATACGTTTGATTTTACCAGTACCAGTTGTAGTGAAACGTTTTGCCGCTGCACGGCGGGTTTTTAATTTCGGCATAATATATATTCCTCCTATTACTTCGCTTTGTTGGCAGCGATGACCATCGTCATGTTTCTGCCTTCAATTTTAGGTTCTTTTTCTACATGGGCGGCTTCTTTGAGCTCATCAGCAAAACGCATCAGCAAGTCCCGACCCAATTCCGGATGGCTCATTTCGCGGCCACGGAACATAATGGTAACCTTTACTTTGCTGCCATCGCCTAAAAAACGTTGTGCTGCCTTCATCTTAACATAGAAGTCATGGTCTTCAATATTGGGACGCAGTTTTACTTCTTTCAGCGTTAAGACTTTTTGTTTTTTCTTAGCTTCTTTTTCCCGTTTTTGCTGTTCGTACCGATATTTACCATAATTCATAATACGGCATACGGGCGGTTTGCCATTAGGTGCTACTTCTACCAAATCCAAATGGCGTTCTTCTGCAATTTGACGAGCAGAACGCAAAGACATAACACCAAGCTGTTCATTAGAATCACTGACCACGCGGACTTCACGGGCTCTAATTTGATCGTTGACACGTAATTCCTTACTAATTGTCTTTCACCTCCACAAAAAAAGAACGGATAGCATTGCACTATCCGCTCGTACGTTTCCGTCATAAACCTTAGTAACATAAAAGCCATGTAAGGTGAGAAGCGGATAGCTTCTGCTTTGTTTTCAACACGGCTTATTGTATCATTTTCATTACTGTATGTCAAGCTATTATCACACTATGTACCAGACTGCTGCCATATTTTGTATGCGCAGCATGCAACTGCCGCGCTGCCTGGCGGATTACTTGCTTGTAGCAGGTACATCAGCCCGTTTACGATCATAGATTTTACCAATAATCAAGCCGCCGATAAAACCAACGATAAAAACAGGTACCCAGCCAAAGCCATACGTAGAAAGCGGCGTCATCGCAATGATCGCTTTTGCAAAAGGCAGGCTGCTCAATCCAGGCAAGGATTCCAGCAGGGCATATATTGTAACCAAATATACAGCACCTTTATGACCGCCGTTTGTATCAACAGCCTTCCCAATAATACCCAAAACCATCAGTGCAAGGCAAGGCGGATAGCATACGCCAAAAATCCAACCAATATACGTAACAATGCCGTCTACACCCAAAAGAGCCGTCAGTGCTGACAACACGCAGCAAACAATCGCAACGATTTTATAAGAAATTTTGCCTTTACTTGCTGTATTTACAAATTCAGCTACAGCAGAAATCTGTCCAATAGCCGTCGTCAAGCAAGCCAACACAACGGCAATTCCCATCGGTACCATAACCGCGCCGCCAACTCGCTGGATAATAGAAACTAAAAGTTCAGCACGGCCTATATTCTGCGGATATTCCCCGCTGACGCAAGCGCCCATATATAATAAGCTGCCATATATAATCAATAACAAAACAAATGCAACAATACCGCAATAGGTTAATGTCTTATTTCGTTCTTCAATCTTTACATATCCTTTGGCGTAAATTGCCTTAATAAATACAGTTGCCATAATAAAACTTACTAACACATCGCCAGTATTATATCCGCCTAAAAAAGCATTGACAAACGGCTGCGGTACTGCCGGAGCCACCGGAGTTCCTAAGGGATTAAAGATTCCCAAAAAAGCGATAACAACTAAAATCAACGCTAAGAGCGGCGTTAAATACTTACCCATGCGATCCATAACATTGTTTTGATCATATGCAAAGAAAAAAGAAATAATAAAATATACTGCAACCAAAGGAATGAACGGAGCACCCGGAATATTCCCTTGAATCCCCAGCTGAATTGCTGTCGCACAAGTTCTAGGAATAGATACAAATGTACAAACAACCATTAAAGCTGCCAATAAAATATTATACGTATATTTGCCTACACGATTGGTAATCTGATGTACATCACCATTCAAGCCAATAACAATCAATGTAAAAATAGGAAGAAAAATACCAGAAAGCGTCAAGCCAGCTAAGCCGGACATGAAATCGCTGCCGCTGTTCAAACCCAGCTGCGGCGGAAAAATCAAATTCCCGGCGCCAAAATACGTAGCAAAGAAAGCAAATCCCAAGATAAGTACGTCTCGAAAACGAATAACCCCTTTTTCCCCACTCATAATACCATTACCTCCCAAACAGGCAAATACAAAAAAACAACACTATACTTGAAATGATTACAATAAAAAAAACGCTCCCATCCCCATGTAAGGGACGGAAGCACCGTGATACCACCCAATTTTACCAAATTTTCACAAATTCAGCCTCTTCAGGTACGCAAGAAAATTACTCTCAATACCTTAGCACGATAACGGGTGCACCCGGACGGTCTAACGATTCGACCAGCCTGCTCAGAGTCCATCTTCACCAAAGTTCATTGTATCCCTTACACCAAACGGGAATTCTCTGCAACAACTCTCTTTGCCTACTCTTCTCTTCATTGCAATCATATCAAGTTTTATGTTGTATATGATAGCATTATTTTTTTATGTTGTCAATTGTTTTTATAGACAAATGTAAACTTATTCGCAATAATTTTACGTTTTTTCAAAGAATATAAAAAGGATTTCTATATTGTATTTTGAAGGAATGTAAAAATTGATTCTATCCTGCATGGTGGTATCTTGTAAAAATCCATATTCATAAAATCTCGTATCTCCTGCCGCAGCAAGTAATTTGAAAAGCACCCCAACATTTGACAAAGAGCCCAAATATATTTAGATATAAAAAAAGAACCTATCAACATAGGTTCTTTTTCAGTTTATGGCGGAGAGCGTGGGATTTGAACCCACGATAGAGCGTTAGCCCTATACATGATTTCCAATCATGCTCCTTCAGCCGCTCGGACAGCTCTCCATGGCTTACACATTGTTTCACTATTCAGTTCTTGATGTCCTCGGGATGAACATCCAATGTGTAAATGTGGTCGGGGCGACAGGATTCGAACCTGCGACCTCTTAGTCCCGAACCAAGCGCGCTACCAAACTGCGCTACGCCCCGTCAACCGACTTCTATATAATACCATATTTCCACCAAAAGTCAACGAATTTTTTACAACTTTTTTAAAAAAATCCAACTTTTTTGTTTTTCAGCAAAATACAGCAGCAGTATGCCGTACAGCTCTTCTCAAAGGCTAGTTTAAGACCTAAACCTTCAAGAGACTGTACGCATTTCTACTGCATCTTCTTTTGCTATTACTTATGCTGCTTTCGGCTGATGCATTCGTTTCCATATAAAGCCGCCTGCCAGTGTAATACACAACAAAGCAGCTTTAATTGCCTGCGGATTATCAGCAGCAATCGTAATATACTGTGCCAAATAGTGGTCAGACGCAACCATGCCACCGGCAGCCCATCCCAAAATAGCGCCGCCTGCATAGACCAATATAGGGAACGTATTCATGACTTTGGCTACTACCGTACTGCCAAATATAATAATAGGTACAGATATGAGCATGCCAATCATGAGCAAGCCCCAATGATTATTTGTCGCTCCTACAATGGCCAGTACATTATCCAAACTCATTAACGCATCAGCCAGCATAATCGTCTTGACAGCCGGCCACAAGGTTTCTTTCGCTTCGACATGAATGTTTTCTTCATCTTCTCCATCAGAGGAACCAATCAATTTAATACCTATATATAGCAGCAGCAAGGCACCTATCGTTTTTAAAAACGGTACATGAAACAGCCAGGAAACAATAAACGCCATGATAAAACGCAAAATAATGGCGCCCCCTGTGCCATACAAAATAGCTTTTTTCTGTAAATGCGCCGGTAAATTTTTTGCGGCCATGCCAATAACAATCGAGTTGTCGCCGCCCAATGCCAAATCAAGTAAGATGACCTGAGCAATCATACCCACATCAAACAGCATTGTTGCTTCTAATGATTCCAATATATCATACATCCTCCTTTTCCATACATTAGCCCTATTATAAGCTAAAAAGATAGGTAACACAAGCAAAAGGGGCTGCCGCACAAAACGACAACCCCTTGCATTTGCTATTTTTAGTATGTAGATTATTGCATCATAAAACTGTATCCTATTTATTTGACAATAACTGACACGCCGTCCGGAATAACCGTAACGTTAGGTTCTGCTACGCCTTTGGCTTTCATGATATCCTGCGCCATTGCCAACGCTTCATGAATGTCTTTAGCATATTTCAGATGCATATCTTCTACCATTTGCTGCGGTGCCTTGGTAACCATGATAATGGTGTATTTCAAGAGCATGCGAAGCAGGATTTGAGATTCCCACTGATCAAAAATAGTTTCATCCCGTTTGCGGGCCAATATTTCGTCCATGGCCTTCTGAACATCCGTAGCTGCTTTCAGCGTATTGTAGAAGGCATCGCCGCCGTGACCATCGGAGCAGGCTGATACATCAATAATAACGCCGCCATCTTTGCATGTTGCTTCTGCAGCCGTCATCCCTTTGACAGACTGATAAATATTTTGATCGAGCGGATAGCCGCCATTAGTCGTAACAACAATATCTGCCGGAATGGGTTTGACACCTGCCAATTTCAGTTCAAAATCAACGCCTGCGTAATGTGCTTTTTCACGGTCGCCGGCAAACGCTGCAATAACTTTTTTATCTGCGTCAATAACAACATTGCAAATAAATGCCAATTTAGCAGCTTTCGCTGCATACAGCATATCTTCATGAATCGGATTGCCTTTCAGGATGCCTGTACGAGCATTGGGACTATTGATAAATTCTGCGCAATGGTTAGCCAAAATTGTTACTTTGCTGGCAATCCCCGGTAAAATAGATTTACGACCGCCGGACATGCCTGCAAAAAAATGCGGTTCAATAAAGCCTTCTGAAATGAGCAAATCTGTATTGACAGCTACTTTGTTAAGCCGGCAGTCGCCGCCAGACGGCAAGGTGCCAACACTAATCATGTCTTCATCTTTACGGCTGTCATGAATAACAAATTTTTCATGTTCTGCAATTTCTTTGCCATATTTCGCTACGAGTTCGTCATGGGTCGTATGGCGATGCATCCCGGTAGCTATCAAAATGGTAATATCGATGTCCGGATTTCCTTTGCGAAGTTCCGCCAACAACTGCGGCATGATGATATGGCTTGGTACCGGACGTGTATGGTCACTGGAAATAATCGTGCACGTCTTTTTGCCTTTTGCCAATTCGCTTAATTTCGGACTGTCAATCGGGTTTGCCAAGGCATCAGCTACCAATTCTGTTTCCGATTTAGGTGCTTTATATTCATGGGCATGAGATACCAATACACCAGCTACCTGATTTTCAGGAAGTTCAAACGTAACTTGTTCTTTGCCAAAGGGTACAGAAAATTTTTGCATACTATTTACCACCTTTCTCATTACTTTCTCATTTTCATCTACATTCATGATATGCATATAATTGTGAAATTATTCATAGCCATTTCGAATAATTTCGTATAACCAACAAAAAATTTGTAAAGAGAAAGGGTAAAGCTGGAAAGCTTTACCCTTTACTGCTTATATTATTTTTTATGCATATAACTAACGTTATATTTTATTCTTCTACAGGAACTTCGTCGTTAACGCTGACAACTTTGCCCGGGTTCATGATGTTCTTCGGATCCAAAGCCAGTTTAACAGCTTTCATCAATTTCAGTTCTACAGGATCGGTGTAGTGAGCTAATTTAGCTGCACGTTTGTAGCCAATGCCATGTTCGCCGGAGAGACGACCGCCGAGTTTGTAAACGAGGGCATAGATTTCGTCCTGAATCTTCGGAAGAACTTCTTCCCATTGTTCCTGAGAGAGGTCATCTTTCAAGATATCAATGTGGACGTTGCCGTCGCCGCAGTGGCCTGCGCAGTGCATTGCAATGTCATATTTAGCAGCTAATTTAGAAATCTGCTGTACAGCCTGCGGAATATCTGTCATCGGAACAACGATATCTTCCATGGAGAATACTAAGCTGCGAGCACGGTCAGCTTCAAGGTATGCTTTACGGGATTTCCAAATAACAGCCGGGTCAGCAACCAAGGAGTCGATAGCTTTGTTTTCTTCAGCCAATTCAACGATTTTTTCGCACTGATCCATCAATACGTCTTCGTTATCGCCGGCAATCTGAATGATGATGTAGTTGCCGATATCGGATTTTGGCAGTTTTTCATCCAAGAATACTTCAACCTGTTTGATAGAAGCGTTATCCATAAATTCTACGCAAACCGGTGTAATACCTGCGTTCATAACTTTTGGTGTCAAAGCGATAGCATCGTCGAGGTTGTCGAATACAACCAAGAGGTCCTGCTGGTATTTCGGCAAAGCAACCAATTTGAGATAAATCTTTGTGATAATACCCAACGTACCTTCAGAACCGATGTACAAATGCATGAGCATGTAGCCTGTAGCATTTTTACGGAATTTACCGCCGAGAGTAACGACTTCGCCGCTCGGAGTAACTACTTCAATGCCCATAACCTGGTCACGGGTTACGCCATATTTAACAGCACGGTTGCCGCCAGCGTTGGTTGCAACGTTGCCGCCGATGAAGCAGGAATCCCCACTGCAGGGGTCGCCGCCGTAGAAGAGACCTTCTTTTTGAACTTCGGACTGGAGAACGGAAGTCGTAACACCCGGTTCTGTAACACAGACCATGTTCTGTTTATCAATTTCAATGATTTTATTCATGCGTTCGATAGAAATGATAACGCCGCCGAATGTAGCAACAGCACCTACAGCCAAGCCTGTGCCAGCAGCACGCGGTACCATAACTACGTCGTTGTCATAACATACTTTAACAACTTTAGCTACTTCTTCTGTCGTTGCCGGGAGAACTACTACCTGCGGCATTTTTACATAATGAGGATCCGTTACTTCGTCGTGGGAATACGGTTCGAGCTTATCAGCATCAGTGTATACGTATTTTTCACCAACAATTTTCTTAAATTCTTCAATCATTTCCGGGGTAACTTTACCTTTTGCCATAATACATAACCTCCAAACAAAAATAAGAATTTTTTAATAAGGACTGACATCTATCACTTTAACCGTCACCGGTGTAAAGACTAAAATAAAATACCATCCTATCCTTCCGCGCTAAGGTGTAAACCTCTAATAGCGTTTACAGAAAAGTTATTTGATTAATATTACATATCGTTTAACTTTCCTTTTTCGAGTATTATTATACCCTATTCCCGTTCAAGTGTAAATTACATTTACACATTTTAGATATATATCTTTTGTATTGCGCGTAGTAGTGCCATTACATTACCGCATAGTAACAATTTATTTTTATTAATATGTGAGTCAATATGTAAAATTTTTAAGATTGTTAATTTTTTCTCATTCTAGTATAACTTTAGGTAATTATAGTTGATTCTATATAGTGATTTTATCTTCATACTGCATTTGCCAATTTCTGTCAAAAAAAGAAACGCAGTACAAAATGCCTGCGTTTCTTCCTATATGTTACATATTTTTATTCTTTTCGGCTGATGCAATCACGGCTTCTGCAACAGCTGCCCGAAATCCTCTGTTTTCCAGCGTTTTAACCGCTTCTATGGTCGTACCGCCCGGCGAGCATACATCATCTTTTAGCTTGCCCGGGTGTTCGCCTGTTTCCAAGACCATCTTAGCGGCCCCCAAAACAGTCTGGGCAGCAAATGTATACGCCATCGGGCGCGGCATGCCTTCCAAAACAGCACCATCTGCCAATGCTTCAATAAACATATATACATAAGCCGGACCGCTGCCGCTGAGACCACAAACAGCATCAATCAGCGATTCATCCACTAATTCAGCTCTGCCAAAGCTATTAAAAATATCCAGGACAGCCTGCGTTTCTTCTGCAGACACTTGGTCATTTACAGACACAGAGGCCATACCTTCTCCTACCATTGACGGCGTATTGGGCATAATCCGCACAATCTTCGTCTGAGAAGGCAGATACGCTGCCAGCTTTTGCATCGTTAAACCGGCAGCAATAGAAATAACAACCGTATCCTTCACGATATGTTCTTGTACTTCTGCCAAAGATGCCGGCATGACATACGGTTTGACAGCCATAATCAAGCCTTGTGATTTTTCCGCCAATTCTGCTGCTGTATCTACTACGGTAACGCCAGTTTCCTTAGCCAATGCTTCAGCCTTAGCCTTGTGGATGTTATATACATATATATTAGCAGACGGAATTAATCCCGACGCAGCTAATCCCTTGGCAATGGCTTTTCCCATATTGCCGGTTCCGCATATACCAATCGTCTTAAACATACTTTATCTTCCTCCTTGTTAACGAAAAAGCCGGTATGTTTCATGATATACCGGCTTTTCTGTCTTATGTTGTCTTGGTTATATGATCATTACTGTTTAGCGCCTACTTCATCCAAAGCTGCTTTAATTTTAGCTGCCAAACCCGTAATTTTAGATTTGGATACAGAGCATACGGCTAAGCGAATGCCGTTGCTGAGCGGTACAAGGAAAATATTTTCTTTTTCCATGAAGTCGCAGACTTTCTGAGCACCTTCCATCGGAATCGTAATAAAGAAACCGGAAAGGTACGGCAGATATTTTAAGCCGCATGCTGAAGCTTCTTCCATAAAAATAGCCGCACGTTCTTTGATGAGTTTGAAATATTTAGCACGTTCTGCATCCAGCTGTGCTACTTTAGCCGGATCTTTGCAGATATTTGCCATCGCTTTCATAGCGGCACTATTGGAGTTCGACCAGGTAGCACGGCTTGTATACTGATTGATAGCTACAAATTCATTCGCAACATCTTCATTGGCTGTGACGCAAATCATAGCCCCCATACGCTGGCCATACATGGTAAATCCCTTACTGCAGGTATAGGAAACGACGATCAAAATATTATCCGGCAAATTGCCAAATTTTTTGAAGAATTTGCGGCATTCTTGTTTTTCACCACTATAATCCAAATACGCAACGTCTGATACAAAAATAATATTTTTATCTTTGCCTTTTACGACTTCTTTTAAGAAATCCAATACATGATCCCAATCGGAATCTGACAGCGCAAAACCAGTCGGGTTATTGGCCGGTGAATTCATAATGATAACTGTATTATATTGTTTATCAAAAAGTGCTTGTACATTTTCTTTGAAGCTTTCCAAATTAAATGTACCTTCTGGCGTCAGCAGTGAAAATTCGCGAAGCTTCCGTCCATTATCTTTACACATAGAACCATAGGCACCCCAGTGATAATCACTTGTCAGTATTTCATCACCCCATTCGGAGTAGTTATGAATGACGTGATGCAGTACGCCAGAACCACCGGATGTAGCACAAGCACGGATATAGCCATCCGGACGGGATTCACCAAAACACTGGTCAATGGCAGCGTTCAAGTAATCAGGATAGCCTTGAATTGGCGCATATGCAACAATTTCTTTCGGCGTTAATTCTTTATATGCTTTTTGAACGACATCCAGCATAACCAAATCGCCGTTTTCATCCAAAAGCGAACCAACAGTACCATTAATAACTTTGTCGTTGCCTAATTTTTCAGCCAATGCAACAGCACGGTTATTAGCACCAAAAATCTTATCTTCAGCAAATTTACCTTTAGCCTGCGGTGCAGCTACACTCATTACCATGAAAATCAACTCCCCATTTATGTTTACTCCTCATTTATACCACAATCAAGACTATCTGACAACAAGTACATACCTATTTATCTTATGTATTCAAAATACAATTATAAAACAGTTGTATAATTTGTTGTTTTATGTTATTTTTATAAAATTATAAATAAACTTATAAATCGCCTTACATATCGGGGTTAATTCGAAATAATTTTACTTTATTTTTATAAATTTATTGATATTATTCAGTTTTTATAGTAAACTAAATTGAACATAATAACAATTAAAAAAAAGGGGGCCTATTATTTTCCGGTATTGATTTGATAAAAGGAGTTGATGTTATGTCATTTTTTAGTACGAAATCTATTGCCCAGCTTCACGCCGATACAGAAAATTCCAACCTCAGCAAAAACCTGAGTGCATTAGATTTAACATTTCTTGGCGTCGGAGGCATTATCGGGGCCGGCATCTTTGTGTTGACAGGCATTGCCGCTGCCAAGTATGCAGGGCCGGCGATTTCTATTTCTTTTGCTTTAGCTGGTATTTTGTGTGTTCTCGTGGGTCTGGCTTACAGTGAATTTGCCTCTATGATTCCGTCCTCAGGCAGTGTCTATTCTTACACCTTTGCCTCACTCGGTGAAGGCATGGCGTTTTTGACCGGCTGGTCACTGCTTTTAGGCTATACGGTTACAGGCAGTGCTGTTGCTGTCGGCTTTTCCGGGTATTTGGCAGGAATTTGCAAATCATATGGATATATCATTCCGGAAATCCTGTTAAAAACACCGGCAGAAGGCGGTATTATTAATCTTCCTGCAGTTATCATTATTTTATTGCTTGCCTTAATCTTAATTCGAGGAACTAAGCAGAGTGCCAAGCTCAATACGATCCTAGTCTTTATTACGTTAGCAGCTATTATTTCCTTTATTGGCATTGCTTCGCCGCACGTTGATGTTACCAATTTTGAACCCTTTATGCCCTTCGGCATGCAGGGGATACTCAGCGGTACAGCTATTGTTTTCTTCTCCTATATGGGTTTTGATGCCGTTGCCACTTCAGCAGAAGAATGCAAAAAACCGGAACGAAATCTGCCTATCGGCATTATCCTTTCGGTATTCATCTGTATGTGCTTGTATGTTTCTATGGCGCTGGCTCTGACAGGTGCTATTAATTATACACAACTGAATACACCGGAACCAGTTGCTTATGCCCTTCGTATTCTCCATTGGCCAAGTGTTGCCAATCTTGTCGCCGTCGGAGCCATTGCCGGCATCATCACGACATTGATTGTTTACCTTTTCGGCCAGGCACGTATCTTCTTCGCCGTTTCCCGTGACGGTCTTTTACCCGCTGGAATTGGCAAGATTCATCCCAAATATCATACACCCTACTTGGTAACAATCATCGGTTCCATTACAATTGCCGTTATCGCCGGTTTCGTACCGCTGATGCATATTGTTGAATTGTCTAATACCGGTGTTCTTGCCGTCTTTCTCCTCAACTTTATCGGCCTTTGGAAAATGCGTAAAAACCATCCAGAAATTCCCCGCAAATTCCAGTGCCCCTGCCTGCCTGTTATTGCCACTATCGGCATCATTGTCTGCGGCTATTTGATTTATGCCTTGTCCACACTGACACATATTCTTTTCGTTGTTTGGATGGTCTTAGGCTTTATTATCTATGTCGCTTACAGCCGTAAACACAGTGTCATTACGAATCAGTAATCATTCTTTTTCAATATATTATTTGTGCAATGACAAACGTCATGAATCTGTGAGTAACCTATCTCTGCGATTCATGACGTTTTCTATGTATGCACTGCACTGCTAAATTAGTCACAAAAAGGAACTTTCCATGAGGAAATATTTCCCCTGGGACAGTTCCTTTTTACAATTGCAGCGTATGCAGAAAACGCAGCCTATGTATTATCTGACATTGGTCATGCGAACACGCTGAACTACTGGTTTTCCAATACTTATCTGTTTGAATCGTATCTAACTGGATATAAGCTAACTCCGCTTTAAATTCTTTCAAAAGCCTCTGCAGTCTCTCGTCACTGCCAAATGCAGCATACCGATCTGCGCCACGCAGTATCGCGCGATAAATAGCCGCCGCAAATTCATAACATGTCATTACAGCATTTCCCTTAAAGCTGCCGTCCGGATAGCCTTCTTCCCTTCTCTCGTTACAATCTTATAAAATATGTCGTTATTTTTTATGTACTTGTGCATAACCGGTTGCCGCAACTAAAAAACACAACTCCCGAACTACCAGCTACTAATAGCTAAGCACCAACTATTAACCACTAAAAAAAGAGCACTGGAATTTTCCAGTGCTCTTTTT